>CAYRVP010000023.1:6241-42409 GCA_964427845.1 uncultured Caldilineaceae bacterium
CGCCGAACAATTCCGCGAGCCCTATGGTGCGCCGGCGCTTCACGTTTCGACCGAGGCGCGCGAGCTGATGCTGGCGGCCGTCGCTGATGGACGCACCGCTCGGGTGGTCTCGTATCATCGACGCACATCGGCATCGGCCCACAACGTCGTCGTCTCGCGCGCCGGGATCGATCCCGCGCGGCCACCGATTGTCGTGATGACGCCGCGCAGTTCCTGGTGGCCTAATTGTGTGAGCCGCAGGCCAAAGGCAAGGAGCAGAATCGCGACGATAATGAGCCTGCTTGCGTTGCGGTTCATCATGGAGAGCCACGCCGTGCGCGCACCAGCGCCAGCCCCAGCAGCAGCATTGCCAGCGCTGCGCCGCTGATCCAGAGGCCGATGCGCACGCTCTGCGGTGCATAACGCAGCGTGAAGGTGCTCACACCGGCGGGCAGCGGCACCGCCACAAGCGTGAGGTCGGCGCGCAGAACACTGTACGGCTCCATGCCCAGTACAGGCTCGCGCGATGGCTCCGCCGCAAGGTTCTCCACACGCCAGCCGGGCATCCAGTTTTCGGCAAGCAGCAGCAAGCCCGGTCCGCTGGCGTTGACACGCACGCCCAATTGGCCCGGCGCGGGCTGCGTGAGAGAGATTGCGGCGGTCGCGGCCGGCAGGCTTGCGTCGGCTGCGCCTTCGGGCAGGAGGGCCACACGCTCCAAGTCAAACGTATGGTCAGCCAGCAACGTAAGCGCAGTCACATCATCGACGGCCTGTGTTGTTGTCACAAACCAGGCGCGCGGGTTGGGCTCATCCAGCCGATGCAGATAGGTCGTGTCCGTCGCCTGCGGGAATTCATCCAGGAGCGCAGATGGCTCAAAGAGCTCGCGCCGCCAGGTAAGCACATGGTCAACGCCAAAGAGCCGCCACCAGCGGTCGAGCGGAAAATCGGCGCTTAGCGCGGCGTAGCGGGCAAGGCGCAAGGGGCTGCTGCCCCACAGGTCCTCCACCCAGGGTGTTGCCGCCCCCAGCGTCGACAGCCGCATGGCATAGTCCTCCTCGGCGCGGAACTCGTTGTAGACGCGCCCGGGAATCCCGAGATTGGCCGTCGGTTGCGCCGTCACCGACTCCTGTACCGCCGCCACTTCAGGCCAGAGCCGCACTTTTTCGGCGGGCGTGGCGGGGTCGAGGTTGCGCCCATAGCTGGCCGCAAAGAGGGTAACCAAAGTAATTACATAGAGCAGCAGCCCGCGTCGTGCACTCCAACCTTGCAGCCAGATGAGTAGCGCAACGGTCACGGCCGCAGTCATGGTCAGCAGCGCCACGCCCAGATAGCCCGCATTGCCAAGCACCGTGGCGCCTGGCAACTGCCAAAGCAGCCCAAAGCCATAGGCCGCTGCCACCATCACGGCGGCAAAGATCGCAGCCAGTCGCCGCCGTATGGCCGGCCGCAGCCCCGGCAACGCCGCCGCGCCAATGCCGGCTAGTATACTCAGCGCCAGCGCAACCAAATATGCGGCGCGCTCCTGGCCACGGAACCAGCCCCACCCTGGCGCCACGCGATAAGCGAGTGGGTACAAAAACGCGTTGCCGCCGAAAGCCAGCAGCAGCGCAAGCAGTGCGAGGGCGGTGAAGAAGAGCGTAGCCGCGCCTGCACCCGTGCGCTCGGCGCGGCGGCCGCGCAGCCTCAGCAGCGCTGCCGCGCACAGGGCGAGTGCCGCCACGCCCACATAGAGCGGGCTGTACCAGGTGAAGACGCGCGGCAGCAGCAACTGCCACGTGTCGCGCAGCGGCAGCCCGCCGCTCACAAACGCGTAGCTTACGTCGGCGCGCACGCTCAGCAGGGTGAACTCGATGCTGGGCAGAAGTTGGGCCGTCACAAGCCCCAATGCCAGCAGCGCCGCGACCGCAAAACCCGCAACCAGGCGCGCCGCGCCGCGCCATCCGGCATCGCGCGCCGCCAGACCCACAAGCAGCAGCGCCCACGTCAGGCCAACATAGACAAGGTAAAGGAAGCTCTGCGGGTGGCCTGCCGTGAACGCGCACGCCACTGCCGCCGCCGTCCAGAGGGGCCAGCGCCACCCTGTGGGTGCACGCGCGCTGCGCAACAGCAGCCACAGAATCAGCGGCAGCCAGATGACCGTGCGCAGCACCGCCAGTTGCAGCGACGGGTAAGACACCAGGTAGCCGGAGAGTGCAAAAGTAGCGCCCGCCACCAGCGCTGCCCAGCGCACATGCACCAGTTCTGCGACCAGCAGGTAGACAAACCAGCCCGCCAGCACCGTCTGCACAATCGCCTCCACCTGAAGCAGGTAGAGGCGCGACGCGGGGTCGCGCAGCGGCAGGGTGATTGCCAGCAGCAGATTGCTCAGCGGATAGAAGACCGCCGCCTGCGTGTCCGCCAGGAAGGGATGGCCGCCAAAGGTGTGCGGGTTCCACAGCGGCAGCCGCAGCGAAGCCAACGCCTGCATCTGAAAGAGGCTGAAATCGAAGAAGTGGTGGGTGAAGTCTCCGTCGGGGAAGGTGCGCAGGCCAAGCAGCAACGGCGCGTAGAAGAGCGCCACGGGTGCGCAAAGCCCCAGTGCGACGGCAAGCCGCGGTCGCCTCTGCGCCCACGCCAGCAAGCCGTCAACTCCTTGCATGAACCAGCGTGCGAAATGTCGCAGCATCATGACTATGACTCAAAGTGATTCTGCTACGAGCAAGAGCCTCAGCGCGCCGCTTGTTACTCCGCTACAGTCAGCGTGGCAAGGACGAGGTACTCGCGGCCATCGGCGGCGCGCAGGCGTGCCCCGCCCGGCGTGTTGGGATTGTACAGCCCCGCGATTACCTGATAATTCCCCACGGGTAGTTCCGCGGGCAGCTGCAGCCCGGCCTTTTCAAGGTACAGCTCATTGGCCTTCAAGTCGGTAAATGCGCTCAGGTTGTCGCGCGTACCCGTATCCAGCTGCGCCACGGCCGCGCCGGATGGTGCGAGCAACTGCACAAACCAGCGCAGGTCATCCACCGCGGGGAGGTGCAGCATGTACTGGATAGCAATCGGGATGGCCTCGCCCGGCTGCGCCGCAGGCGGCACGCGCGAGGCGACGATGGTCACACGGTTACCAGCCGGGTCACTCAGAAACAGGTTATGCGTCGCGTACTGGAGCTTCTCAATCGCAGCGCCGGTGGCATAGCGCAGGGCGCGGTTGTCATTAAACCAGCGGTCGTCAACCTTGTAGGCGTTGTCGGCCAGCCAGCTCTCAATGCCGTTCTCGGGGTTGCCCGGTGCAATCCCCTCGGTGATGACCAGAACGCGCCCGGCATCCGCGAGCATCTGCGCGAGCACCGCTTCGGTCTCGGGATGCTCCATGCTGTTGAGCGCATAGCCATAGACGGGCAAGCCTTGGCGGCAGTCGCCGCCCAGCCAATTCATGGGGAGATGATAGCTGTACGGCGCAATCGTGAGCAGAGCATCATCGGCGCGGGCGCCGCGGCAGATATCGGTGATGGCGGCGCGGTAGCCTGCGCCTTCCGTCCCGTAGATGGGATCCTTGGCAAGCGAACCGAGCCACGCGCCTGTGAAGATGAGTGGTATCAACAGCACCAGCGAGGTCATGGGCGGGCTGGGCGTCGCATCCTGCGGGCGGTCGCTGCGCATGGCGCGGCTCCAGCGCAGCAGCAGCCAACTCAGTGAGACGATGGCGGCAAGGCCCACAAACAGGACGTTCCAGGCCACCTTGCCTCCCGGCCAAAGCCAGCCCAGGTCGGCATTCGTGGCCATGCCGCCTCGTGCAAGCAGCCGGAACTGGCCAAAGACCGGGCTCAGGAAGAAGTCGCTCAAGCTTTGCGCAGGTGGGCCGTAGGCCAGCGGATTCTCCCAATCCGTGGGGAAGAATTCGCTGCGCAACATCGTTTCGTAGTTGACGAAGTTGATGCTCACGGCCGCTAATTGCACGATGAACGAGACGACGACCAGCGCCGCGAAGCCATAGTTGAGCACGCGCCGTGACCGCGGCAACTCGACGCTGCCTGCCACGGAAAAGTCCTGCACCAGTGGTGCAAGCAGCAGCACCCACAGCGGTGTCAGCGGGACGAGGAAGCGGGGACCCCACGCATAGCCCCCCCACCACATCCACCACATACTGTACATACCCACCAGCACGAGGCTGAGCGCAGCGATGACGATGCCCTCAGGGCGGTGGCGGCGCGTAAAGGGTACGACGGCCACGAACGATGCAATCAGGAGCGGCGTGTGCAGAAAGACGCTGCGATAGGGGCTGAAGAGCAGGCCCCACAACCCTCGCCATATCGGCGTGGTAAAGCCTTCGCCCGCGGCAAAGTGGTAGCCCGTGTCGAATGCACTGCCGAAGCGCATCCAGTTGTAGAGCAGCAGCAATCCACCCGCGGCGGCAATCGGCAGCACGTAGGCCAGTGCCGCAGAGAGAGTGGCGCGCCAACTCAAGGTGGCCGTGCGCCGGCGCATCCACCAGGCGGTAATCGCATAGAGTGACAGCAGCGCCACAAGCAGCGCGTGCGCCGTTACGGTGGCAACCGCAATCCCGGCGCCCACGCCCGCCACGACCATCCACTGCGCCTTCCCCGTTTCCTTCCAACTGAGAATGCCATGAAACGCGAGCAGCAGGCTGAAGGCGCTCAGCGGCTCGCCAAAGTACTGCGTGGCATAGGGCCAGGCAATCGTAGCCAGGCCAAAGAGAAGGCCCAGACGCAGCCCCGTTCGGTCGCTGTAGCGCAGCCGCACGGCCGTCAGCCAGAGCAGGCCGGCCGTGAAAGCAGTCACCACGCCGTTCCACAGCAGCGCGCCCTGGAGCAGCCCCACTTGAATGTTGAGCAGCGTGAGCAGCCGCAGCAACAGGTACCAGGGAACCGCGAGGAAGGCAGGCGCGGGCCCCTTTTTGCTGTACACCTCGCCGGCAGGGCCAAACGCGCCCAACACTTCGCCGGGGCTGTTCACCCACTGCGTCCATGCAATCGCGTTGGTGTCCACCTGGGCGCGCTGGCCAATCGACTCGGTGACCGCGAACAGGCTCGCCTCATCCACAATGTGGAGGCGGCCCGCGTTGGTGAAGGTGTAGACGCTGAAGAGAAGTGCAGCGAGAATGAGGATGCCGTAAAGGCGCGCTTTGATCATGCTGTGCAAATCGGTATCAGGTGATGAATGGCCGCACACCACTCAGGGTCGTGGTGCGCTGGCAGGTGTGATTGTGAGTTTGCCCAGCGGCGCTTCGATGCCCGCGGGGTTGCCGGCGTCGTCGATGATCTCCAACGGCGCGAGGCTTTCGGCGTCGTAGACGAGGAGGCGCAGCTCATACACGCCCGGCTCAAGCGGGCGATCAGCGACCAGTTGATAGACATTGAGCGGTCGGTCAGCCTCGTTCCAGTCAGCAGGCGCAACGTGACGGTCGTTGAGCAGCCGCTCGTCGGCCTGGGCAACGCGGTTGTCGTCGGCGTCGTACAGCGCAACCCGTGCCTTGAGCGGCCGCTCCACGCTGCCGCCGGGGACGCGCGCCCAGCGCAGCGCCACATCAATACTCGCGCCCGATAGCACCTCTACAGGCAGGCTCGCCTCGACGCTCTGTACGGCGCGTGCGAAGTTGACCACGAAGGGCCGCAGCGCTGGTGCGAGCGCAAAGTGGTTGGGTGGCGACATCTCCCACCAGTTGATGCGCCAGCCCTGGAAAAGCTCCTCACCCGCAGGGCGGCCGCTCTGCCCCAGCAGATAGGGCACGGCGTGGCGCGGGTCGGTGTCACTCTCAAACCACTGCACCCAGAAGATGCGCCCGACATCCTGCGCCCAGTTGCGCAATCGCGCGTCCACTTCGTTGATATCCACGAAGAGGTAGCGCGCGGGTGCTACCTCGGGCCCTGTGGGTGTGTCACCCGGTTCGGCCGCGTAGCGCTTGTAGTAGAAGCCAAAAGGGTACTTCTGGTCGACCAGAATCAGATCGCCAGGGCGGGTATTGGCGCGCAGCCAGGTCGTGGCGCCGGCGATGTCCTCGCGCGCAAAGCGCGTGTCATAGAGATCGGCGCGGACAAAGAGCAGCAATCCTGCCACCATCAGCGCCGCAACGGGCCAGCTTGCCCAGCGCCCCCACCCACTGATGCCCGCGCCGATGAGCACGAATAGCGCGGGCGTGACCAGCGCACTGTAGCGAATATTGAATGCGCCTCTGTCGAGCACGGCGATGTAGTATAGGCCGAGGCCGCCGAGCAACCAAACAAGCAGGAAACTGCCCTCGAGCAAAATGCGCGTGCTGTCGGGCGCACCGTTGCGCAGACGGCGAACGGCCAGCAACAGCAGCCCCATCCCAGCCACGAGCACGATGGCCCACGGCCACCACGCCGCGTAGCCGCGCCACGCCGCCGGGTCAAAGGCATAACCGCCCAGGTGGCCGCGTACATTCTGCGCCACATAGGCGGTTACGCTGGGCACGGTGAGATTCGGGTTGGCGTAGGTGGGCAGCTGCCGCAGCGCCAACGGCACAATCGGCGCGAACAACAGTGCGGTGAGCAGCCCTGTCAGCACAAGCTCAACCAGGCGACGCGCACGGTCACCTTGGCTGAGTGCCGCCACGACCCACCAGCCATACCACGCAACGAGCACGAAGACCGCGTTGTAGTGCGTGAGCAGCGCCGCCGCCGAGCAGACGGCAATGGCCGCCAGCAGAAGCCGCCGCCGCCCGTCATGCGCCTCGTGCTGCGTGTAGAGCAGCGCCCATGCAGCCGCACTCAACAGGGCGATGGCCAGTGTGTACATGCGCGTCTCCTGGCTCTCGGCCAGCCAGAAGGGCGAAAAAGCGGCAACCAGCGTAGCAAAAAGCGCCGCGCGCGCGCCGGCCAGCCTCTGCGCCAGCACGGCCACAAGCGCCACGCCTGCCACGCCCGCCCAGACGCCGAAAGCACGCGCGAACCAGGAAATGGTTGCGGGCGCGTCGGCCATGGTGATGGATGTGATGCGCAGCCACATGTGCAGCAGGTAGTAGTAAAACGGTGGCTGGATATCGAGCTCAGGCGCGGCGGCAATGTCAGCCAGGCGACGCAAGCCCACGGCGATGTTGCGCGCCTCGTCCCACCAGATATTCTGCTGCGTGAGTGCGGTCAGGCGCAGGGCGAAAGCGCCCAACAGCAGCGCGATCAGCGCCGGGCGCAGCCAGCCTGGTCGCCTGGGTGAAGCGGGGTATTGTGCGGTCATGACCCGGTTGCCGGGCAGACGAAAGGGCGAGACTGCCGCCCCGCCCCATTGAAGTGCCACATGCTTCGATTGTAGCGCAGAGAGGCGCGGCGACCCAAAAACGGGGCGAATGGGCACACCGTCTGCGCACCGCCGCCCCTACCGCTCGGCCTTGAAGGCCTCAATCTCGGCAGGGGTGATGACGGCAACCTCGGCGCAGGGGCGGTCCAGCCGCATGTACTGCGGCGCGGCGCTCGACCAGCCGTCGAGGTTGGTAAAGTAGAAGTAAACCCAGTTGCAGGCTGCGCTCTCCTTGCCCAGCACGGGCAGTGTCTCACCGCTGTGGAGCGTGGTCACGACTGCATTGTCGAGGCTCGGCCCGGCGCGTACGTTCAGCCCCTCCACAAGCACCTCGGCGCGCGGCGGCTCCCAGAAGGGGATGCGCGGCAACAGTGAATCGGCCAGCGGCGCGATGAGCGTATCAAGCGAGAAGTGGGGCGTGCCCACAGGCAGCAATTGGTCGATGTAGACGACCACCGACGCATCGCTGGCGGGCGTGAGGATCGCGGCGAGGAACTGCGCACCCACAAATCCAGGGCAGTGGCCAAAACTGTGGACGTCGCCCCGCCACGCGCCCTCTTCAATTGTGCTGACGAGCGGCGTGCAGTCGGCAATATTGGAGGCCTCGTCGAAGAATTCGTCGGCAAACTGGTCGGTGCTGGCGCCACGCTGCAGCGCCCAGGCGCGCACAAAGGGGGCGCGACCTGCCGCAAAGGCGCGGGCATCCTCGGCCACAACCATGGAGGGCGAAAAAACCACGGTGCCCACGCGCTGCGGATCGTCTTCAACATGCAGCCACCGCTGGGGCACGCGCAGCGTGAGAATGCCCGTCTCGTCGCTCACATCATGCATCTCGTCCGGTGAAGGCGTGGGCAGCAGCATCGGCAGCGGTGGCGGCGTGGCCGTCGGCACAAGTGCCGCATCGAAGCGCCCGCTGGCGGCAAGAGGCGCACCGCGAATCTCCCCTTCGAGTACCTGGCCTGTGTCGGGGCGGTAGACCTGGAGAGCAAGGGGGCTGCCCCCCTTCTCGCGCAGAATGCTGCAGTACTCTGCAAGCGTGCCGTCGCGCCCCACGTTGCGCACGTCAAGCTTGCGGATGATGTCGCCGGGGAGCAGCCTTGCCCGCGCCGCAGCGCTGCCCTTCTGCACGGCTATGACCCACACGCCGGGCACGGCTGCATTGCGCGGCAATGCCTCTACGGTCACGCCAATGCTCTCGGCGGAGTCACCCAAGCGCAGCGTCTCGACCACCGCCAAGCCATCCTCGGCCGCAATCGCGTAGTTGCGGTCTGCATAGTTGCCGCTTTCGGCAAAAACGATGCCCGCCACGTCGCCGGCGGCATCGAGCAGCGGCCCGCCCGAACTGCCCGGATCGGTGGCCGCAGTGTGGTTAAGCACCGTCTTGACGGATGCCCACTCGGTTTCGTCGTCGGCCTCAACCGCCTGCACGGAACCGGCGGTGAGCACCAGGTCAAAGACACCGCCGGGATATCCCGCCGCATAGACGACATCATTCGTTTGAACTGTCGTCGGCCGCCATGAAAGGCCGGGAAAGTCCGTGCCCTCCACCTGGAGGACGGCGATGTCGGAGCACTCCGAGACACCCAGCACGCGTGCCGGCACTGGATCGACGCTGCCGTCGAAGTAGATATTGTACTCAGTGCCGCGTATGGCAACGTGTGCATTTGTCACCACAGTGGCCGCACCGCCACCTGCGTCACCGGCGTCAGCGTCGGCAATGACAAAGCCGCTGCCGGTGGCAGCCTGGACGCGGCCCGGCGTCGTGTAGGGCAGGCGGTAGGCGCCGGCAACCTCGATGCGCACGACGGCGGCACGCGCCGCAGCAACCACAGCGGGAGCCGCAACGGCGGGCGCGCTGAGGGGCACAAGCGTATCGGGCGCGGCCGGTGTGGATTGCGCCCGCACCTGCACGCTGCCGACGAAGGCAAGCAGTAGCGCGCACAGCACCACCACGCCCACGACCAGGGCGTGCAGGGCGCTGTGCGAACTTGTGCGGTTGGGCGTATTACCGGGTGCCATAGAGTTGCTCAAATCGGCCGGGGAGGTGTGGCGCCCCCTGCAGGATTCGAACCTGCGGCCAACTGCTTAGAAGGCAGTTGCTCTATCCTCTGAGCTAAGGGGGCATGGGGGAACGCGTGGACGCACGCCATGGCTGCCAGTTTACGATGCGCGGGGCGCGTTGTCAAAGCTGGCGGTTGTGAGCAGTGTGGCGATCGTGTGCATTGCGCATTACAAACAGGGGACGAGCCATACCCTACAATGATCGCACCAATGACAAATCGCCACAATCACAAGAAATGCGCCGCATGAACACCGACAGTCCCCCCGTCCACATTGACGTTTGGTCCGACTACAACTGACCGTGGTGCCGCCTCGTCGCTTCCAGTTTGGAGGCGCTCACACAGACGCACCCGGTGGAGGTGCAGTGGCATTCGTTTGAACTGCGTCCGCACGGCAGCTCGCCCATGTCGCCCGACTACCGCGCCCGCATTGAGGCGTCGCGCCCGCGCCTGCAGCAGACAGCCCGCGAATCCTATGGCGTGGAGATGAATCCCGGCCCCTTCGGCATTGACAGCCGCCCGGCGCTGGTGGGCGCGAAGTACGCCGAGGCCCAAGGGCGCGGCGCGGCCTATCATGACCGCATCATGCGCGCCTATTGGGATGAGGCGCAGAAGATTGATGACCAGCGGGTGCTGGCTCAGTTGGCCGCCGAGGTGGGTTTGGACGCCGGAGGCTTCACTGCTGCGCTGCATGATCCGAACTACAGCCGCCAGGTGGATGCTGACATTGCGTTAGCCGTTCGCTATGGCCTGAGCGGCGTGCCCGCGCTGGTGCTCGAGAACAAGTACCTCGTCTCCGGCGCACAGCCGGCGGAGATGCTGCGGCGTGTCGTAGACCAAATTGTGGCCGAGCGCGAGCAGCCGCCGCAGCAACCTGCCGAGTAACCACCCATAAGACAGACTTCGACTTTCCGTCGAAGTCTGTTGTGTCCACCACGTGATCGATGTCCCCACTGTGTCGGTTTGCGCCTACTCGATTGTCACCATGTCGGATTGGTGATCGTCAAGCGGCGCGGGCCGCTCGAGTTCAATCTTGGGCGCAGCGGGCGCGACCGGCTCGAGCGCGGCGAACATCTGCGCCTTGGAAACAAATTTGACGCGCGGCCGCCCCTGCGCCTTGCCCTTGCTTAGCTCAAGCTGGTCAATCTGGTCCCACTGGGCGTTATTGACGTAACGCACGTGCCGCTCTTCCAGCAACTTGATGATGGCGGCGGGATCCGGCTCGGGCGCAGGATTGAGTGACGGCAGATCGGCGATCATTTCGGCCTCGGTCGCCTGCGAATCGGGCTTGTTGGTGCCGATCACGCCGGTCGGCCCGCGTTTGGCCCAGCCGACCACATACAGCCCCGGGACCACGACGCCATTCTCGTCAGTCACTCGCCCATCGTGATTGGGGATGGTGCCGTTGCGGTTGTTGAAAGGAATGTCCGGCAGCGGCACGCCGCGGTAACCGACTGAGCGCAGCACCATGCCGGCCGGCAGCGTCTCGAAGACGCCGGAGCCAACCGACTTCATGTCGCCATCCTCGGTGGGCACAAGTTTATTGCGCTCGCAGCGCACGCCCGCAATCTTGCCGTCCGGCCCCGCCAGGATCTCCACGGGCGAAATGAGGAAACGGAAGTGGACGCGCCGCGCCTTCTTGCTTGTTGCACCCATCTCAACGTAGGCGCGCATGTAGTCGATGTTTTTTTGCGCCGCCGTGTCGCCTTCAATCGACTTGAGGCTGGTCTTGTCGATGTGCATCTCATCTTCAAGCACAATCGGATCAGCAATCGCCAGGTGGCCGAACTCGCGTATTTCAGCATTCGTGAACTTCACTTGTGCCGGGCCGCGCCGCGACAGCACCCAGATGTCCTTGACCTGGCTGGCGGCAAGCGCCTCGAGCGCGCCGTCGGCCATGTCGGTGTCGCGCAGTTCATCCACCGATTTCGCAAGCACGCGCGCCACGTCCATGGCCACATTGCCTACGCCCACCACCACCGCGCTGCTCACAGAGAGATCGGGATTGAAGTCCGTGTAGTCAGGGTGACCGTTATACCATGCCACAAATTCGGTAGCCGAGAAGGAGTTGGGCAGATCCTCGCCAGGGATTCCCAGCCGCCTGTCGGACTGCGCGCCCACGGCCAGGATGATTTGATCATAGTGGCGGCGCAAGTCTTCAAGAATAATGTCCCTGCCAAACTCGACGTTGCCAAAATAGCGCACGTTCGGCTCGGCCACGGTGCGGTCGTAAATCTTGGAAACCGCTTTGATGTTCTGGTGATCGGGCGCAACGCCATAGCGCACCAGGCCATGGGGCGCAATCAGCCGCTCGAAGATGTCAATGGAAACGGTGAGATTGGGCTCTTTGAGAAGCGAGCCCGCAGCATAAAACGCAGAGGGTCCCGCGCCAATGATGGCAACCCGCAGGGGGCGTTCGGCGCTACCAGGTGTGGACAAGGCGTACTCCTTTGTACGATGCGCATATCAACGGTTGGGTTGAACAATCGACACACGGTGTCATTGCAGCGCGCATAGCGAGGCGACGCTAGCTCTTCTTGAGCATGGAGCCGAACTCTCGCGCCAGAGTGAGTACTGATATGCCGATCTTCATGTAATCGGCGGGGGAGACAGTGGCCAGGCTGCTGCGCTTGACGGCCACCTGCGAGTCGTTGGCCTCGCCGATGATCAGCCCAAAGATCGCGCCAACCGCTGCGCCAAACAACGCACCAATCATCACTGATTTCATACGGTCACTCATACCTTCCGTCCTCTGCTTGCATCCTCAGCCTGATGGATCACCGATGCCTCACATTACCGCCCAAAGAGGCTGCGCAGCGTCTGCCCGGCGCGTGTCGATTGTTTGCGCACAGCCAGAACGGGCTGTATGCCCTTCTCGCTGTACACCTGCGTGCGCTCGTTGACGGTGTGCGTCACCTGCTGCACTTTGGCTGCATAGATCTCGGTTTTGGCGTGTATCACACTCATAACGCGCACGAGCAGATAGCTGAGCGCCACGGCGACAATCAGCATGACAAAGCACTGAATGCCAAGCACGACCACTGCGACATTTGTCCAGAATTCCAGTTGCTCCATGGTGGCTCTTTTCCAGAGCGTGCTGGTAACCGTTCAGCACGCATTGTAGCAAACAGCGCGCCGCGCACCGAACCGGCAACGCGCTCGCGCACATTTTGCGCAATTCCGGCCGCGTCGCAGTGGAAGTCCCCCTGGTCTCCACACTTTGCAGACCGCATTGAGTGCCCATCGCCCGCCGCAAGCGCATGCGCACCCAGCTTGCACTATCGCTTCAATCGTCGCTCGGCTGGGTGGCGGTGACGCGCTGGACATCCGCTGTGCGCTGGGCCTCCCACAACCGCTTCACAAGCGCCTCCTCGTCGGCGCGGCTGGTGACGCTGCCGTCGAGCCGTCCGGCGCGCAGCGCGCGCAACAGCCGCCTGTAGATTGGCCCGCGTGGAATGCCCAGCGCCTTGAGATCGTTGCCGTCCATCTCGGCGTGAATCTTGCGCCATGTAGTCACATAGGCGCTGAGCACCTTCTGCACCTGATCATCCTCGCACAGCAGGCCATAGAGGTCAATGTCTGCGGCTTCGGCGTCAGCGAGCAACTCCACGGCGTCACCGGGGTGCAGGGCAGGATCGGCCAGTTGGGGCTGGGCGGCATGCAATCTGCGCACCGACCTCACCAGCCGCTGCGTGGCCTGGCGCAGCCCCAGGCGTGCCGAAAGCACCTCGTCCTCGGCGGTCGTTAGCGGCCAGGCAGCTATGGCCCAGTAGAGGCGTTCGAGCGGCTCGGTGCGCAGCGGTGCATGCGCCGGGCTGCGGTAGGCGGCGCGCACACACTGCATCGCATCCGTTGCCCAGGCGCTCATGTGCAGCGCAGGGTGGATTTGGGCAAGAACGCCCAATTCATCCAATCGCTGCAAGTAGCGCTCGGGGTCCGGCTCCTGCAACATGCGCTCGAACTCGTGGCGTATGCGCGCAGGCGTCACACGGTCGAGCATCTCCAGCGCATCGGCAAGCAACTCGAGCGAGCGCGGTTCAACCTGGAAACCGAAGCGCTGCTCGTAGCGCACGGCGCGCAGGATGCGCGTCGGGTCATCCACAAAGCTGAGGCTGTGCAGGGCGCGCACAAGCCCGGCGTGCAGATCGGCCAGGCCGCCGTAGAAATCCAGCAGTTGTCCCCAGCGGTCGGGATTAAGGCAGAGCGCGAGCGTGTTGATGGTGAAGTCGCGCCGGTGCAAATCAAGCTTGATGCTGCCGCTCTCCACTATAGGGAGGACGGTGGGCGCGGTGTAGAACTCGGTGCGCGCCGACACAAAGTCGAGGTGCTGCGGCAAGTCGTCCTGCGTTACGTGCATGCCGAGCACGGCGGAGAGCACATCGAGCCGGGGCGGCGCGTCGGGGTCGTTGAGCAACCACTTGGCCGTGCCGAACTGCTTGTGGGGCACCACGCGACCGCCATAGGTGGTGCACATGCGACCGGCAAAGGCGATGCCGTCGCCCTCTATCACGATATCAAGGTCAAAGCTCTCGAACTGGGCCGATTCCGAAAGCAGGAGCAAATCGCGCACAAAGCCGCCCACCACATAGACGGTGTACTGCATGGCGTGCACTTCGGAGCCGACGAGGCGCAACAGGCTGTGCTGCAGCGGGCTCAGCGTGCGGCTAAGGCGGCGCTCCATCTCGCGTGAGCGGCGGTCAGGCGGCTCCGTCTCGTCCCAGAGTTTGATGAGGTCGGTGCGGGTGACGATGCCGATGATTGCGCCATTGTCGTCCACCACCGGAATTTGGCCCCAGCCGCTGTCGATCATGGTGCGGCGCAGGAGCGGAATTGTGTCGTCGGGGCGCACGCAAATGGGCCCGGCGCGCATGAAGCGCCGCACGGCCGCGCCTCCCAGCCCATGCGTGAGCGCGCGGTCGGCCTCGCGCCGCGTGAGCACGCCGAGCAACTCGTCACCACCTGCGGTTGAGGGCGCAGCCGCCACCACAGGGAAGCCCTCGTGGCCGTAGCGGCGCATGAGCAGCGCGGCATCGTTGATGGTCATGTCGGGGAGAAGCGTCTGTGGGCGGCCCACACTCATGATGTCGCGCACGGTAACGGCGGCGCGCGCCTGCTCGTTGAGCAGCCGTACGATCTCGTCGCGGATCGTCGCCATCGGTTGGCCGCGTACAGGTGCCGCGGCGGCGCGCGCATGACCGCCGCCCCCCAGCGTACGCGCCACCGCGCCCACGTCAATCTCGTCGGTGCTGCTGCGTGCCACAACCTGCACCAACTCGTGCATGTCGACAATCAGGAAAACGGCGTCGGGCTCGTGGTAGTCGCGCAGGCGCGCCGCCACGGCGCTGATCTCCTCACCCAGGCTCGCGGCTTCGGCCTGGGCGATCACCACTGTGTGCCCCTGAATTGTGAGAAACTCGCTCTGGTCAATCAGTTGCGTCAGCAGCGCACGCTGCCCCGGCCCCAGGGGATGATGCAGGAACTGGTTGAGCACATCCATGTTGACGCCGCGCTGCGCATCGAGCAGCCACGCCAGTGCAGCGGCGTCGCGATGAGTGGTCGCGCTGTAGGTGAGGCTGCCCGTGTCCTCGTGGATGCCCAGCGCCAGCAGCGTGGCGTGGACGGGGCTGATCTCGATGTGGCCGGCGGCAATGCGCTCAACAAGCAGCGTCGCATTCGCCCCTGTGGCTTCGCCCGTCATCTGCCAGTTGGGCGGAATCACCTCATCGGGCGGCGCACTGTGGTGGTCGATGACCATTACCTCACAGTCGGCGGCAAGCGCACGCGGTGCGTTGAGGGCACGCGTGTCCACCAGGATCACTTTGCGCAGGCGCACGCCGCGCGGCAACTCGTCCGCCGGTGCGAAGGGCAAGCGGTTGCGGTGGAGTGAAGCGAACTCACGGACGTTGCGGTTCATCTGGTGGGGCAGTACGGGGATAGCGCCTGGGTAGAGGAGCGCCGCGCCCAGCAGCGAGGCGAGCGCGTCCATATCCGCGTGTTCGTGTGTGAGAATGACCTCAAGGTCGCGCGTAGGCATTGTTCTTTGCGTTTCTTTGTTTCCTCTGCGCCCTCGCGTTGCGATGTTCGTATTCAGGCGCGCAGGCCGGCACGCTGCAGCAGCCCGCGCGCAGCGGCGTTGTGCTGCTGCACCAGCGTCGGGACGTCGACGTGGCGCAGTGCGCCATCCTCGACCAGGATACGCCCATTGACGATCGCGAAATCCACAGGCTGCGGCTGGCAGAAAACGAGCGCCGCCACGGCATCGTGCACCGCGCCGCCGGCATATGCAAGCGCGCGCAGGTCAAACGCAACAATGTCCGCGGCCATGCCGGGGGCCAGCGCGCCGATGTCGTCGCGGCCAAGCACCGCGGCCCCGCCCAGCGTGGCAATCTCAAGCACCTCGCGCGCGCCCAGGGCGTTGGGATTGCCCATCACGCGCTGCAAGAGCATGGCCTGGCGCGCCTCGGCGAGCATGTGGCTGCCGTCATTGCTGGCGCTGCCGTCCACGCCCAAAGCGACGGGCACGCCCGCGTCGCGCATGGCGCGCACGGGGGCAATGCCGCTGGCCAGGCGCATGTTGCTGCTGGGGCAGTGGGCCACGCCCGTTGCTGTTGCACCAAAGCGCGCAATCTCGTGCGCGTTGAGGTGCACGCAGTGGGCGTGCCACACGTCGTCGCCCAGCCATCCCAAGCGCTCGGCATACGCACCGGGTCGATAGCCAAAGCGCTCGAGACAGAAGGCGTCCTCGTCGGGCGTCTCGGCCAGGTGCGTGTGGAGATGGACATTGGCAGCGGGGCCAAAACTGCGCGCCAGTTCGGCGCTGGCGCGCATCAGGTCGGGCGTGACGCTGAAAGGGCTGCACGGCGCGATGACCACGCGGCGCATGGCGTAGCGGCCGGCGTCGTGGTACTGCTCGACAACGCGGCGGCAGTCGCGCAGAATGCTCTCCTCATCCTCCGTCACACGGTCGGGCGGGAGGCCGCCCTGGCTTTCGCCCAGGCTCATGCTGCCGCGCGCGCCGTGGAAACGCACGCCCACGG
This sequence comes from uncultured Caldilineaceae bacterium, assembly GCA_964427845.1. Lineage (GTDB taxonomy): Bacteria > Chloroflexota > Anaerolineae > Caldilineales > Caldilineaceae > UBA5069. Next base: position 22,567 of record CAYRVP010000023.1, read on the forward strand.
CCTCGGCGGCCTCGAACTGGTCATCGAGGCGCGAACCGTTGGGCCACAGGTAATGGTGATCACTCGAGGTTGTGCAGCCGCTGAGCAACAGTTCGGTGAGCGCCAGCCGCGTGCTCACCTGGACATCTGCCGGGCGCAACTCGGCCCAGATTGGGTAGAGTGTCTTGAGCCAATCGAACAGCACGGCGTCCTGTGCGGCGGGCACGGCGCGCGTCAAGGTCTGGTAGAAGTGGTGGTGGGTGTTGACGAGGCCGGGCATCACCAGGCGGCCGCGTGCGTCCAGCGTGCGCGTGGCCGAAGCGGCCAGGTCGGGCGGCAGGTCAGCGGTTGGCCCCACCCAGGCGATCTCGTGGCCGCGCGCCAGCAGCGCGCCGTCGCGCAGTTCGCGGCGCTGCGCGTCCATGGTCACCAACATATCGGCGTTGCGAATGAGGAGAACTTCCTCTGCAGATATCATGCTTTCCCCTTGCGCATGGAATGGTGCGGGTGGCGTCCGCCCCATTGTACCAGAGGCGCGCTGGTGCAGAGAGTTGAGGTGGTCATACCCGGCGCGTCATCATCCAAGGGTGCGTTTCATTGTGGTGACGCGCAGAGGAACCTCACCCCCGGCCCCCTCTCCGTTCTGGCTATACTTTACCCACAAGTTGCCGCATTGGATGACTTGCCGCGGTCACCGCATGGAGTTCATGCATGGTGTCGAATTGTTGCGGCAATGGGACTCGGTGCGTCGGAGCCGCCGAGGGTTGAAACCCCCGGCTAGCCAACCCAAGTCCACTGAAGTGGACTACGCTGCAGGGTACGTGGTTGCGCTACCCCAATGCCTATCCGGCTTGAAATCCAGTGCGATGCAGCATGAGGCTGGTCTCCAGCCGTCAGTCCACTTGAGTGGACTTGAGTTGACTAGCCGGGGGTTTCAACCCTCGGCGGCCCCGGCAACGCACTCATCTCGAGACGCGGCAACTTGCGGGTAAAGTATAGCCAATGTTGTGGAGAAGGGCCGGGGGTGAGGTTGCTTGCGCCACCAAAGTGAAGTGCACCCTCTTCCATGCAACGCGTGCAATCGCAGCCGGCAAGGCGTAGAATGGTCTGGTTATCCGTATCGCTCCTGGAACTGGAGAAACGCCCCGATCCGTCTGTACAGCAGCAACCAGACGTGTTGCACGTGACTGTCCTGCCACAGGTAGAAGAAGAGAGCTCTCATGGCACGTACATTTGTGTGGCATCCCGCCGCGACAGACGCCAATCACGCACCTGCAGATGCGAACGGCAACGGGGTCTTCTTTGGCCCGCGCCGCTTTGTGCGCCAGGGGACCGTACAGACCCTGCTTGCGCGCCGTCCCCCGCCCGACAGCGTCGCCCTGCGCACCGAACAGCCCATGCTGATTGATGCCGGGCCGGATGAAACCGGCTATGATCCCGACCACCAGGTGCGGCTGTTGGGCTACTACAATCCCGCGCTGCGCCCAACCAGCCAGCATGGCCTCGTACAAATCATCCACGGCTGGCATGGCTGCAGTCATTCGTCGGATGTGCTACACATCGCCGACACGCTGCTCATGGCAGGCTACAGCGTCTTCAGACTCAACCTGCGCGACCATGGGCCAAATCGCCACTTTGACAAGGGCGCACTGAACCGGGGCATGTTTCTTGCCACGCTGCTCAACGAGGTGGCCGTCGCAACGCGCACAGTGGCGCTGCTCGCAGGCGATCGGCCCTTTTCTCTGGTTGGCGGCTCGATGGGGGGCAATTTTGTGCTGCGCCTGGGCGACGCGCACAACCGGGAAGCGATTCCTAACCTGCAGCGCATTGTCGCCATTTGCCCGGCCGTGCAACCGAGGGCGGCGGCCTACGCTATCGACAGCATCGCGCCCTACCGCCTCTATTTCCGCGCGCGCTGGATGCAGTCGCTGCGCGCCAAGCAGCGCCTCTTCCCCGATACGTATGACTATGCGCCCACAGAGCAGCTGCGCGGCATTGTGCCAATGACCGAGCAACTGGTGCGCGCCTACAGCCCCTGGAAAGACGCACAGGATTACTTCGACCACTACGCGGTCACGCCGCAAATGATTGCGAGGCTGCAGGTGCCCACAACCATCATCGCTGCCCGCGACGATGCCGTGATTCCCGTGGAGGATATCGAGGCTTTCGCACCCACGGACAAGGTCGATATCCAGATTACGGCGACGGGCGGCCACATGGGCTTTGTGGATGTCTTCCCCTACCGCCGCTGGCTGCCCGGCGCAATTCTGCAGGAGTTGCAGCGCGTCTCCTGACATCTCCAACCCCAACGCTAACCTCGACGCAGACGCGCAAAGTCGGGGTTAGGGTTGGGGTGCAGTTCGCCGCCGCCTATGCTACAATGCGCCCGCGGCCAGCCATCACGCTGCGCCGCCCGCGCCACCGTGAGAGACAACGCGCAGCCACCTCAATCGACGCCGTCCACGCCCGCGCACCAGCCGGTCTCCAGGCAGAGCGACCTGCCCTGGATCAGCGGCTGGCCCCAAATTCGCGACGCGCGTGTGCGCGCGGCCTTTGCGCAGGTGGAGAGGGCGAGTTTTGTGCCCGCATCGTTGCGCAGCCAGGCCAACGACGATGCGCCGCTGCCGATTGGCGAGGGGCAGACGAGTTCGCAGCCATACGTGGTTGCGCTCATGGTGCAGGCGCTGGCGCTCAAACCCGGCGACCGCATCCTCGAGATCGGCACCGGCTCGGGCTATCAAACGGCGATCCTGTGCGCGCTCGTGCGCCAAAGCGGCGGCGCACCCGGCGAGCGGGTATACTCCATCGAGCGGTCGGCAACGCTTGCGCAAGAGGCAGCGCGTGCGCTGGCCGCAGCCGGGTGGGCGCCCAGGTTGGCCGTGGGTGACGGCGTGGCGGGCTGGCCCGAAGCGGCCCCCTTTGACGCCATTATCATCTCGGCCGCGGCAGCGTGGCTGCCACGCACTTTGGTGACGCAACTGGCCGATGGCGGCCGCCTTGTCATACCCGTGGGCGCCGATCCCGACGACCAGGGGCTATGGCTGATTGAGCGCCAGGGCGCGCAGATTGAGTCCACTTATCTCGGGCCGGTGCGCTTTGTTCCGCTTCTGTCGTCCCTGCTCGATGACCCGGCCAACCGCATCACGCTGCTGTAGAACCGCATTTGCCCACCGCCCCATTTACCGAAAGATACCGAAGATGAATGTGATCGTTGTCGGCGGACTGGGCCAGTTGGGGCGCGCACTTGTGGCGGCGCTGGACGCACGTGGCCACACCGCCGTGGTTTGGGACATGCCCGAAGTCAATATTACGCTGCCCGGCGTGGCCGACGCCGTTGTGGCTGCACGCCCCGATGCACTCATCAACGCGGCAGCGTGGACAAACGTAGATGCCGCCGAAGCGAACCCTAACGCCACCTACGCCGTCAACGCCATGGGGCCGCGCTGGCTGGCCGAAGGTTGCGCACGCGTGGACGCGCAGATGCTGCATGTGAGCACAAACGAGGTCTTCGCAGGCACACCAGGTCGCTTCTACTACGAGTATGACGCGCCGCAGCCCGGCGGAACCTATGCGCGCAGCAAGGCGGCGGGTGAAGCCGCGGCGGCCGCGGCGTGCAGTCGCCTCATCATTGCGCGCATCGCCTGGCTCTTCGGGGCGGGGGGAGTCAACTTCCCTACGAAGATTATTGAGGCGGCGGACAAGCACGGTGCGCTGCGTGTGATCAGCGACGAGTATGGCAACCCAACCTATGCCCCTGATGCCGCCGGGGCCATGGTGCGCCTGCTCGAGTTTGGGCGCGCCGGCATCTTCCACCCTGTGAACCAAGGTGTGGCCAGCCGCATGGAACTGGCGCAGGCCGTGCTCGCGGGCAGCGGCCGTGGCCACATCCCCGTTGCGCCCATTGCCGCGGCTGAGTGGGAGCGGGCCGCACCACCACCGCTGCACGCCGTGCTTGTGAATCAGATGGCTGGCGCGCTGGGCATCACGCTGCGCCCGTGGCAGGAAGCGGTGCGCGAATACGCCGCCACACTGGCCGCACCTGTCCAGATAGTCAATACCGAGGTTTCATGAGCGAAGAGCCGTTGCACCCAGAAGGCGCGAGCGTGCCGCCGGCAGAGAATGCACCCGCCGGCGAGACTGGCGCAGCGCCTGCCGCCCGTACGCCCGTGCAGCACCCCAAAAAAGCGGCGCACAAGAAGCGGCACGCTGCCGACAGTCACGCGGCTGATGGCGACAACCCCGAGGCGAACCGTGGCGCAGACAGTGGCGCGCGCGACAGCGAGAGCGGCGCCAACCGCATTGTCGACGATGCCACCTACGGCACGCTGCGCGAGGACAACCGCGTGGTCATGCGCCACACAATTGCGCTCAACATCGACAACTTCCGCGCCGCCAGTGAAGGTTTTGTCGGCCCGCGCCAGGCGCGCACTTTTCCTGAACTGGCCGCAAGCGCGCCGCCCTTCTTTTCGGTGGTGATTGCCAACCACAACGGCGTGCGCCACCTGCCCGTGGTGCTCAACGCATTGCACGCACAATCCTTTTCCGACTTCGAGACAATCGTTGTGGATGACGCCAGCCGCGACGATTCGGCGCTGCTTGTGGAACGCGACTTCCCCGCTGCGCGGATGATTGTCAACCGCACGAATTTGGGCTTTGCCGTCTCCTGCAACATCGGCGCCGCCGCCGCTACGGGCCACTACGTTGTGATGCTCAACAGCGATACCGAGCCCGACCCTCGCTGGCTCGAGGCACTGGCTCTCGCCTGCGTGCAAAATCCCGGCGCGGCCGCAATCGCCAGCAAGATGCTGCTCTTTGACAAGCGCAACGTCATCCACACCACGGGCGACGCGATGGGGCGCGATGGCCTTGCCCGCAACCGCGGCGCGTGGCAGCAGGACAAGGGTCAATATGACGATGCGGGCGCCATCTTCAGTGCGTGCGGCGGCGCAGCGGCCTACCGGCGCGACATCTGGCAGGCGCTGGGCGGCTTTGATGAACACTTCTGGATGTATCTGGAAGATGTGGACTACGGCTTTCGCGCGCAGTTAGCGGGCTACGGCAGCGTCTTTGCGCCCGCTGCGCGCGTCTACCACCATCTTTCTGCTTCCAGTGGCGATGTCATGGCCAGTTACTTTGTCGGGCGCAACAGTGTGTGGGTCATCGCCAAGAACATGCCCGGCGGGCTACTGCGCGCCAACTGGGCGGCCATTGCAGGCGGCCAGTTGCGCATTGCGGGTGACGCGTTGCGCGCCATTCAGGGCAAGGCGGCGCGGGCGCGTTTGCGCGGCCAGTTGGCCGGATTGATCGGCCTGGGTGTAGCATTGGCGCAGCGCAAGCGCATCCAGCAGGCGCGCAGTGTGGGTGACAAGGAATTGCTGCGCCTGTTTGAGTAACCCCGTTTTCGGTCTCTTCGCCTCTCAGCGTTGAGATGTCACATAGTTCGCAGTGATTCGATATCAACCTCGTTTTGGCCCGTAGAAACGCCGCGCCCCCAGTGGCCGCGCAGGAGCCCATTATGCAACTCCCACCTGAAAAAGTTGGTTCGTTCTATCTAGGCGCTGAGTATGACCTGGCGACCTCCACGCGCAAGGATATCCCCATCATTTACGATGCGCGCGACCTGCTGACGCATGGCGTGGTCGTAGGCATGACGGGAAGCGGCAAGACGGGCCTGTGCATAGACCTGCTTGAGGAGGCGGCGCTCGACAAGGTCCCCGTGATCATAATCGACCCGAAGGGCGACATGGCCAACCTGCTGCTCCAGTTTCCGCAGCTGCGCCCTGAAGACTTCGCGCCGTGGATTGATGCGGGCGACGCCGAGCGCAAGGGCATTTCCAGCGAAGAGATGGCGGTATCAACGGCTCAAAAGTGGTCCGAGGGGCTAGCCGACTGGGGTATTGCGGGCGACCGCATGCGCACGCTGCAGGCAACGGTGGAGTACACCGTCTACACCCCGGGCTCCGATGCAGGCATCCCAGTAAGCATAGTGGGCAGCTTCAAGGCGCCCACCCTGGATTGGGCCAGTGAGGGCGAGGCCATCCGCGAGCGAATTACAGGCACTGTGGCAGCGCTCTTCTCCATGATGGGCGAAAACGCCGACCCTGTGCGCAGCCGCGAGGGCGTGCTCCTGGCCAGCATTATTGAACACTACTGGAAGCAGGGGCAGGACATCAGCATGGAGGTGCTAATCAAGTCGATTCAGACGCCGCCCATGGACCAGGTGGGCGTCTTCGAGGTGGACACCTTCTTCCCGGCCAAGGATCGCTTTGGCATGGCGCTGGCGCTCAATACCCTCATCGCCTCGCCCTCCTTCAAGAGCTGGCTCGAAGGCGCACCCATGGACGTGCAAAGTTTCCTCTACACGCCTGAGGGCAAGCCGCGCCAAAGCATCTTCTACATTGCGCACCTGAGTGACAGCGAGCGCATGTTCTTTGTTACGCTCCTGCTCGAAAATATCCTCACCTGGACGCGCACACAGTCGGGCACAACGAGCCTGCGCGCCATCCTTTACTTTGACGAAGTTTTCGGCTACCTGCCGCCTACGGCCGAACCCGCCTCCAAGCGGCCGATGATGACGCTGCTCAAGCAGGCGCGCGCCTTTGGTCTTGGCGTGCTGCTGGCCACGCAAAACCCGGCAGACCTTGACTACAAGGCACTAACCAACACGGGCACCTGGATCATCGGCAAACTCCAGGCTGAGCGCGACAAGATGCGTTTGATTGAGGGCTTGCAAGGTCTCAGCGAGGGTGGCCCGGCCAAGCCGCTTGATTATGACAAGTTGATTCCGGAACTTGGTAATCGCGTCTTCCTCCTGCACAACGTTCATGCCGATGGCCCGGTGGTAATGACGACGCGCTGGGCGCAGAGCTACCTGCGCGGCCCTCTGACCAAGCCGCAGGTAGCGCTTCTCATGGACCCGCAGCGGGCGGCGTTTGTCAAGCCAGTGGAATCCGCGCTGCCACAGATGTCGACGCAGCCGGTTGGCGCCCCTGCTCCCACTGCGCCGCTGGGCGCACAGGGTGTGCCTGCACCGGCAACCCCACAGCCGACAGTGGCGGTGACAGCGCCCGCCGGTTTCAGCATCACAGCGTCCCAGTTGGGCGATAACGTGCAACAGGTGTATCTGCCCGTTGCGCTTAACGCAAGCGTCGCGGAGAATCGGCTCGCACAGGATGCGGGTGGGGTTGCGTTTATTCGCAAGATGCTCGTCTATACGCCCGCCGTATTGGGCGTCGGCACCGTGAATTTCGTGGATGCCAAACTTGGCGTGCGCGAAAGCCAGGAGCATCACCTGTTGGCCTTTGCCCCGGGCGGCCTCGGTACGTTTAGCTGGGACGGGGCAGAGGAACTCAAGGTGGAGATGCGCGATCTGTTGCGCAAGCCGGAGGAAATGCCGGGCGCAGAAGGCCCCTACTTCGCCGCAATCCCTGAGGGCGCACGCTCGGCCGCAGACTACAAGAAGGCGCAGTCCGAACTCACCGACTGGTTCTATCGCTCCCGCCGCATTGAGCTCAAGGCGCACGATAGTCTCGATGTGTCGCAGAAGCCGGGCGAATCGGAAGATGACTTCCGCGCGCGCGTGCGCAAGGCTGCCGACGCCAGGATTGAAGCCGAGTTGAAGAAGATCGAGCCGAAGCAGAGGAAGGCGCTCGATGACCTGCGCGACAAGATTGCGAAGGCCCAGGTGGATGCCGACCAGGCAGAGGTTCAGGCCAAGGCGCTGCGCAACGAATCGTATGCAAACATCTTCGAACGCATCTTTCGCGTCATCATAGGCTTCCTCGACGGGCGCAAGTCCGTGGGTTCGCTCAGCCCGCTCATGTCAAAAAATCGCCGCGCCGACGAGGCCCGAGCAAGAGCCGATGAAAAGAAGCGCGTGCTCGACCAATTGAAGGCAAGGGAGCCTGAGTTGGTGGCGGCCAACGAGGCCGAAGTGCAGGAGATTCGCGATCGCTGGGCAGCCGAGCTGGAGCAGATTGGGCAGGTAGAGGTCGCTCCCCGCCGCACCGATATCAATGTGGACCTGGTCGCTCTGGCCTGGACGCCCGAGTGGATGCTGGAGTACAGTGAAGGCGGGTTCGTGCGCACACGCACGATTCCGGCGCACAAGGCATAAGCACCGCGCCGGAAGCAGCCTATACAACGCGCCGGAACACCAAAGAGAACGAGGGGACCGCCTGGCGGTCCCCTCGTTCTCTTTGTTGTTCGATCGTCGTGCCGAACCTAGGCGGTGCGGCGGCGGGTAATGAAGGCAGCCATGGCCAGAATCATGAGCACCAGGCCACCAGCCAGCAGGCTCAGGTTCATGCTCGGCAGAGCGGCGCCACCAGTCACGGGCAGTGTCTCGGGAGCAGCGTCGGCGGGAGATGCTTCAACGGTCTCAGTCACTACCTCAGCGGGAGCAGCTTCCACAGTCTCGGTTACTACTTCAGCGGCAGCGGCTTCCACGGTCTCGGTCACTACCTCGGCGGCAGCGGCTTCCACGGTCTCGGTCACTACCTCGGCGGCAGCAGCTTCCACAGTCTCGGTCACTACCTCGGCGGGAGCGGCTTCAACAGTCTCAGTCACTACCTCGGCGGCAGCGGCTTCCACTGTCTCGGTCATGGCTGGGGCCTCGGCGACCGGCTCGGCCACCACTTCAGGCGCGGCCTCGACCGCGGGGAGCGAAAGCACCGTGTCAATCACATGAATGACGCCATTGCTGGCTTCGATATCCGTAACGGTGACAACTGCATCGTTGATCTTGACGACGCCGTCGACGACGCTGAAGGTGACAGTTGCGCCCTGCAGCGTGGCTGCGGACAGGCCGTCGGTTACATCAGCCGCCATCACCTTGCCGGGGACGACATGGTAGAGCAGGATCTGCGTGAGGTCACCCGTCGGGTCGGCCAGGAGTGCGTTCAGCGCATCCTGCGGAATCTTGGCGAAGGCATCATTCGTGGGTGCAAAAACGGTAAAAGGCCCGTCACCGCTCAGCGCATCCACCAGGCCGGCAGCCGTCACGGCAGCGACGAGGGTGGAGAAGTCGGGGTTGGCAACGGCAATGTCCACAATCGTGCCTGCCGACTGGCGGGCAGCGCCCGTGGTGGGCAGTGTGGCCGGGGCTTCGGTCATGCTCTCGGTCACAACCTCCGTCGCAACGGCTTCTGCGGCTTCGGTCACAACTGCGGTCTCTGCAACGGCTGCGGCCTCGGTGACAACCTCAGTCTCGGCAACGGCTGCGGCTTCGGTGACGACTTCGGTCTCGGCAACGGCTGCGGCTTCGGTGACGACTTCGGTCTCGGCAACGGCTGCGGCTTCGGTCACAACTGCGGTCTCTGCAACGGCTGCGGCCTCGGTGACGACTTCGGTCTCGGTAACTTCCACGGCCTCGGTGACGACTTCGGTCTCGGTGACTTCCACGGCCTCGGTGACAACCTCAGTCTCGGTAACTTCCACGGCAGCAGGCGCGGCTGCCTCGCTCGACAGCGTGAGCACGCTGTCAATCACGTGAATGACGCCGTTCGTGGCCTCGACGTCGGCCTTGCTCACGGGTACGCCATTGACCGTGACACTGCCGCCCTCGACGCCAAAGGTGAGAGTGCCACCCTGCAGCGTCTCGACGGTCATGCCGTCAGTGATGTCAGCGGCCATGACCGTGCCTGCCACGACGTGGTAGAGCAGCGTCTGCTCGAGCGTGTCGGCGCCACGATACAGGGCAATGCGCTCCTTGAGCGGCAGCGCCTGGAAGGCGGCGTCGGTGGGCGCAAAGACGGTGAAAGGACCGTCACCCTTGAGCGCCTCAACCAGCCCCTTCTCGGAGAGCGCACTGGCCAGCGTCTTGAAGCTACCTGCGGCGACAGCGGTGTCCACAATATCCATCGGGCCGGCCGGGACGGCGTCGGTCAATGCTTCTGTAGTCGTCACATCCTGCGACGCGCCAATCTCCAGGGCGGCGGGTGCGGCAGCAGCCTGCGCGGGCGCTGCATCCATGGCCATTGCGCCACCTGCCAGCGCCAGCAGCGCGGTCAGCATGAGTGCGACGACCAGAAGAACTCTGCCGGAGTGTTTACCTATCATTATGGCTCCTTACTTGCGGCTGATGTTGGGTTGATGATGGTGCTGCAAAAAGTGGTTGCGACTGCCAGAGCGCGCGCGTAGTCTGTGCAGAAGTACTCCGTGTTGATGGAAGCCAACGACTCCACAGCTTGCGCGCGTTTTACGCCAGAAAGAATGAGATGTAAGACACGCCTATTCTATGCCATGCGCGCGTCAGCGTCAATATTCTACGCCATCTCTATTTGCAGACAACGCGAGCCATGCGCCTGCGCGCCGCATTCGCTACGGTGTCGCACGCTGCTTGTGCGGAACCCAGACTGGTTGGCGATTGGATTAGGCGCGCAGTGCGGCCTCGAGAACTGAGGCCATGGTTCCAGTATGCATTGTAAGGCGGAGCGGTAGATTGATTCAGATCAGGCTGCGCGCGACGGCGGCGTCTGCTGTGCGGATTTCCCCTCTCCGCTCGAAAGCGCATCATCACCCTCACTGAACAGGAGCGAGCGATACAATGTTGCCATGCGCTGCGCTGTCGATTCCACCGCGTAGGCCGCGGCGCGCAGGGCAGCAGCCACGCCCATTTGCGCACGCAAGCCATCGTCACGCAGGAGCGCCAGCGCGGCCTCTACAAAAGCATTCTCGCTGTCGGCAAGGTAGCCGGTCTTCCCCGGCAGCAGAACGTCCTCGAGTGCCGAATCGTTCCAGGCAAGGGCGGGGACGCCGCACGCGGCGGACTCAAGCGCCACCATGGGGTGAACCTCGCTTATCGAGGTGCTTACCCACGCATACGCGCTGTTGTAGACGCGCGGCATGTCGGCATACGGAATTGCGCCCGCCAGGCACACGCTTTCTCCCAGATGATCGGCGGCGATCCGCTCGGCCAATTCGTCGTGCAGTGCGCCTGTGCCCACCATGACAAGCAGCGCTGCAGGCTCGGCGGCGTGGATGCGGCGAAAACACTCATAGAGCAACAACGGCCGCTTTTCCTGATTCAGCCGCCCCACAAAGAGCAGAATCTTGCGCGCCGGATCGATTCCCAACCGTTCTTGCAGATAGCAGCCCGGCGCAGGCCTGAAGATACGCAAGTCAACACCGTTGGGCACAACCGTCACGCGCGGGCGCACTCGAATTTGCGCCAGGTAACGCTCGGCCTTGCGCGAGGGTGCGACGATGGCATCGGCCTGGTTGCACACCAGCCTGTCCAGCAACTCAATCGCCGGGTTGACGAGGCCCTCAAGCGCCTCTGCAAACTTGCCAAGATAGTGGATGTACTCCACCGACATCGTGTGATAGGTATAGACAATGGGCAGCCGCAGGATGCTGCTCACCTGCCAGGCCAGCAGGTTGACTGTGGTCGAGGTGTGTACGTGGATGAGGTCGAAGTGATCCTTGCGGAAGCGCTCGAAGGTCGCCGGCGAAATCGGCACACTCCAGTACACGGGCTGATTGGGTGAGACGCGAATAGCAGGCAGGTGCACAATTGTGTCGTGGTTCAGGGGCGTGCTGCGTTCCTTCCAGGGCACAAATAGCACCACATGATGTCCCTGGGCGCGCAACGCCTCCGCCAGCAACTGCGTGCTGGTGTCAACACCGCTGGCACTCATGCCTTCAATAAAGAAGGCAACGCGCAACGCCCTGCGCACGAGCGGCGCGACTGGCTGCGTGCGCGTTTGCAATGGTCGTTCGTTCACGTTGATTACTACGTCAGCACTTGGCAAGAAGTTTCTCAAATCAACTGCGCAGATGGAAACCTGCCGCAAGCGAACATCTTCGTGCCTGCTACATCAGGCCGAAACTGCGCTGCGCAGCGAAGAAATACGGCGCAAGTGGATTGCGGCGTCGCGCTGCGGCGCGGCGCTCTGCGCATAGCCCAGCCCGCGCAATGCCTGGCGATGCAGATAACTCGCGCCATAATACCACGGCCGCCCTGCAACAACCGGATAGGTTTCGCCAGTCACAAGTGCGTGGCGCAAATCGGCCTGGCTGTGGCCGGCATAGGAAGTGCGTCCCAACCCAATCATCCATAGCATGTGTGCGTCGGAATTGGCCACTGGCGCGAGGCGGTTGGCATGCACAATGTGGCGGCCAAGCCGATTGGTGGGCAACCACGGCAAGCTGGCGTTGTACTCCTCGCCGCCCACAAGCACCTGCGCCAATGCGGGCGCCGCCAGCGCCTGACGAATGCTCTCCGCCGACAGGCAGCCCGACCAGTGGCCGCCGGGGTGGGGCGCAATTGCCAGCCCCCCTTGCTCACCAACCAGCGCCAGTGTGTCGCAGAGTGAGAGGCGCGCCGGAATCATCTGTGTGACCCACAGCGCCAGCAGATGCCCTTCGGCGGTCGTTATCTCGATGCCCGGAATTACGCTCAAGCCACAGCGCGGGGCAAGTTCAAGCGCCTCGAGTGCGCCGTCAATGGCGTCGTGGTCGGTAATCGCAATGAGGTCGAGATTGGTGCGCGTGGAGACATACGCGAGCGTCGCGGCGACAGTCGCGGTGCCGTCGAAACTGGAGGTCGTGTGAATGTGAAGGTCGGCGGTTCCCAAATTGCACTCCTTGTGGGCGCGCGTTGTTGCGGGCTGTCACTGATTGATTTGTCACCTCCAGAGTGCGCTCTGAACACAAAGAGACTGTTTGCACAGTGTTAAGGATATGCAAGCGTTTCGGTGCAGGGATTCCGTTGCTGCTTGCACCCGCCGGACAACAGAAGCAGCAGAGGGGACGGCGTCTGCCGTCCCCTCTGCTGCTTCTGGCTTGACTTCTGTTCCAGCGCTCCCCGGAGCCCTTGCTCTAGCGGTTGCGCTTGAAGTAGACATCGACCAGCACGGCCAGGACCAGCACAGCGCCCTTGACCAGGTATTGCCAGGCAGGCGCCACGTTGAGAATCTGCAGGCCCGTCGTCAATGTGCTGATGATCAGCGAACCAATCAGCGCGCCAAAGACCGTGCCGACGCCACCCAGCGTGGAGGTGCCGCCCAGGATGGCGCTGGCAATCGCGTCGAGTTCGTAGCCCTGGCCGGCGGCCGTTGTGCCATAGCCCACGTAGGAGGCCAGCACGACGCCGGCAATGCCCGAGAGCAGCCCCATGAGAACGAAGATCAGGAAGATGGTGCGGCGGATATCGATACCCGAAAGGCGCGCCGCTTCGCGATTGCCGCCGATGGCATAGGCGTAGCGACCAAAGCGCGTGTTGTTGGAGATGTAGGACATGATCACCGCAACCACGGCCAGCAGCAGCACCGGCGTTTGCACGCCGCGGTACTGGTTGACAACGTATACATAGCCCAGCACAAGCACACCGTAAAAGGTGGTGCTCAACAGGTCCAGGAACATACTGGGCAACTGGAAGCCATGTTTCACCTTGCTGGCGCGGCTGCGCACCATGTTCCAGTAGAGATAGACCACGACGATAGCCGCGATGATCCACCCCGCCATCACCGGCAGGTAACTCTGCGCAATCGCCGAAAAGTAGGGCTGGTTGGCGGGAATCGTCTTGCCCTGTGTAACGAGCAGGATTGCGCCGTTGAGGATGAACATGCCGCCCAGCGTCACGATGAATGCGGGTACATTGAGGTAGGCGATGATGTAACCCTGCAGCACGCCGAAAAGTGTACCTACACCCACGCCAATAATGACGGAAAGGATGGCGGCCAGCAGCGGCTGGTCGGGCATGCGCGTGAACCAGATACTCGCCTGAAAGTAAGCTGCGACCACGGATACGAAGCCGGCCAGCTTGCCCACGGAAAGGTCGATGTTACCCGTGACGATGACGAATACCATGCCCACGGCCAACAGCGCCGTTACGGTCATCTGGCGGAAAAGGTTGGAGACATTCTGTGCGCTCAGGAACGAGCCGCCGGTCAGGAAAGCAAAGAGGATCCAGATGCCAACCAGCGCCAGAATGATCGTGTAGGTTTGAATGTTATTGCGGAATGCGCGGCCCAATTGTGCGCTTGTGCTGCCGGCCGAGGGCGGCACGCTTTCAGTGGATGCAGCCATTGCAGTAACTCCTGATGATGAAGGTGGTGGAACCGATGCGGGGTTATTCGGCGGCAATGCCCGTTGCCAACTGCATGATGCGTTCCTGGCTGGCATCCTTGATGTCCAGCGTGCGCGTGGAGCGGCCATGATGCATGACCATGACGCGATCACTGACACCCAATACTTCCTCAAGCTCGCTCGAGATCATGATGATGGCAACGCCATTGGCTGCAAGCTCGTTCATGAGCTTGTAGATTTCAAATTTGGCCCCTACGTCAATGCCGCGCGTCGGGTCATCCATGATCAGCAGCTTGGGTGTCGAGAGCAGCCACTTGGCGATGACCACCTTCTGCTGGTTGCCTCCCGAGAGCGAGTCAACGCGCGCGTGTAAATCGGGCGCCTTGATGGACATGGATTTGCCCTGCTTCATCGCGGCTTCAAGTTCGGCGTCGGCGTCGATGCTCATGAATCCGGAGTACTTGTCCAAATTCGCCAGCGAGATGTTCTTGAGGATGGACTGCATGAGCACGAGCCCTTGCCCCTTGCGATCCTCAGGCACCAGGCTGATGCCGTCGCGCATGGCTTGCCGAGCGCTCCTGGGGTGCAGTTCGCGCCCTTCCATGGTGATTGTGCCGCCGGTGATCTTGCCGTACTCGCCAAAGATGGTCGTCACCAATTCGGTGCGGCCGGAGCCCATGAGGCCGGCAATGCCCAGAATCTCGCCGCGGCGCACGTTGAAGGATACGCCGTCGAGCACCGTGCGGCTGCCGAAGGGGTCCGTCGCCTTGAGATCCTTCACCTCAAAAATGACCTCGCCCGGGGTGCGCTGGGATTGCGGAAAGCGTTCCTTCATTTCGCGGCCAACCATGTAGCTCACGAGCTTCTCGCGCGATAACGCGGCGGTGGGCTGCGTTGTCACCGTCTTGCCGTCGCGCAGGATGGTAATCGAGTCGGTGATGCGGAAGAACTCTTCGAGCTTGTGCGTAATGTAGATGCAGGTGACATCAAGCTTGCGCAGGTTGTGGAGAATCTCCATGAGCTTGGTGATTTCGGCTTCGGTCAGGGCGCTGGTCGGCTCGTCCAGAATCAGCACCTGCGCTTCTTCGGAAAGCGCCTTGGCAATTTCCACCATTTGCATCTTGCCTACGCCCAGGCTGCGCACCGTGGCCTGCGGTGACACATCAAGCTGGTAGCGCTGCAGAATGTCGCGCGTCTGCGCATAAAGCACATTCCACGAAATGGAGCCGGCCTGCGTAGGCTCCTTGCCCAAAAAGACATTCTCGCCCACCGTCATGTGCGGAACGAGTGTCAGCTCCTGGTAGACAATCGCAATCCCCTCTTCGCGCGCCTGATGAATCGCGCGGTCCGTCAATTTGAGTTCTTTGCCATTCAGCAGCACCGTGCCTTCATAGTCTCCGTAGGGATAGACGCCGGAGAGTATTTTCATCAGCGTGGACTTGCCCGCGCCGTTTTCGCCGCACAAGCCGTGGATTTCGCCGCGCTTCACGGCGAAGGTAACGTCGTCCAGCGCGGTAATACCGCCAAAACGCTTGGTCACGTTACGGAATTCAAGAATATTGTCGTCGCTCATTTTGGGGGCTCCTGCATAAGGCACAGAGAGGGCGATTGTATGCCCTCTCTGTGCCTGTACAGCACTGCGTCAGACTACGCAGCGAGTGGTATCGTGCCGCAAACCCTTACGGGCGGGCGGGGCGCTGGTCTTCGGGGATGTCGCGGAAGACGTCGTCGTAGCTCTGGAAGCCATTCTCGACGCACAGCGCAAATGCATTGTCTGCATTGACCTGCTCAACCGGCAGGAAGAGCGCCTGGATGTCGCCGGTTAGGGCGTCATTCAGCGTCAAGCCGGCCAGCGAATAGGTCTCGAGGCCAGTGACTTCCTGGCCGGCCAGCAACTGGTCGGTCAGATCAATGGCCAGCGGGCCGAGGTTGCGGATGTCCTTGAGAATCGAGACGGTGAGCTCGCCCTTGACGATGCTGTTGCAGCCGTCAGCGGTGGCGTCCTGACCCGAGATCGGCACGACGCCGGCCAAACCCTGTGCCTTCAATGCCTGCAGGGCGCCCAGCGCCGTGCCGTCATTCGAGGCAACCACTGCATCTACGTCATTGTCGGCGCCAGTCAGGATGTTCTCCATGAGCTTGAGCGCGTTGGCTGCGTCCCAGTTCTCAACCCACTGGTCAGCGACGATCTCGATCTTGCCTTCGGCTTCCAGCGGATCCAGGATTTCATCCTGGCCCTGTCGGAAGAGGATGGCATTGTTGTCGGTCGGGCTGCCGCCCAGCTTGACAACGCGGGCCGGGCCATTGGCGGCCACGTCCCAATTGGCAATGTCCAGCGCCTTCATAACGCCGTCGGCCTGCTGACGGCCCACTTCGACGTTGTTGAAGGAGATATAGGCCTCGATCTTCGGGGACTTGATCAGGCGGTCGTAGGCGATGACTGCCACACCGGCGTCCGCTGCCTTGTCGACGGAGGTCACGACCGCATCGCCGTCCTGCGCGATGACGATAAGGGCCTTGACGCCCTGGCTCACCATGTTGTCAATCTGGTCATTTTGCAGCTTGACATCCTGGTTGGCTTCCTGGCTCAACACTTCGTAGCCCTTCTCTTCGAGCAGGCCGCGCATGAGCACTTCTTCATTCTTCCAGCGCTCGGTTGCGAAGTCGGAGAAGGAAAGGCCGACCTTGATCTTCTCGCCGGCGGGGGCTGCAGCGGCTTCTTCGGCCGGGGCAGCGGCGGGGGCGGCAGCAGGCACGGCGCAAGCAGTCAGCAGGCTGGCCAGCGCCATGAATACGGCAACAATCATGATAATGCGTTTGGACTTCGTCATAAGCTCCTCCACGTCATAGTGGTTTGTGAGTGGCTGAAACGGTTCAGCCGGTTGATTTGTACGCCATTTCAAACCCTGCCCGCCGTAGGGGACTGCGCATTTCGGCGGGCGCGGGCCGCGTAACCTGAATAACGTGATTGTCTCTGCGACGCTTGCAACCCTCCAACAAGCAAACTAACACCATAGACAAATTGGGCTTGCGCAAAGCGCACTCATGATGCAAGCGCTTGCAGAACGTCCGGGAGAATCGGGCTTGCCAATCGTTCGCGATGTACGTAAATGGTGATCACGGCACATGCGCGGCGCCCGCTCAGGTGGCTGGGCGTAATCTGTTGTAGGGAATTTGGGGTTGCTTTGCCTACGTTCAGCATACGCATTATACGCACAGGCCGTTGCCTGCGTCAACCTACACATACGGGCCAAATTGCGCCCGGAGCCGCCCACTGCGCCACGTCGGCGATGTCGACAACAAAGCGGCAATGTGGCCAGGCCAGACGCCCCATGGCGCCTGGTTTACTTTGCGCATGGGTTCGTACTGCGCGCAGTAGGCAGCGTGGGCCATTTTACCCAAGTGCGCTGCGCCGGTTCACCCAAACATGGGGATGGGAATGGGCAACAGGCCCGATGTGAAAGCGCTCAGCGTTCGCTATCCTTGAAGTAGTTGAGCAACCTGCGTATGGCTACCTCCCGCTGCTCATTCAATCAAGGAGATTCCTCATGAACGTCATGGACACGCTGATCGTTGTTGGCTTCTTTATCGCGTTCGGGTGCGTGCGCTTTGGCGTGCCAATGGTCATTTGCTGGTTGATGGGATGCGCCGAACGTCGCTTCATGCACCCCGAATCATAGCCGGCAGCCAGATCCAGACAACCGCACTCCGGAGGCTTTCATGTTCACCCACATTACCTGGACCAGATTCTCGCCCACTTCAGTCAACGCGGCCGGACGCCTCCGCCTGGCCTTGGCTGCGATTGCAGCCGTCGTCGCCTGCGGCCTGTGGCTGATGCTGCCTGCTGCCGCACACGCACAGGACGGCATCGCCAATCCCGAGCCCAATACCAAGCCCTGCTCCTCGTGCCACAGCGAAGAAGCAGACGCCTGGGCGACATCACCCCACGCTGACCTGGTGGATCCCGGCACCGGCCATGCCCTCGCCACCTGCACAACCTGCCATGGCGACTATGTGCGCGGTCATCCCGATGAGGACAGCGTGCCCCTTGTCGTCGACTCCTCCTCCTGCAAGGATTGCCACCAGGAGACGTGGAGCCAGTGGGAGAACAGCACCCACGGCGAACAGGGCGTGCAATGCATTGGCTGCCACCTGGTGCATTCGCAGGAGATGCGCATCTCCGACGACCGCCTCTGCACCTCGTGTCACCGCGCATCCCTCGATGATCCAATGCACCAGGCACACTGGGCCGGTACAGCCACCTGCACCGATTGCCATATGGCGGACTTTGACACACAGGGCCTGGCTGTCGCCAGCGCCGGCAATCAATTGTTTGATACGCATGGGCCGTCCCACGATTTCGTCTCCGTCTCGGCATCCAGGTGTCTTGATTGTCACCGCGAGGATGTGACGAAGCCGGCACGCGGCACTTCGGAAACGCAGAATATCGTCACCGTTGACGCAACGTCGCCCAAACTGGCCAAGGCGCAACAGGCGAACCGCACCTTGGGCGTGCTCTCGCTGGCCAACCTGGGCTTTGGCATCGGCATCGGCGGCATTCTGGGTATCGTATTCATGATTGCATATGCACGCTTCGGCAGCCGGAGGAACTCATGAGTGACTCAATCCACCTTGCACCGCTGCCCGAAGGCGCGCCACCCTCCTGTCCATTGATGTCGCGGCGCACCTTCCTCAAGGGGATGGCTGCCGGAGCAGGCGCCCTTGCCGTCACGGCCGCCGCCGGTGGTGTGGCCATCGCCTCGAGCGGACCGGTTGACCCGGAGGCATGGGGCATGTTGGTTGACCTTACGCGCTGCACAGGCTGCAACTCCTGTGCCCTTGCCTGCAAGGGCGCCAACGCGCGCACCGACCCGGGCGCAATCCCCACGAAGATCGACGCCGATGCGTACAGTTTTGTTGATGTGCGCGAGGTGCAGGACGTGCATGGCGCACCGCTTCAGGTCTTCGTCAAGCGCCAGTGCATGCATTGTGTGGACCCGGCATGCGTTTCGGCGTGCACCGTCGGCGCTCTGCGCAAAACGCCTGAAGGGCCTGTTGTCTACGACTCATCCAAGTGCATCGGCTGCCGCTACTGCCAGTATGCTTGCCCCTACGGCGTGCCTGCGTATGACTGGGACAATCCGCTTGGGCTCATCGGCAAGTGCGAAATGTGTGCAGATCGCGTCGCCGATTGTGAGAAGCCGGCCTGTGCCGCGGCCTGCCCCAACGGTGCAATCAAGTTCGGCAAGCGCAGCATGCTCCTCGCCGAGGCCAAGGCGCAGTTGCGTTCAAACCCCGGCCGCTATATCGACCATGTATACGGCGAGCATGAGGCAGGCGGCACGTCGGTGCTCTACATCGGCCCCGTTCCCTTTGCATCACTCGGTTTCCCGGTTCTGGGCGACGAAACCATTACGCACTATGGCGAAAGCGTGATGCGCAAGACCCCGGTGGTTGCTCTCACCATGGCTTCGCTCGCGGCCGCCATTCAGTTTATGACAGGGCGCCGCGCCAAACAGGCCCACGCCACATTCGCCACCGTCGAAGCGCAGGACCCTACCGCTTCGGGAGACCAATCATGACTGCGCAAGGAATCAGCCACCCTCAATTCAAGTCCGAGACGGGCGCACCCGTAAGCGATGGCCGCAAGCACGCACCTTTCCACTTTGATCCAGGCATGATCGTCGCAGGCATCCTCGCCTTCCTCACCGTCATGGGAGTGGCGGCGGGCCTGGCACGGCTGCTTATCGGCCTGGGCGGCACCACGTCGCTTACCGACAGCACATCATGGGGCATCCGGAATGGCCTCGACTCCGCCCTGACTTCCTTCCCC
>CAYRVP010000024.1:0-41862 GCA_964427845.1 uncultured Caldilineaceae bacterium
CACCAGTTCACCAGTTCACCAGTCAACCAGTCAACCAGTCCACCAGTCCACCAGTCCACCAAACTTCAGTCCTCACTCCAGCGCCACGCCTCCCAGCAGGTGGGCGAGGACAGCCTTCTGCGCGTGCAGACGGTTGTGCGCCTGCGGAAAGAGCAGGCTGGCAGGGCCGTCGGCCACGGCATCAGTGATCTCCTCGCCGCGATGGGCGGGCAGGCAGTGGAGGACGCGCGCGCCGGGATTGCCCGTGCACGCCAGCAATGCTTCGTTGATCTGATAGGGTGGGAAGAGCGCCAGGCGCACGTCGCGCTCGGCCTCCTGCCCCATGCTCGTCCACGCGTCGGTGTAGATCACATCGGCCCCGGCCACGGCGTCCGGGTCAGCGCTCACCGTCACGTCGGCGCCACTGTCGGCCAGCACCTGCGTGTCGGGCTGGTAGCCGGTGGGCGCCACAATGCGCATCTTCATGCCCACCTTGCCCGCGGCCTGCATGAGGCTGGTGGCGACGTTGTTGCTGCCGTCGCCCACATAGGCGAGTGTAAGTTTGGATGGGTCGCCCATGTGCTCCCAAATCGTCATGATGTCGGCCAGCGCCTGGCAGGGGTGGCTGAAGTCGGAAAGGCCGTTGATGACCGGCACAGAGCCCCACTGCATGAGTTCCAGAATGTGCTGGTGCTCGAAGACGCGCGCCATGATGCCATCGCAATAGCCGCTGAGGACGCGTGCGACGTCGGGCGCGCTCTCGCGCGTGCCCAGGCCGATCTCGGCGGGACTGAGGTAGAGCGCCGAACCGCCCAGGTGATGCATGCCCATTTCAAAGCTCACGCGCGTGCGCAGGCTGGGCTTGGTGAAGATCATGGCGAGTGACTTGTTGGCGCACACGGGCGCATTCCGCCCCAGCCGTGTGCGCTCATCCTTGAGGCGCGCCGCCAAATGCAGCAGCCCCCAGAATTGCGCGGGTGTTACAGAGTGCAGGTCAGGAAAGTGAGACAAGGGCTCAATTGCCATGAGTGTAGACTCCACGTGAGGCGCACGACGCCGGGCGCGCAGGAAGTGATGCACAAAAAAGGTGTACGAACGCAGAAATTTCGGCAACAGCGAGTATTGCAGGAAAGCATAGCGTGAAGACGGGGCTGCGGGTCGACATCCGGCAGCCGACCTGTCGGCCGCCTACTCCCCGCCGCTCCTGAATTCCGCCTCGCTGATGACCGGGTTGCGCAGCACGCCCAGCCCCTCCACCTCAACCGTCATCACATCACCGGGCTGCACGGCGCTAATGCCCTCGGGCGTGCCCATGAGGATGAGGTCGCCGGGTAGAAGTGTCATTGCCTGCGAAATGTGAGAGATGACACGGGCGATGGAGAAAATCATTTTGTCGGTGTTGCTCTCCTGCCTGATTGTGTCGTTTACCTGGCAGCGCACGGCGCGGTTGCGCGGGTCGAAGTTGCTGTCAATCCACGGCCCCACAGGCCCAAAGGTGTCAAAACCCTTGGCGCGTGACCACTGGCCGTCGCCCGTTTGCAGGTCGCGCGCAGTCACATCGTTGGCTACCGTGTAGCCGAAGACATAATCGAGCGCATCGGCCTCGTCCACGAAGCGGCAGCGCCTGCCGATGACCACGGCAATCTCGGCCTCGTGGTCCACCCGCTGGCTGATGGATGGGTAGACAACCGGCTCGCCCACATCAAGCAGCGAAGAGAGCGCCTTGAGGAAAATGAGTGGCTCCTTGGGGACATCGCTGCCGGTCTCGGCGGCATGGTCGGCGTAGTTGCGCCCCACGCACACAATCTTGCTGGGCGTGACCGGGGCGAGCAGGCGCACGGACTCGATGGGCAGCGGGTCCACATCGGCCAGGACTTCGGGCGCGTACCGGCCTTCGAGCATGCGCGCATAGGGCGCGTCCGTCAGCGGATAGACGAGGTCGTCCACCACCATGCCCCAATACGGAGCGGATTCAAAGTCGGGCGTGTCGCTCCACTGCCATACAAATCGGACAAATCGCATGATTCCACTCCCTCGTCGGCGCTGGTTGCTGGATAGTGGCTCTACGTAAATTGTGTGTCGTTGATAATCAGGTGGAACTTGCAGCCCAGGAATTCACACGCCTGGCGCATCATTGTCATGCGGCTCAGAAAGATCTCGAAGTATTCGATGACCGACGCGTAGTTGGAGTCAATTTCGAGCTCAAGTGCGATGGCCTTTTCCTCCTGGCGCACGCGCACAAAGCTGCGCGTGGACGCGTAGTTGACGCGATCGTGGATGTCAAAGGCGTGCATGTCGGGATTCTGCACGCGGCTGCGGTGGACATCAGCCTTGTCGGCAATGATTACCGCTGCCGAGACAGGCGTAATCGCCGTGCCCCGCTCCTCCTCGTGGTTGCCGATGGCGTTCATGACCAGCGCGCATTCGTCGGTGGCCAGCCCCATGCGCGAGAGGATATTGTAGGCGATAATCGCACCGCTCTGCGCGTGATGCTCGCGGTGGATGCAGTTGCCGATGTCGTGGAGATAGCCCGCCACGTTGGCAAGTTGGCTGGTGCGTTCGGGGTGATCGAGCCGCGTCAGCACATTTTCGGCAATGTGGCCCACGAGCCCGGCGTGACGCTGGCCGTGCTCGGTGTAGCCCAGCGTGAGCATGAACTCGTTGGAACGTTGCAGGAATGCTGTTACCTCGGGGTCGCGTTTGAGCGCGTCGACTGTGAGCGGACCATTGCGCATGCGCCCGTTGCCGCCATTCGGCGCAACCGGCGGGGTTGCGCTGCGCGCCTTGCCGCCCTCAAGTGCCTTCCGTTCGCTCGCGGCTGCATCTTCATCTGCATCTGCGTCGATATTGGACAAATCCGTCATTGCAGCAATCCTCATTGTTCAACCGTCAATACCAATCGAGGGAACTATTGCGCACCCGCAGCGCCGTGCGCTTGCCTCAGCGCCAGCCCAGCGCAAGCGCGCTGACCAGGAACGCTGCCAACCACCATCCCGAAAGACCCGCGACTGGTTGCCTGCGCAGCGTGCGCAGCCATGTGGGCAGCAGCAGGATGGCCACAATCGGCGCCCACACGGGCGTCTTGTTGAGCACCAGCAGGAGCAGGAGCCCAACCTGGGTGGCTCCCATCAGCCAGAGCGCCAAACGTTCGGTCTTGCCCTCTACCTGCCAGACACTTGCACGCGCCTCGGCCCAGGCATGCAGCGTCCACAGCATCCCCAACGTCAAGGCCGCCGGCCATACAGCGCTGCCCGGCCGCGTACCATGCTGAAGCAGCACAAGCAGCCAGGGCAGCGAGACCATCGCAACGGCATGCAGAAACAGGGGTGGCGTCTGCAAGGTGCGCCGCATAATCCATCCGCCCACGGTGACGACGACCAGCGCCGCCGTGCAGACGAGCGCCGGTACATCAAGCACTGCCGCCACAACCAGCGTCACCAGCAGCGTGGGCAGCGCGACGCGCACCAGGTAGGGCAGCGAGTTGCGCTCGTCAAGGCTGAGCAGTTGCGCGGCGGGTGAATTCGCCTGCATGTAGGGCAGGCGCAGCGCACCGTCGCCGGAGGCAGCGCCCAGGCCGAGCATGGCGCTGCGCCCGCCCGCCAGTCGCCACAGCGCGCCCCAGAGCAGGTCTGCCAGCAGCCAGAGCAGCAGCAACTCCCTGACATCGAGAGACTGCCACTGGCGCAGCGCGCCGCCCGCCAGCAGCCCCGCCAGCAGCACCCAGCCTGCCGTCAATCGCCAGGGCGCGGCGTCCAGCCACAGTTGCGCATTGAGCGTGGCGCCGGCCAAAGGCATGTTGCCGCGCCAGTGCGCCGGCGCGGAGAGGGCGCGCCAATACCCATGCGCCGCCTCGGCCAAGCCCTGCTGTGCAGAGTTCCCGCGCCGTGCGGAGTCGATGGAGGCCAGTCTGTTCAGTTGGCGTGGAGGCGTCAGCGGGTCTTGATTCATGCCATCGGCTGCTCACTACCGTCGGTGCGGAAGTCCCTGCGGAGTGGTCCGCACGCCTTCAGGCAGTCATCCAGGCCGGACCCTGCAAACAATTATACCAGAGGCAGCACGAGGAACGGCATCTTGCGGGAATCGGATGTCGGGAATCGGGAATCGGGTGTCGGATAAACGACACCCGACACCCGACCGTCACACAATTACCTGCAGCCGCTGAGGCAGCATGCCAATCTGCACCTCGGTGGCCTTCTCGGCCATGATTTCGCCGTCCATCTGCACGGGCGCGCCCTCGGGAATGGCGATGGTGAGCGCCTGCACACGCAGCATGGTGACGGCATGGTGGCCCGTATGCTTGCCGAACATCGCGCGCGGCAGGAGCGCCAGCACGGCCGGGCGCGAAATGTCCTTGGCAATCGCCACATCGAGGAAGTGGTCGTCCATCTTGGCGTCCGGTGTTAAATAGAAGCCGCCGCCGGCGCGTGGGCTATTGCCCACCGAAACCATGAGCGTGTGCTTGTCATAGTCGACCACTTCGCCGTCCTCAAGCTTCCAACTGATATTCATGAAGGGCGACTTCTGCTTGATGAGCGCGCGCACGGCGGCCGTGGCATAGAGCAACAGACCGCGCAATTTGAGAATCTTGTTGCTCTCGAGAATGACTGCCGCCTCGAGCCCGACGCCCATGTTGTTGTTGAAGTAGCGGTCGAACCACGCGTCGCCCACGCGGTAGTGCGCCGTGCCCACGTCCACAATGCGCAACTGCGCCAGGGCCAGCCGCGCGGCGGCCTGATCCAGATTGCGCGAAATGCCCGCCATGGTGGCGAAGTCGTTGCCGCTGCCGATGGGCAGCACGCCCAGCGTGCCCGCCAGGCTGCCGGCCGCCCCGTTGAGGCTCGCCCGCATCAAGCCGTTGACCACCTCGCTGATAGTGCCGTCACCCCCTGCCGCCACCACGGTTGTGTAACCGCCAATGCGCGCGCGCTGCGCGAGCAAAATCGCGTGGCCGGCGTGCTCGGTCTCCACCATATCGAACTTGAGGTCGGCGCGCTTGAGCGCGGCACAAAGCGTATCCTTGGCGCGCAGCCCGGCGCCGCGGCCCGAATAGGGGTTGAAGATGACAAGTGTCTGCATGGCTGGCCGCTGCCCATCTGCCGGAGGCCCGGCGCTACTTATTCAACGCGTGACCAGCATCAATGTAGACCGATCCAACGCAGATTATCCTGCCTGTCTCTGGCACAACGGTCGACTAGAACCGGTTTCGACGTATGTAGCGGAAGGCCTCCCGGCCTTCACCTGGCATCATCAGGACGAAGCCATTCGCGCTGAACAGTGCCACGTTCGTCCGGACAAGTGTTCAGGATACGTCAACCACCGTGTGCAGAATGACAGCATTGCGCGCCGGCACTGTCACGCCGTCCAGTAGACCCGCGCGCAGGCGCACGCACTGATCGCCCGCAAGCAATTCCCGGTAGGCAGCGCCCTCGGCCGGCCGCTCGCCCGCCGGCGTCGGCGCGGGCATCACCGTAATCGTCGCCGGCCGCACACCCGCGTTAAAGATCACAACCACCGACTCGCCCATAAAGTCGCGCTGATACGCAAGAATGTTGCGGTTGGCCAACAGCGTCTGGTAGCTGCCCAGGCTCAGCGCGGCGTGGGCATGGCGCAGCGCCGTAATGCGCCGAACATACGCAAGCAAGTCATCATCCCACAGACTGGGCTCGTCCCAGGGGAACGCGCCGCGGCAATCGGGGTCAGGTCCGCCCGTCATGCCCACCTCGGTGCCGTAGTAGATGCAGGGCGCACCCGGCATGGTCATTTGGAAAAGGAGGCAGAGGCGCAGCGCCGAGACATCCCCGTTCACCATCCACGCGAGGCGCGCCGTGTCGTGGCTGTCCAGCAAGTTGAGTTGCGCGTGCGTCACCTCGGGATGGTGGAGGGCAAGCATGCGCTCGATGCGGCCGGCGAATTGCTTCGCGCTCGATGGCGTCAGTTCGTATCCACCGGGGCGGTATGCGGCGCGCAGCGTGTGCGCACCGAAGAATGAAATTGCCAACCGGCTGAAGACATAGTTCATCACACCGTCGAAGCGGTCGCCCTGGAGCCAGGCCGTGGCGTCATGCCAGATTTCGCCCACAATGTATGCTTCGGGGTTGGCCTGCTTGACGACCGTGCGAAAGGTGCGCCAGAAGTCCGCATCATCAATTTCTTCGGGTACATCCAGGCGCCAGCCGTCAATGCCGAAGTCAATCCAGTGGCGCGCAACGTCCAGCAGGTAGTCGCGCACGCCCGGATTGGCCACGTTGAGTTTGGGCAGCGCCGCCAGATCCCACCAGGCCGCGTAATTTGTACCTTCGTGGGGCGCGCGCGGGTAAGGATTCAGGGGCCAGCCATTGACCAGAAACCAGTCGATATACGGTGAGTCGCCGCCGGTCTCGAGGATATGGTGAAAGGGCCAGAAGCCGCGGCTGGCGTGGTTGAAGACGCCGTCGAGCACCACACGCATGTCGCGGGCGTGCGCCTGATCGAGCAGGAAGCGCAATGCGTCGTTGCCGCCCAGGAGCGGGTCCACGGTCATGTAGTCGAAGGTGTGGTAGCGATGGTTGGAAGCCGACGAGAAGACAGGGTTGAGATAGAGCGCGGAAACGCCCAGGTCGCTCAGGTAGTCGAGCTTCTCGGCTACGCCGTAGAGATCGCCCCCCTGAAAGCCCTGCGCGGCGGGGTCACTGCCCCAGGGCTTGAAGTGGATGCCCCTCGGGTGCGCCATGCGGCTGCTGCGCGCAAAGCGGTCGGGGAAGATTTGGTAAAAGATAGCGCGCTTCACCCAGGCGGGGGTCTGGACTTCCACGGACTCTCCTTCCGGCGACTCGTTGCGACGCGACTATAAGGGCCGCGGTCAGCCCGCAGCCCGTGGGTGATTTTGGCACAGCGGCGGAACGCTGTCAATTGGAGGTCGTGGAGTCAGGCGGTCGATAGTCGAAACGACACCTCAGCAAGTCGGCC
This sequence comes from uncultured Caldilineaceae bacterium, assembly GCA_964427845.1. Lineage (GTDB taxonomy): Bacteria > Chloroflexota > Anaerolineae > Caldilineales > Caldilineaceae > UBA5069. Next base: position 6,925 of record CAYRVP010000024.1, read on the forward strand.
CTGCTCGCGCGCAAGAGAGGTATAATGGAAACACAACCCATCCACTGCGCACCGATGCCCCTGCGAGGCCACCCACAGATGACCGACCCGCGCATTACCAAACTTGCCAATCTGCTTGTCCACTACTGCACCGACGTCCGCCCCGGCGACTGGGTGGTCATTCGCAGCCATGTAGAGGGGCTGCCCCTTGTGGAGGAGACCGTGCGCGCCGTCACGCTGGCAGGCGCCCACCCGACCGTACTGCTGGAGAACGAGGGCGTGGTGGACGCCTTTGCCCACGCGGCAGCGGATGCGCAGCTTGGCTGGGCCTCGCCTCTCGAAAAACTGGTGGCCGAGAAGGCCGATGTGCGTATCTCGATTGATGCCGCGACCAATACGCGCACGCTGACGTCACTGCCGCCGGCGCGCGCCCAGCAACTCCAGCGCGGCCGCCGCGCCTTCCAGCAGACGATGATGCAGCGTGCCGCCGCCGGCGATTTCCGCTGGGTGCTCACGCTTTTCCCCTGCGCCGCCTATGCGCAGGAGGCCGAGATGAGCCTGCGCGAGTACGAGGACTTTGTCTATGCCGCCACCGCCGCCGACCAGCCCGACCCCGTGGCGCACTGGCAGCGGGTTCACGAACGTCAGCAGCGCCTCGTGGAGTGGCTGCGCGGCAAGCAGCAAGTGACGGTGCGGGGACCCAACGTCGACCTGCACCTCTCGATTGCCGGGCGCACCTTCATGAACAGTGACGGCCGCCGCAACATGCCCAGTGGCGAAATCTACACGGGGCCGGTTGAGGATTCGGTCAACGGCTGGGTGCGCTTCACCTATCCGGCACTGCGCGCCGGGCGCGCCGTCGAGGGCGTCGAGTTCACCTTTGTGGATGGGGCTGTGGTTGAAGCGCACGCCGCCAAGGGCGAGGACTTCCTGCTGGCCACGCTGGACACCGACCCCGGCGCGCGCTTCCTGGGCGAGTTTGCGATTGGCACCAATGACGAAATTCAACGCTTCACCCGCAACATCCTCTTCGACGAGAAGATCGGCGGCGCCATGCACATGGCCGTGGGCGCGGGCTATCCCGAGACGGGCAGCCGCAATAAGTCCACTGTGCATTGGGATTTCATCTGCGACATGCGCACAGACAGCGAAATCCGTGTGGACGGCGAGCTCTTCTACAAGGACGGCAAGTTCGCCCTGGAAGGGCTTGCACAGGTATGATGGGCGCACCCATCCACTCTCACATCACCGCCAAAGGCTGCACAGGGCGGTCAAGCAATCCCGGAAGGTGAACCCAATGATTATCCGCGAAATCATGTCGGCGCCACCCGTTACCGTAGCCCCCGAGGCTACCGTGCAGGAGGTGGCGCGCCTGATGAACGATAAGCAGGTGAGCGGTGTGCCCGTTGTCAACGAGAAGGGCGAACTTCTTGGCCTGATTACGGAGCTGCACCTGATTGAGCGTAATGCGCCCCTGCGCGAGCCGCAGTATATTTCGGTGCTCTCGGGGTTGATTCCTATCCATCTCGATGAGCATCGGGAGTACAAAGATCGGCTGCGCGAGGCGCTGGCCACCACCGCTGCTGAATTAATGGACAACACCGAAGTGCCCATCGCCGCACCCGATGACCCCGTGGAGGCTGCGTTCGACCTGCTCTCCAAGCCCGGCGAGACGCTGCTGCCCATTCTGGAGGGCGAGGTTGTGGTCGGCGTCGTCACGCGCACCGACCTCGTGCGGCTGATTGAGCAGCTTGAGGGGCGGCTGGTTGAGTAAAGACTTATGATTGAAGATTGATGATTGAAGACAGGGTTCGTGGCCACCGGCCCCGAACCCTGTCTTCAATCATCAATCTTCATTTATTGTCTTGTTGGCCGGCCGCCCGGCGGCAGGCGCAGCGGTTCGCCGTCGTCATCTTCCCACCACTCGCGGTCATCAACGGGCACGGCGCCGGCGCGCTTCTCCCTGCGCTCCTCATCGTTGCTGAACCAGGCGCTCCACAGAGCCGGCGCGTCGATGTCCTGGCCACCGTGGCTGGTAATGCGCTGGCGCACGCGCACCATCACCGGCGTGTTCACGCTTGCGCCGCTGATGATGACCTGCCCCTTGGTCAGGCTGGGGAGTTCGCGGATCAGTTCGCGCCCCACACTCTCCACCGATGAGGCGATCTTCTCCTGGTCAATGGGGTTGGTAATGCGCATGATGCATTGGGTCATGCACTGGCTGAGGACGTCGCTGTCGAGCTTGCCCGGCCGCTGCGAAATGAGGCCGACGCTGACGCCGAATTTGCGCCCTTCGCTGAGAATAATCTTGAGCTGCTCGGTGGAGACGGCGTCGGCATTGGCGGGGGCGAAGTTGTGCGCTTCCTCGATCAGGCAGAAGAGCGGGAAGTTGAGATAGTTGGGGTCGCCGCGGTTGGCAATCTTCTTCTGCGTGTCCACGCGTGCCTGGTAGGCGCGGCGCAGGATGACCGCGGCGATGACCTGCTGCTCGCGCTGCGGCACCTCGCTAAGCTGCAGCACCGTGCACTGGCCCGGCTTGAAGAGTTCCTTCAACTCCAGGTTCTCTACATCGTTTATGACTCTGCTCTGCTTCAGGCTCCTGATGCGCCACTTCAGCGCCTTTGATGTTGGGTCTTCCTCTTCTTCTGTCTTGGCACTTTTGCCTTCTGCAGCTTGGTCCACCGCAACAAGGAACTGTTCGACGGTATATCCATTCTTGAAGTCGCGCTGAGCGAATCCGAATGCGCGGCCTAGCTGATAATGCTGCTTTTCCGAAAGGTTGGTGAGAAGGTAGCGAAGGTCGGCCAATGTTAATGTGTCGAACCTGACCTTCACTTGGTCTGGGCGGAAGATGCGCACGGTGGGCTTGTAGGCGCCACTGGCGAAGTCGGTGTGGTTGGCCATTTCCTGCAATGTGTCGTACTCGCCGTGAGGGTCAATCACAAGCACGGCGGCGCGGTTGTGGGGCATCATCAATTCTTCGAGGAGCACACCGGCCAGGTAGCTCTTGCCGCTGCCCGTGCTGGCAAGAATGGCCAGATGCGTGCTTGTGAAGCCGCGCACGTCCACGGCAATGGGCACGGCGTCGGGAGCGCGGCTGAGCAGGCTGCCCAGGTGCGCGCTGCCCAACTCGCCTTGGTGCGTGCGGCTGAGCGTGGCTGCCAGGTAGGCGTCGTCGGCAATGTAGATGGGTGCGCCGCCCGCCGGGGGCACGCGCGGGTTGATGAACTCCTTCATCGTGGCGTCATGGTAACCGAGCACAGTCACAGTCAATTCAAAGAGTTCGGTGGCGCTGCTGTCATAGCCAAGCAGCGCGGCCATCTGGCTGGGGGGCACCATGGGGTCGGCCATGAAGGTGTCGGGAAAGAGCTTGACAGCCTTGCGCCCCGTCACGCGCCCCAGGATGCGCCGCTCGACGCCATCCGCCAGCGTGGCGTAGTAGACGAACTCACCGTGAGGCACCTTGCGCTCGGGGTCGGGCGCGATGAAGGTGAATTCGTGCGGCGTCTCGCCTGGCCCCTTGACGATGCCTATGCCCTCAACAGGGTTGGCGGCGCTTTCCATGACGCTCATCGGGCCGGCTCCACAATGCTCTTCCATGCCAGATTGTTGCGCATGACGGCGAGCGTGCGGCGCTGCTCCGGAAAGAGCAGCGCGAGCCGATCCACGATGTTGATCAGCAGGCTGGGCACGAGCGGATTTTGAATGCTCATTAACACGGGGACGTAGTGGAGGCAGACCGGGCCGGCGCCGTTGCTGTGGCCATTGCTCGACCCGCTGCCCAGGCCACCGCTCACTGTGTGGAATGCCAGCAATTCCTCCTCCTCCAGACAGGCCACGGCGGTATTGATGGTGGCCGACTGGACGGGCACGCCCTGGCGAAAGTGGCCGTCGCTCGTTTGCCAGCCCAGCGCGATGATGCCCACGAGAGTGGCGGTCTCGGCCAGGTAGTCGGGCGAGAAGACCTCAAGCTCCGACGACTGGCTCAGGCGTGGCCCCAGGTTGCCGAATTCGGGGTTGACGAGAATGGTGTTGTAGATGACGCCCACGAGGCGCGTCATGGCGGGGTTGTCTGCAGCCGCAGATGCCTCCCAAGGCATGACGTCGGGCGGCTCCAGGTCAATGGTCACAAACGCGCCCAGGGCGTAGTCGGTGGGCCGGGGCAATTGCTCCACCTCGCCGCGACAGTAGACCTGGCAGACGTAATCGTAGTGGGTGTTCGACTTGACGATCTTGCCGATTGTGCGGCTGACGGTGCTCGCGCTGTTGGGGGTCATGGGCTTTAGGGGTGTGGGGATCAACACGCTACTGCTTCTTCCGCCGCAGGCGCCGCATCTTCGACATATACGGCCCTGACAAGTGAAGCACGAGTCCGTGTTGCCGTCAGATGAACGACCTGCTGCCCGCAGTATAGCACATCCGTGCGCTGGCTGCGCAGTGAATTTGCGCGGAAAGGGAGGTGCGCCGCGCCCAGAGCCATGTGCGATCTCTATCACACACGTTGGGACAGGATTTGCTTGATGGGCAACCGATGATTTGGCAGCGCAGCAGCCCGCCTGCGCGCTCAGGGCGTCACCCGGCAGGCAGTCTACCGCCCCGCCACGCCTGAGAGCGCGATGCCCTGCACAAAGGCGTTTTGCGCGATCAGATAAACGATGAGGATGGGCAGCAGTGCAATCACTGCGCCGGCCATGAGCAGCCCCCACGCTGTGGCGTACTGTCCCACAAAATAGGAAAGGCCCACGGGAATTGTGCGCATCTTGTCTGATGCCGTTACCACCAGCGGCCACAGGAAGTCATTCCATGTGTCGTTGAAGGTGAGGATGGCCAGTGTGCCGATGACCGGCGTGCTCAGCGGCACAATCACCTGCCACCAAATGCGCAGGCTCGACGCACCATCCATGCGCGCCGCCTCGTCATAATCGAGCGGGATGCCGCGATAGAATTGGCGCATGAGGAAAATGGCCAGCGCGCCAAAAATGCTGGGCACAATCAGCCCCATGTAGGCGTCGTACCAGCCGAGGCTCTTGGTGATTAGAAAGCGGGGGATGAGCGTAACGGCGGCGGGAATCATCAGCGTGGCAAGCATGAGGTTGAAGATGATATCACGCCCACGAAAGCGCAGCCGCGCGAAGGCATATGCCGCCAGCGACGAGATCAGCAGCCGCCCCACGGTGACTGCGGCGGTGACGATGATGCTGTTGAGGTAGTAGCGCCCAAAGGGAATTGTCTGGAAGGTGCCGACGAAGTTGTCAAAGGTGAAGTCGCTCAACCGGATTTGGCCGGAAAAGAGCGCGTTCTGGGGCACAAGCGATGCCAGCAGCATGACGGCGAAGGGTGCGAGCATGATCGCGCTGAAGAGCAGCAGCACGACATGCAGCCAGATCGGGTTGCGGCGCGCACGGCGGCCCACAGGCAGCGGCGCAGGTGCAAGCGTTTGAGCAGTCGAGGTCGTCATGGGCGTCTACTCGGCCTCGTAGAAAACCCAGCGCCGCTGCAGGCGGTTCTGGATGAGGGTGAAGAGCAGAATAAAGGCAAAGAGGACCCACGCCATGGCCGCCGGCGTTTCCATGTGGATGTGGCGGAAGCCCGCGTAGGAGATGTACTGCACCACGCTGGGCGATGAGGTGGCCGGACCGCCGCGGGTCATCACGAAGGGCTCCGTAAAGAGCTGGAACGCGCCGATCATTTGCAGAATCAAAAGGAAGAAGGTGGTCGGACTTATCAGAGGAAGCGTCACATTGCGGAAGCGCGCCCAGGCGCCCGCGCCGTCGGTCTCGGCAGCGTCGTATAGTTCCTGCGGCACCCCCTGCAGCGCCGCCAGGTAGACCACCATCGTAAAACCCGTGTTCTTCCAAAGCGTGAGAATTACCACCGCCCACTTGGAAAAGGCCGAACTGCCCAGCCAGTTGATGTCGCGGAAGGGCAGCCCAAACAGGGCGTAGATGCTGCCCATGAGGTTGTTGAGCGGCCCGTTGGTGGCCAGCAAGAGGCGGAAGACAATCGCACCTGCGACAATTGTCGTGACCACGGGCATGAAATAGATCAGGCGGTAGACCGTGCGCCCGCGGATGCCCTGGTTGAGCGCCAGCGCCATGATCAGCCCCAGAATCAACTGGATTGGCACCACAGTGACGATGTAGAAGGCCGTGTTGCGGAAAGACTTCCAGAAGATGGGATCACGTATGAGCCCCTGGTAGTTGCGCAGGCCGACGAACTCCTTGATGCCCGTCAGGCCGTAGTCGGCGAAACTGATGACAAGGGAATAGGCCATCGAAAGCGCGACGAAGACCACAAAGAGAATGAGTGCAGGAAGGATGAAGAGATAGCCCTCCCACTGCTGGTCAGGCTGCCAGCGAAAGTAGCGGCGCGAGGTAGGGCTCGATTGTGAACTCATGGGCGATGGCCGTACTGAGTGAACGAGCGACGGCTACAGCGGGTGTACAGTCGGCGGCCCCATGCGGAGCCGCCGACTGCTGTCTGCTGTGCAATTTGCAGGCGTCCGGCCGGCCCTACTGCTTGGGATAGCCGTTTTCTGCCAGGAATGCGTCGATCTGCTCGCAGACCACCGCCACCTGATCGGCCGGTGTCGCTTCGCCGGACCAAACGAGTTCCATGCCCGGCCCCAGGATGGAGCCATCAATCTCGCCCCATTCAGGGAAGTAGCCGAAGCCACCCACGCCCGAAGCGGCGGCCTCGGTGAGGATGCCCTGCTTGTTGGCAGGCGGTGCATCATTCAAGAAAGCAGGTGAGTTGGCCACAGCCTGGAGGGCCGGGAAAATCTCGCCCGCTTCGGTGTAGATCTTCTGGCCACCCTCTGCGCTTTGCAGCCAGCTCAGGAAGGTCCACGCGGCGTCCTTGCTGTCGCTGCCGGAGCTCATGACCCAGGCTGCGCCACCGGCGGCGTTCCAGCGCTCGCCGTCAGCAGGAATAGGGGCAGGCGCAACATCGTAGTTCATGCCCGCAGCGTTGAAGGCCGAGACGCGGCTTGTATTCTGGATAATCATGGCAGTCGCGCCGCTCTGGAACGCGCCGGCGTCGCCACCGGCCTGGTTAAGGTCTGCGGGGCGCATGGCCAGGCCGTCATTCAGCAGGTCGGTGAAGAACTGGATGCCGGCAATGGCTTCCGGGCTGTCGAGTGTGCAAGTCGACGGGTTGACGAAGTCGTCCAGGATCTGGCCGCCATTCTGCTCAACCCACTTGAGGAACTTGCCGCCTTCCATCGCCAGCGCATAGGTTTCCGTGTTGCCGCTCGCATCTTTGACGGTCAACTTCTCGGCAGCGGCGCGCAGGTCATCCCATGTCCAGTCATCGGTGGGGTAGGCAACGCCCGCAGCGTCAAACATGTCTTTGTTGTAGTAAAGGATGTTTGACTCGATGTCGCGCGGGAAGCCGTAGACGCTGCCCTCATACTTGGCCGATTCGAGCAGGCCGGGCCAATAGTCTTCGAGGTTGTAGCCGCTTTCGGCGATGTAGGGGTCGAGATTCTCGAGCACGCCTTCGGCTGCGTAGCGGGGCGTGGGCCACAGGAAGGCGATGTCGGGAATGGCGTTGGTGTCGCCGGATGCCCAGAGCGACTGGATCTTCGTGAAGTAGTCGTCCCAGGGCTGGTTCCAGTATTCAATCGTGATTTCCGGGTGCTCGGCCATGAAGGCTGCGCCCACACGCTCGTGAGAGGCGGCCTCTTCGGGGCTGCCCCAGAAGGCCCAGGTCAACGTAGTGGTTTCACCTGCGGCAGGGGCGGCTGCCTCGCCGGCGGCCGGTGCTGCGGGGGCGACGGGCACGGCGCACGCCGAGACCAGCATGGCCAGGACCAACGCAAGCAGCAGCACGCCACTTAATCGCTTAATGCTCATTCATTTCCTCCTGATGGATGGACTGAGATACGGTTGCCAAAGGGTCAAGATTTGAAGCCTCGCGCCTCGGCGCTGCAACGCGCCGGCTGGCGAGTGGGACGACCAGGGATAGAGCATTGCCACGGGCGGCCCCATGATAGCACCGCGCGCGCGTCAAACCAAACAGTGTGCATGGCGCCGCCGGTACAGCCACCGTGTGACCGCAGCGACGCTTCCGGTTCTGGAGGCCTCGCTGCACATGGTGGACAGCACGCTGACGCCCAATCAAACCACCTCAGTCGGCAATGAGATTGCCTTACGCTGGCCCGCCGCCCGCATGTACGGCAAACGTGTTGTTCTCAAGCGCCCGCGCACCCGACGGTTTGGCGGCCAACAAGTCATCGAAGAGGGGCAGCACCCCTTCCTCCACCGAGCGATCGGCGTAGAGGAACATGGCGGCCGACCACGCCTGCTGCGCATAGCCCATGGGGTGGCCCCGTTCACCGTGCATCCATTCGTTGAACTCCCAATCGCCTGCATTGCCCTCGCGATTGGCGTGCGCCAATGAAACCAATAGCTGTTGCGCTTCGTTGATCCAGTGTTGGCGTACGAGCGCCGCTACGTGAAAACCGCCAATCATGGGCCAGATGCCGCCGTTGTGATACTGGTGCGGCAGGTTCAGGTTGCGGCTGCGGTAGTAGTCACGCCAGTGCGGTTCCCCCGGATAGATAGGCGGGTAGATCGCCTTGGTAGGGTATGGCTCGGCCATGCCCACCTGGTGCATGTAGCGCAAAATGTGTTCGGTGCGGTGGCCATCCGCCACGCCCGTGAGAATTGCCAGCAGGTTGCCCAGGCTGTCGCACCAATCCCCATACTCGCGAAACGCCACCCACGGCAGATAGAAGGGTCGGCTCGAGATTGTGCCCATATTGTGATAGAGCATGAACCACTCAAGGCGAATGGCCTTGAGTTTTTCCAGATGCTCGGCAAAGTGCTCGGCCACCCAGCAGCGATCGACCCACATGAGCAGATTGAGGCGCAGGTGGATGCCATCGGCATCCACACCAGGCTGGTAGATGGGTGTGGCGGCGGGCAGCAGGGCGGCCATCTGCTCGTGCGCCAGTGTCGCGGCATAGTAGAGAACGTTGTCGTAGAGAACGTTGTAGCGCACCGCCAGCAGGTCCATCCAATCGCCGGCTTCAGGCACTTCGATGAGGCCGCACTCGTTCATGTCCTGGTATTCAAGCCAGGCGAGTGCGCGGTCAATGCTGCTCCAGTGGGTGCGCAGAAACTCCACATCATGCGTGAGTTTGACGTGCAGATAGTGCCCCAGGATGTACCAAAGATTGGCGTCGACAGCGCCGGCGTTTTCCGTGCTTACATGGCCGCTTTCGGGGTGGACATTGAGCTGAATGAGGCCGCGCCGCGACTGGTGCTGCGCCATGATCTCAAGCGAGGCGCGTCCGGCCTGCACATAAGCCGGGTCACCGGTGGCGGCTGCGCCCAGGAAAGTAATCATGCTGTCGCGCGCCCAGATTTGCGGGTAGCCTTCGGCGAGGCCGGAGGCGCGAAAGCCGTGGGGCGATATGCAGCGCTGCAGGATGGCGTGGGCGCGACGGCGTGCGTCGCCAAGCAAAGAGAGTGTGGACATGGGTGGCATCATTCTACACAGCGCCGCAATGGCCCGCAAACAGGCTGCTTCGCGGGGAAAACCCGCAACGGCCGGCTGCGCGTCGCAGTGCACAATAGGGATGCGCATACACGGGGATCTCACGCCCTGTCGCGCGCACGCTTGAGCTGCATCTGTGCGTGGTGTACGATGGGCACCAGGTGGGGTGCTCGGTACATTGCGCCCTGCACGCGCATGGCGCCCCCCTCTCCATGAATCACAATCCCCCCCTGGAAGCAGCACTGCCGCCCAGCAACCACGCGCCCGCAGTGAGTGCGGGCAACAGCGAGTCGCGCATTTCGATGCGCTTGCCTGGCATGCGTGAGCGTGTCAGCCAACTCGGTGGTACACTTGCGTTGTCAAGCGCAGAGGGCGACGGCACGGACAGCGCCATCTGGACGAGCTCATCGCCGTCTGCGCGCATGCGGAGGTCAGAGAGAGCAGGGAGACGCATTCAATGGTCAAGGTCTTGATTGCTGATGACCACGCGGTCGTGCGCAAGGGGCTCCAGCAAATTGTCAAGGAGCAGGCGCCCTTTATTGAACTGGCCGAGGCTGCGAACGGCCAGGAAGTGCTTGACATGGTCAACGGTGCTGTGTGGGATTGCCTCGTGCTCGACATTTCCATGCCGGGACGCAATGGCCTGGACATTCTCAACGAAGTGCGCCACAGCCGCCCAGAGCTGCCCATCCTCATCCTGAGCATGCATCCCGAGGAGCAGTACGCCGTGCGCGTACTGAAGGCTGGCGCCGCCGGCTATTTGAACAAGGATGCCGCGCTCGACGAACTTGTGGGCGCCATCCAGCGTGTGGTGCACGGGGGCAGGTACGTGAGCCCTGCCCTGGCCGAGCGGCTCGCGCTGGGGTTGAGCGGCGATCTTGACAAACTGCCCCACGAGGCGCTCTCCGATCGGGAGTACACCGTGCTGCTCCTGATTGGCGCAGGCAAGGCGGTAAGCGAGATCGGCAAAGACCTCGGCCTAAGCGTCAAGACAATCAGCACTTATCGCTCGCGCATTCTCGAAAAGATGGACCTCAAGACAAACGCCGACCTGATTCGCTATGTGATTGACAATCAGCTATCCGCCTGAGCAGGCGCCTGAAAACGTGCGCCTGGACTCCCCTTGTAGGATGAATCCCGACACGCTGCTGCGCCGATAGCCGATAGCCCCTCTGGCAACCATCTGATACGCTGTATCAAGATGATGGAATCCAGAGGAGTGAGAAAGTGGCAGCACAATTGCAGTATCTAATTGATATCATGGGCAAACCAGTACGTGTGTTGATCATGGACGATGCCCCCGTGGTGCGCCGCCTGCTTGTCGACCTGGTCGACGAGATAGACGGCGTGGATGCGGTGCTACAGGCGGGCGATGCGACCTCGGCGGTCGCCTTGATGGATGAGCACAGTCCAGAGATTGCAATTCTGGACATCAAGGTGCCGGGCGGCTATGGCTTGCGCAATGGCATTGATGTGTTGCGCGTCATGAAGCGCACGCACCCGCAGGCGGCCATCATCATGCTCACAAACCACGCCACATCACGCTACAAGACGGAATGCGAGAAGGCCGGCGCGAGTTTCTTCTTTGACAAATCCAGCGAGTTTGACAAGCTGCCTTTTGCCATCGAGAGCCTTGTGCAGAACCTGCAAGAGCAGTAGGAAGCACTAGCAGGCGGGTTCAGTGCCCGGCTGGACTCGTGTTGCGCACTGAGCACACGTGTCAGTGAGCAGGGCGCGGCCGACAACGAATGCCGAAGCGCATTGCGGACGGGAAAGGCGACTTAAGGTCGTCTTTTTGTTTACCGACAGCCCGCCGCTTGTCGGAACATCACCGACAAACGGCTCAAATCAAGTCCTACGCAGGCTGCGGCAAATGGCCGACTGCCAAGCTTGCGCCAGTCCGCCATAATGGGGCTACGAACCGGAACGCAGGCAAGCGGTGCCTGCAGGCAAGGTTCGCACACGTTGATGGCCTACCTGCAGTTCAGCGTGCGCATTGTGCGCAGACGGGGATTGAGCCACATACGTGCTGGAATGAATGCAAAGGAGCCTAATCGATGAACGACGACATCCTGAAGGGTCAGTGGCGACAAGTGCGCGGCAACGTGCGCGAGACTTTTGGCAAGTTGACGGACGATGACCTCGAGCAGATTGGCGGCAATGCCGAAACGCTGCTGGGCAAAATCCAGGAACGCTACGGCTATACCCGGGACCAGGCGAGCCGCGAGTGGGACAACTTCTGGAACGACTTCATGGCCAAGGCCGACAAGACGGTCGCCAAAGTGGATCGGACGTTTAGCGGGAGCAGCCACTAGCCGCCCGGTACGCGTGACAAGCAGATAGCGAAATAACCCCAACGTTGATTCATGGGGTTGCGTGAAAGGCAAGAGTGCAAAGGCCGCCGCAAGGCGGCCTTTGCGCGCCGGAATGTCGCCTGCGCGCAAAGGCGCGTCCAATTCTGAGCATATCTATGGATAGCTCATGATATCTGTCTCAGCGCCGCGGCAGGCGTCGCAAAATTCGACGAATGGCAGCTCGGAACCTGTCCATTTGGGGGGTGACGAAGCGCCAACAAGCCGCTATCCTGCAGGTTGCAGCCGATGCTTCGTGGTTGACGTTTCGGGTGATGTGACATAAGATATTGACAAGACGAGCGCTCTCGTCAACCACTTCTCCGCTTGATTCCATGTGTTACGAAAGCAGGATTGGCCATGGCACAGTCTGTTACCACAACGGGTCCGATTCCCGCTGAATTGGCAGGCCGCACCACCAACAAGAACCTGAAGTTTATTGTCGGAGGCTTCTTGCTAATTGGCATAGTTATTCTGCTTATTGTGCAAGCCACCATGTCGACGGGTGCGTACTATCTCACTGTGAGCGAAATCCGCGACAGCGGCACTACACTGGTGGGGCAGCGCGTGCGCGCCAGCGGCCAGGTGGTCGATGGCAGCGAGAATTGGGACCCGCAGACAATTACCCTGCGTTTCAGCATTACCGACGAAAAGGGCGCCCAACTGCCCATTGTCTTCTTCGGCCCCCGACCGGACAACTTCCAGCGCGCCGCCGAGGCGATTGTTGAGGGCACCATACTTCCGGACGGCTCTTTCCAGGCCAATGATCTGCTTCTCAAGTGCCCGAGCCGCTACGAGGAAGAGCCGGAGCAGATCCACGTCCAGGCTGACCGTTAGCCAGTCCAGCAGCATCAGTCGTAGCAACGAAACGAATTGCAGCCCGCGTGCTGGTCGCGCGTAAACCCGCACACCGGTCAGCCATGACTGGGTGGAGCCAAGCGATCCCCTTTATGAAGCGATTCAATGATGTGGCCCCCGGCGCCCGGCAGCGCGCGCTGCCGTGGCAGTTGCTGGTCGGCGCCATGCTTGTTGTGTGCGTATTCGCCCTATTGGCCACGGGCGGCGCTTTGCGCGTGCAGGCACAGGATGTACTCGGCCCCGCGCCGACCTTTGACCCGACACAGGTTACGGTGCCCATTGCGCCGCCCAGCGCACGCGTAGGCCGCGCCGTCTATGTGGAAAATTGCGCGCCGTGCCATGGCGAGACAGGCGACGGCGACGGTCCCAGTGCACCCGGCCTCAACGCCCAGCCGGCCGTCTTCTCCGATCCCGCCACTGTATGGGGCCAGCAGCCCGCCGAGCTCTTCTTTACCACCAAATATGGGCGTATGCAGGCGATGATGCCCCCGTGGAGCCAGAGCCTCGACGATGAAACCATCTGGAACGCGGTGGCCTATGCCTGGAGCCTGCACACCTCTGAAGCGGAAGTTGCAGGTGGTGAGGCGCTCTATGCCGCCTCCTGCGCAGCTTGCCATGGCGACGCAGGCAAGGGCGACGGGCCCGACGGCGCCGATGTGGTGACCGACTTCTCGGACCAGCAGTACGCCGTCTTCAACAGCCAGGCGGCGCTGGACGCAGGCTGGACGCAAGTGCACGCCGACGTGGGCGCCGACTTTTCCTCTGCCGACCGTGCGTCTGTGCTTGAGTATGTACGCACCTTCTCGCAAACGCCGCCATGGGTCTCGCCCTACCAGCCGGGCGATGGTGTCATCAGTGGTACGGTCGCACAAGGTTCCGCGCAAGGCGCAGCAACCATGAGCGATACCGTGCAGCTCAACGCCTTTTTGGGTTTTGAGCCTGTTGCAACTTTCACGACAACGTTGAGCGCTGACGGCGCATTTGCATTCAATGATCTCGCACTCGACCCCAACCTGAACTACATCGCATCGGTGGCCGCGGGCGGGGCAAACTACAGCTCCAACTTCATATCACTCTCGCCCATTTCACCTACAGTGCAGACCGAGATCACCGTCTTCGACACCACAACCGACGCCAGCGTTGTCTCGATCGAGCGCCTGCACTGGATTGTGGAGGTTGAGCAGGGCGCGTTGCTCATTGGGCAAATCTATGCCCTGAGCAACAGCTCGGACCGCACATTCGTTGGCGCGTCCGTGAACGGAACCGACCAGCCCGTCACCTTCGCCATGCAGGTCCCGCCGGGTGCACAGGATGTTGCATTTGACACCGGCACACTGGGCGGGCGCTTCCAGCAAGTGGGGCCCGTCATCTACGACACGCTGCCGATTGCGCCGGGCCAGGGCGTGCGACAGTTAATCATCCGCTATGTGCTGCCCTACGACGGCACAACAGCGGATCTGACGCAAGAGGCGCTCTACCCGGCCGCCGAAGTGAGCCTGCTCGTATCCGATCTGGAAGGTCTGAAGGTGGATGCAACCGGGCTTGAATTTGTCAGCGTCGAAAGCATGGGCAACCTGGCCTACCAATTCTGGTCGGCGCAGGATGCGCAGCCGGGCACACTCGAGGTGAATATCGCGGGACTTCCCGAGCCGGGTGTGGACGACCCGCGCCTGGCCGCGCGTGAGGCAGCAGCGGCCTCGACGAGCACGACGGATATGGCGGCAGGCGCCGCTGCGCCAGGCGCGAGCCGCACCACGCCGGCGCTGCTCGACCCCTGGGTGAGCGCAGTGGTGGCTGCGATTGTGGCCGCAGGCATGGTGGGTGCGCTGCTCTATGCGCGTGCTGCCGGCTCCGTGCGCAGCCGTTCCAGCAGGGCTGACCTGGGCGCTTTGCGCGACGATTTGCTCGATCAACTTGCTCACCTCGATGACCTCCATGCACTGGGCGCGGTGAACAACAACGAGTGGATGCGGCGCCGTTCCCGCTTCAAGACACAACTGCTGGACGTTGAGCGCCGCCTGCACGGCGCCGCGCAACCCAAAGCACAGCCGGCATAAGTGGCCCGGACTGCAGCGCATCTGGACAAGTGGCCAGGGTTCTTACCCATCTCCCGCACGATGCGCAAAGGCTCCGCTCTGGCTATGCTGGATGATGGCCTTGTGCCGCCGGCGCACGCAGAATGCCCGGCTCCACGAAATGCAAGGAAACAGCTATGCGCAGCAGCCTTTCTCCCCATTCATCCCATTCATCCCATTCATCATGGAAAACCGTCACATTCCTGCTCCTGCTCGCCCTGCTCGCAGGCGCGCTTGGCGCCTGCGCCTTCACCGCAGGGCCTCCTGGCGTCGCTGGCCCGCAAGGCCCTGCCGGCCCGCCGGGGCCAACGGGCTCACAGGGCAATGTGGGTGACCAGGGGCCGCGCGGCCCCCAGGGCAACCCCGGGCTGGACTACACGCCGCCGATCTTTGTCGGTTCGGAGACCTGCAAGCAGTGCCACGCGGACCTCTACGAGGCTTACGCGACGACTGGCCATGCGTCGATCATGAAGCGGCCGGAAGATGGCAAAGCCCCTTCGTATCCTTTCAGCGAAGTCAAGAATCCGCCCGAAGGCTACAGCTGGGACGACATTCTCTACGTGATCGGCGGCTATGGCTGGAAGGCACGCTTTCTCGACAAACAGGGATACCTGATCACCGGCGATGAAAATGCCAAGACCCAGTACAACCTCGAGAACAGGACACTGAGGGCGGGGGACGAATTTGTAGCCTATCATGCCGGGGAAGTGGACCTGCCGTACACCTGCGGCACATGCCACACCACAGGCTACGTTCCAGAGGGCAATCAGGATGGCCTGCCTGGCCTCGTCGGTACGTGGGCGGAGGCAAGTGTCGGCTGTGAAGCATGCCACGGTCCCGGGGGGAGTCATGTGAATGACCCCTACCGCGCGACTATGCAGATTTCGACCGACCGCAACTTGTGCGAATCCTGCCACGGCACGGGGACGACGGAGCCGATTCCATCGGCAAACGGATTCCTTCCGCACCACGATGCGTCCGCCACCCCCTTTACGGGCAAGAAGTCGATTATGGATTGCGTGGCCTGTCACAATCCGCATGAGACTACGATCCATGCGACGGGCCAGGGCGTAGCTGCCGTCTGCGCGACCTGTCATTTTCAGTCGGAAGAGTTTCAGAAGATTTCCGACCGCAAACATGCAAACTGCGTTGACTGTCATATGCCAAAGCTGATCGAGTCGGCGGTGAGCGACCCGGAAAAGTACATGGCTGATTTTCGCACGCACCTCGTCGCGATCAATCCGCAGGTAATGGGGCAGTTCAACAAGAACGGGGAATTCGATACCCCCTACCTGGCACTGGAGTTCAGTTGTCGCGGCTGTCACAGTGACGCAGGCCGAGCACCAAACCTTGCGGACGACGTTCTGATTTCAGTGGCGACGGGATATCACGACCGCGACCAGATGGGCGCCGCCAACGACCTGGACGCCTACCTCGAAAGCAGTGGGCTGAGCCTGACGCCGGCGATATCGGAGACTCCTGAGTCCGAAAGCACCAGCGCAAGCGAGGCTGCCACAGAGGCCGAGACACCTGATGCCACAGCGGAGTCTCAAGTGTCGAAGGTTGATTCCACCAACACGCCGGACGTGACGCCAGTCGCGACGCCGGAGGTTGGCGCCTCGGTGACGGCAACGACCACGGCCACGGTTACGGTAGAGGCGACCGTCACAGTCACCCCTGCGCCCGCCGTCAGCAACGAGCAAGCAACGCCGGTCAGTGAAGGCGACTGATGCGTCCGGCACAGAAGACCATAGTCCATGTGCCAACCTTTACTGGCATGCGAATTATCTGAAGAGGTTGAGTCGCCGGTTATTGCACCGACTCAAACGAACCACGGTTCACAAATGCGACGCTTCATACGTGTGACGATGATAGCGGGAATACCAGGTGTACTCATTGCGCTTGGTTTGCTGTACGTGCGCCCTGCATTGGCGGCCCCGCCGCTCCCGACGCCGACACCACAATCGGAAAGCGGATGTCGTGGTTGCCACGGCGAGACCGATGCAACGCTGACTTTCACATCGGGTGAGACAATTGGGGTGGAGATCGACCTTGCAGCGCTCGACCGCTCACCCCATTCCGCCAATGCTGCCTCAGGGATCGAACCAGTTTCGTGCCTTGGTTGTCACAACGACGAGATTAATCATCAATACCCGCATAAGGCGTTAACGGCGACCTCGCGACGCGAATTTGCAGTCGGCGTGTCGACGTCGTGTGAAAGTTGCCATTATGCGCACAAGCCCTTTCATAGTCTGGCTCTGGGCGAGGAAGACCCCGAATCCGAAGTCAAGGTCGATCCGACCTCCCTGCCCACATGTGTTGATTGTCACGGCAGCCACGCGATCGCGCGGGTAGAGGAACTCAGAACGGCCATGCCGCCGCTCTGCCTGGCCTGTCATGTGGACGAGACCGATGCGTGGGCGCAGGCGTACTTGGCGCCGCGACCAGGAGTGGGGGCGGGCGCGACAGGATATGCCGGCAGCGCACGGTGCAACGGCTGTCACGACGACAAGTACTTCACCTGGCAGCAAACGCTGCACGCCCGCTTTGTGCAGGATCCGCAACTTCAGCCGGATGCCGTGGTGGGTGACTTCAACCATATTGACCCGGACCGCAACTTTGACTTGGCGGACGTGGCCCTGGTGATTGGAAGCCGATGGCGCCAGGTCTACGTCTCAAAGGACATCACTGGCACATTCACAATCCTAAATGCGCAGTGGAATGTGGCGAAGCTGGAATGGGAACCCTATGTATTCAGTGAGGGTCCAACCACTGACTGGGTCCAGGATTGCGGCTCGTGTCATGTGACTGGGCTCGCAAGTGAAGATGGAAGCTTCACGGAGTATGCGATTGGCTGTGAGAGTTGCCATGGTCCGGGACAGGCGCATGCCGAGGATCCGACCAACGTAAAGCCCTACGCCGCGGTTGATGATCAGGTGTGCGGTGCGTGTCACAGCCGGGGGGTCTCGCCTGAGGGTCACCCATACCCGGGTAGTTACCGGCCGGGGGACGATTTGTCGGCTCATTTCACGATGACCGACGATCCGGAAGCGCTCTGGGCTGACGGCAGTGCGCGACTCAACCATCAGCAGTACATGGATTGGAATTTGGGCAGCCCGATGTCGACGTCGCCGACGACAGCCTGCATCACATGCCACCGTGTGCATGACAACGGCGTACAGCCGGGAATGCTGCAGAAGCCGGTCAACGAATTATGCGTGTCGTGCCATTCCGACAGGGCTGCGCTCATCAGGCACATTCCCTATCACGAAAAAGCATCACTCAAGCATGATTTCGTTTGCACGGACTGCCACATGCCGAAGATGGCAACAAGCGTCAACGAATACGACATTCACAACCACTCATTCCTTCAGCCCGACCCTGAGGGGAGCATTGAACATGGTGGGTTTGAAGTGATGCCCAATGCCTGCAATCTTTGCCACACCGAATATGGCGAAGGGCCGGCGTGGGCTGCGCAAATGATTGACTGGACGATGGCGCAGGCGACGCCCGACGCCTCAAAGTTCTTTGGACCTGGACCCACGCCAACATCGCCGCCGCCGCCAACACCGCTGCCGTCGGTGGGTCTGCCGGTGGAAACCTATGCCGTACCGACGGGTGAGGGGTTGCGCATAGCCTTCTTTGCAGGTATTGGACTCCTGGCCGCGCTGGTGATTGGCCTGGGCGTTCGTGCACTGCGTGCAAGGAGAAATCCCGATGCGTAGACGCCTGAGTCGCTTCTTTACGCCGGATCCCTCCTCGCCGATGTGGGTGCGGCTGATGCCTTACGGAACGCTCGCATTTGCTGCGCTGATGGCCTTTGCCCTCATGGGAGCCGGCTGGGAGTACACAAATACTTCGGAGTTTTGCGGCACACAGTGCCACACAATGCCGCCGGAATACATCTCGTATCAACAGTCGCCGCACGCCAACGTCAAGTGCGTTGAGTGTCATATCGGCCGGACTACAATTGCCACGCAGTTTACGCGCAAGGCTCAGGACATTTCGCACATTGTCAAGTTTCTGGGCACCGGCTATGAAATGCCGATTTACAGCAAGAAACTGCGCCCGGCAAGCCAGGTTTGTGAGCGCTGTCACAACCCGTCCAAGTTCTCGCCCAACAGCCTCGAGACGATTACCCGTTTTGACGCAGACGCGAATAACGCCGAGCGCACAACGTATCTTTCCTTCAAGGTTGGCGGCGGTACGGAACGCGAAGGCAGAGGCAAGGGCATCCACTGGCATATTGAGAATGAAGTCGAGTATATCTTCACGGATGACGCCAACTTGCAGCAGGAGATCCCGTGGGTTCGCGTGACGTCGGCGGCAACGGGCGAGACCAAAACCTATACAGACACCGAAGCTGTCTTGCCGCCGGACTTCGTGGCGAACAACCCGGACTCCATGCGCAAGATGGACTGCATCACCTGCCACAACCGCGCATCGCATGAGTTCAAGACGCCCGAAGATACTGTAGATGACGCAATGGCGAGGGAACTGATTTCCCCAACAATTCCCTACTTCAAGCAGAACGCCGTGGCGGTTTTTGAACGTCAGTATCCGAATATGGATGAAGCCATGACGGCGGTGCGTGGGCTCGACGAATACTATGCGACCAACTGGGCGGACTACTATGCCGAGAATGAGGCAACGGTAAAGAAGGCTGTTGCAGAGCTTGAGACCCTCTACTCGGCGATGGTTTTTCCGACGATGGATGTGAGCTGGACATCGCATCCCGACAACCTGGGTCACAAGAATGCGCCAGGCTGCTTTCGGTGCCACGACGGCAAGCATCTGGACGCACAGAACGAAAGCATTCGCATCGAATGCAATCTGTGCCACTCCATCCCGGTGCAGGCGCCAAAAGATGGCGCCACACCGGTTATACCGCTCACTGAGGCGCTTGAGCCCGAGTCGCATACAGGTTCCAACTGGATTGCGCAGCATCGCTACGCATTCGACAACACCTGCAAAGGTTGCCATGATGTGAGCGATCCGGGCGGCATTCAGGACACAAGTTTCTGTGGCAACAGCAACTGTCATGCCACCGAGTGGAAGTATGCGGGTCTGAGCGCGCCGCAGATCATAAGCTTGAGCAACCAGATTCCCGCTCACTTGCCAAGCTATCCCGCGGCGCCACTCACGTGGGATGATCTGATCGGGCCCATACTGGAAGCGCGCTGTACTTCATGCCATGGCGGTACGGCCGGGCTTGAGATGGAAACGTATGCCGGGTTGATGGCGGGTGGCAATCGGGGCGCCACTGTAACGCCAGGAGACGCAGAGCGCAGTCTCCTCGTGCAACTGCAAAATGAGGGGCACCCGAATCGCTTGCCCCCCAACGAGCTTGAATGGATGATTGAATGGATCAACGCCGGTGCACCGGAGTCCACGGCACAAGGCTCCTGATATTGTATGCAGTGCTCTCCGTCTTCCTGCTCGCGGCCGCAGTCTATTGGTCCGAAGCGCATGCGCAGGATGTCGCACCCACTGCGACTCCTGTCCCCGGAGCGGGTGCAAACGCAGACGCAACGCCTGAGGCGGCAGTTGGTGCGACTTCCGCTCCAGCCGTGGCAGCCGAACCGACGCCACTGCTGGCGGCCAGTCCGGCGCCTGACCAAGCCTGTCGACTTTGCCATGTGGGCAGCACGGAAACGCTGACACTGGCGTCGGGTGATGTCATTGGCGTGGGCATCGACCCGGTCCAGTTGGACGCGTCGATCCACGGTAGCCAGGCGGCTGCCTCTGTTTACTGTACGGACTGCCATACGCCGAAGCAGCGCTATCTATATCCGCACGTTCCTACGGACGCACAGACGCTGCATGAATTCGGGACGGAGATCGCAGAGAACTGCCAGAGTTGCCATCTCTCGATTGAGCTGCACAATCCGGGCCACCTGCAGGCGCAGCGTGAGGGCACGAACGAGAATCTGCCTACCTGCACCGACTGCCACGGCGGCCATGATGTGGCAGCGACCGACTTCATGACCAGCGATCCGGTGGGCTATTGCCAGTCGTGTCATGCCGTTGCCGACATGCAGCAGCCAGAGGTCAAATTCGCGCATAGCGAGTTGCTGGACAATTTGAGCGCCGAAAAGGATTGCCAGACCTGTCACGCCGACCAGTTGCAGACGCAATCGCAGCAGTGCGCCAACTGTCACGGGCTGCTGGACACGATTGTCGAGCGTACGACGCCGGACGGCAAGACGGAGAGCATCAATCTGGGCGTCAGTGCGCACGATGTGATTGCCTCGGTGCACGGCAACCGCATCATTGACGGCATCCGGTACCCGGCGCTTGAATGCATAGAGTGTCACTCTGACATGGGCGAAGCGGGCTTCCCGCATCCGCCCGACATGATGCTGAACCGGGACACGTTGCGCACGAATGTGGAAGCCAACTGCATACGCTGCCACGAGGACATAGGCAACCTGGCCGCCGACGGCATTCACGCCGAAAAGGCTGCCAATGGCGACCTCAACGCCGCCTCGTGCGCCGACTGCCACGGCAGCCACCAGATACTGCAGCCAAATGTGCCGCGCACACGTATCAGCGACACCTGCGGCACCTGTCATGAAGACATCTTCACCGCCTACAAGGGCAGTATCCACGGGGCGGCGCTCTATGGCCGCTACAATAGCGACGTGCCGGTGTGCACCGACTGCCACGGTGCACACCAGATTGACGACCCGACGACGGCCGCGTTCCGGCTCAGTTCACCCCTCATGTGCGGCGAATGCCACGCCAACGAAGTGTTGATGGAGAAGTACGATATCTCGACGAATGTCTTCAATAGCTACGTGACCGACTTCCACGGCAAGACCGTGACAATGTTCGAGCACACCGCGCCCAACGAGCCAACCAACAAGGCGGTTTGTTACGACTGTCACGGCGTGCACGAAATCCGGTCGATCAGCGATGCCCACGAAGCAGAGATGCAGGCGCGCATCCTGGTGACCTGCCAGAAATGCCACCCCGACGCCAACGCGAACTTCCCGTCTTCGTGGATGAGCCACTACGAACCGTCGCTCGAGAATTACCCGATTGTCTATTTGGTCACGCTCTTCTACAAGATACTCATCCCCACGGTGCTGGGCGGCTTCATGCTCTTCATCGGCTCGGACGTTTTTCGGCGCACGACGGATCGCTTCATGGCACGGCGCGAGGCGAAGCGCGGCAAGAAGCGCGGCGACAAGCCAACCAGCGAGCAGAGCGAAAGATGACGCCGGTCAACCGGGCATTTGGTCGGAATGGAATGCAGAAATGACGGTCATGGATAGCGCGTCAAGCGAAAAGATGGACGAGACGAAGCGTGCGCCCGGCACGGCAGCCGCCGAGGCGAAGGAGATCCCCGCGCGGCCCGTTGCCGCTGTGCCGGAGGAGAAGCTTGACGAGCACATCCTGCGCTTTCCGGCAGCCGACCGTATCGAGCACATCATCACGATTATTAGCTTCACCGTGCTCGCAGTCACGGGTCTGCCGCAAATGTATTCCACGTGGCCCATTATGCTCGCGGCGATTCAGGGCATGGGCGGCATCGAGACCATTCGCATCATCCACCGTGTCGCCGCCGTGGTGCTCATCCTCGCCTCCATTTGGCATATTGCCGCCATGGGCTACAAGGTCTACGTTACGCGGGTGCGCCTCACCATGCTGCCCGGATGGAAGGATGTGGTGGACGCGGTGCAGGGGCTGGGCTACAACTTCCGCATCCTGAAGAAGGCCCCGCGCATGGGCAAATTCAATTACATGGAAAAGGCCGAGTACTGGGCGCTGATCTGGGGTACTGTCGTCATGATGGTGACCGGCTACATGCTCTGGAACCCCATTGCCACCACCAGGCTGCTGCCCGGCGCGGTGATTCCTGTGGCGCGCATGGCGCACGGCCTCGAGGCTGTACTGGCTGTGCTCTCCATCCTCACGTGGCATATGTACCACGTGCATCTCAAGCGCTTCAACAAGAGCATGTTCTCGGGCTACATCAGCCGTGAGGAGATGGAGGAGGAGCACCAGATAGAGCTCGAACTGCATGATGAGGGTAAAGCCAGGCCGATGGCGCGCAACATGGAGAACCAGCGCCGTCGCGCGCGTATCTATTTGCCGATTGCCGGTGTGATTACGGCAATGCTCTTCCTGGCTACTTTCTATTTCCTTACGCATGAGCATACGGCAATTACAACGATTCCCCCGTCGGATACGAGTATCTCTGTGCCGCTGACGCCCACTCCGCCGCAAGTACAATAGCAGGGCGCCAACGGGCCGCCTTCCGCTGTGCTTCTCAAGCGGGGAGACAGTTGGTCATGAGTGGGTTGAGCGAGGATTGTGTGTCGCAGCAAGGCCGTTGTTGGATGTGTAGTCGCAGGTGCGCATGAATTCACCCAGTCCAAACTCCCCGCAAAGGGAGAGAGGAGGAGCCACACGAACAGTCATCAATTGCACTATCTATACAGTTGGTTCTCAGACGTACCTTGCGAGAATCACCATCCATCACCGGTCGTAAAGATCAAGAGAGGTGAGGTGAGAAAATGAAGAAATTCCTACTCCTCGCAAGTCTGGTAGGCATAATCGCGTTTGCGTTCTTCCTGAGCACAGGCATTGCGCAGGCAGCGGATAGCGCAGTGGCGCCGTCACAGGATGCAGCCGGAGCGGCGGATGCCGCGCCGATGACTGTCACGGTGCCCTTCCTTGACGAGTGGATGGGATCGGCGCATGCCGATGCCACCGCCGAGGCATTCACGTACTGGAATGAGAAAGATCCAGCCGAAATTCCCGTGACGTGCGCAAAGTGTCACAGCAGCATAGGGTACCAGGACCATGTCGGTGCGGACGGCAGCGAAGTCAACGTGGTTGACGCGGCCGCTCCGATTGGCACGGTTGTGGACTGTGTTGCCTGCCACAACAGCGGCACAATCGCCAAGACAAGTGTGATCATGCCCTCCGGCATCGAACTCACGGATCTGGGCGATGAGTCGCGCTGCATGGAATGCCATCAGGGACGCGAGTCCAAAATCAGTGTGGACGCGGCGATCGAAAAGGCAGCAGCCGCAGATGTGGATACCGTGAGCGCCGACCTGGGCTTCCGCAATATCCACTACTTTGCCGCTGCCGCAACGAAGTACGGCACCCTGGCCAAGGGCGGCTACGAGTATGAAGGCAAGTCGTACGACGGCAACTTTGCCCATGTTGATGGGTACAATACCTGCGTCGACTGCCACAGCCCGCATACGCTCGAGCTGAAGGTTGAAGAGTGCGCTACTTGCCACACCGACGTGACCTCAGTCGAAGATCTGAAGGTTGTCCGCATGGCGGGCTCTCAGGTCGACTACAACGGCAACGGCGATGTGGAAGAGGGCGTCTACTTTGAGTTGCAGGGTTTGCAGGAATCGCTCTATGCGAACATTCAGGCCTATGCCGCCGAAGTGGCGGGGGCTGCGATTCTCTACAACCCTGACTCCTATCCGTACTTCTTTGCCGACACGAATGCCGACGGGCAACTGGGCGACGACGAGGCCGTAGGCTCGAATTCGTTCAAGTCGTGGACCCCGCGCCTGCTCAAGGCCGCCTACAACTACCAGACTTCGATCAAGGACCCCGGCGCTTACGCCCACGGAGGCAAGTACATCATCCAGTTGCTGTACGACTCGATTGATGACTTGAACCAGGCGTTGGCCGAGCCTATCGACATGACGGCAATGGCCCGGATTGACTCCGGCCACTTCGCCGGTTCCGAAGCAGCATTCCGCTATTGGGATGAAGAAGGCGTGGTGCCCGGCAGTTGCGCCAAATGCCACTCCGCCGTCGGTCTGCCCACCTTCCTTGCCGAAGGGGTCAATGTCTCCGCCCAGCCGTCGAATGGCATGCAGTGTGCAACGTGCCACAACGACCTGGTTGAGTTCACCCGGTACGAAGTTGAGAGCGTCAAGTTCCCCAGCGGTGCAGTCATCTCCGCAGAAGAGCCTGACTCCAACCTCTGCCTGAACTGCCACCAGGGGCGCGAGTCCTCGGTCAGCGTTGAAAAGCTGATCGGCAATACCGAGCCGGATGCGCAGGCCGAAAACCTGCGTTTCCTCAACCCCCACTACTTCGCCGCCGGCGCAACGTTCTACGGCAGCGAAGCCAAGGGCATGTACCAGTATGCAGACAAGGAATACGCGGGCTTCAACAAGCACTCGGGCCAGAATCAGTGCAGCGACTGCCATCAGACGCATGCGCTGACAGTTGACCCGAACGTGTGTGCCGAATGCCACGAAGAAGTCCAATCAACTGAGGACTTCGTGAACGTTCGCTACAACTTCGCTGACTACGATGGTGACGGTGATGACGCTGAGGGCCTCGCGCTTGAAGAAGAGACGATGCTCGAAGCGCTCTATACCGGTATCCAGGCGTATGCTGCGGATACAGTCGACGCGCCGATTCTCTACGACGGCAACAGCTACCCCTACTTCTTTGCCGATACCAACGGCAATGGCGAGCTGGATGCAGACGAAGCGAACCGCGGTAATTCCTACAAGAACTGGACCCCGCGCCTGCTGCGCGCCGCCTACAACTTCCAGTGGGCGCACAAGGACCCAGGCTCGTTTGTGCACAACGGTGCGTATGTCATCCAGGGGCTGTACGACAGCCTGGAAGATATCGGCATCGATGTGTCGGCGATGACGCGGCCCGAGTAGCAGAGCGGGAAGTCGTTCCGCAACCCGTCGTGGCGGCCTTCGCCACAACGATCGGGTGGCTTCTTGCTCATGCGACGGCAAGCGGCCAGGCACACAATCCCTGAAGTCAATCATGACCGGGCGCTCCGGCGCCCGGTCATGATTTGGCGGGGGACGCCGTTGCAGGTCACGCCGCCCGCGTGACAAAGCTGCCATGCGAATTGTAGCGCACGAAAGACGGCAGATCATTCAAACCGAAAATGCCCTCCTGCATGGACTGCCTCGCCCGGGAATGGGTAGACATAAGCAATGTAGCGCGGAGGAAAAAACCGGCGTCATTGTGCTATAATGACGACCCGGAGGATGTGATGAATCAGACGAGCCGAAGCAGCAACCGACTAGCTGTAATGACCTATGGGCACAAGCTTGTGCCATTGTATGCCGCGGCCGCGCTCGCAGCGATTGGCCTGCTTTGGGCGCTCATGGTCGCGGCCCCCGTGCGCGCGCAAGGTGTAGACCCGGCGCCCGCCGCCTCGGGCACGCCCGTGAGCGCCGACGATGTGAATGACGTGGCGCGCCAGCTCTGGTGCCCGCTCTGCAGCGGCGTGCGCCTCGACGCGTGCGAACTCAAGGCGTGCGCGCAAATGAAGGACGAGATCGCCATCATGCTCGGCGAAGGGCAGGATCTGCAGCTCATCAAGGACACTTTCGTCGCCCGCTACGGGCCGCAGGTTCTCGGTGAGCCGCCCCGCTCGGGCTTCAACTGGCTGGCGTGGGCGCTGCCCTTTATTGTGTTGGCGGGTGGCGGCATCTATCTCTACACACGTGCGCGCGCAATGGGCCGCGAACCCAACCCCGCAGGGGCGGTGACCACCGCAGCGCCGGCTAGTGAATATGACCGCAAGCTGGACGAAGAGCTGAAGCAGTACGACTAAGGCATTTCGCTTTTGGCGAGACGCCCGTAGCAAGACGAGTGATTCCATGAGCCTTGATCCTATATTCACTAATGACCCGCAAATTGTCGGCGACACATCGCCCGAAAGTGTCGGTCCGCCCAAACGTGCCGTCTATATTTGGCAGGCCGCCATTGTGCTGGTGCTGCTGCTGCTCTTTGTCGGGTTGGGTTTCCAGCTCTGGCGCACAAATAATACCGAGCAGCGTGCCGCCGGTGAGGCGCCCTCCTTCAGTTTCACCACCTTTGACGGGCAGACAATCAACTCCGACGACTTGCGCGGCAAGGGCGTGGTGCTCAATTTCTGGGCCTCCTGGTGCGACCCATGTCGCGAAGAGGCGGCCTTGCTCGAGGCCACCTGGAAGCGCGAAAAGGACAACGACATTGTCTTTCTGGGCCTCGACTACCTGGATCAGGAGCCGGCCGCGCTCGCCTACATGAAGGAGTTCGGCATCACCTATCCCAGCGGGCCCGATTTGCAGAGCAATGCCGCGCGCCGCTTCGGCATCAAGGGCGTGCCCGAGACCTTCTTCATCAACGCCCAGGGGCAGATCACGGAGATTGTGATTGGCCCAATTCCGAGCCAGGCGCGGATGGACGCGCTGCTCGACGAAATCCGCCCTCTGCCGTAGTCATAGCCTGTACGCGCACACGTGCTGTCTTGAACCATAAGGGAAGCTCATGATCTTCGACGTCGGCCATCTAATCTTGATCACTGCGTTGCTGATTGCCGTCTTTGGCGTTGTGGTTGCCTTTTGGGGCGGCTATACGCGCAACAGCAAATTGGTTGCCAGCAGCTTCAACGCAGTCTATGCGGTCTTCGCGCTGGTCTTCGCGGCGTCCCTCATCCTGTGGTACGGGCTGCTCGACGACCACTTTGAGCTGAGCTACGTTTGGAATCACTCGGAGATTGCACTGCCCACCTTCTACAAATTCGCGGCCCTGTGGGGGGGACAGTCAGGCAGCTTGCTCTTCTGGGCGCTGCTCCTTACGGGCTTTGGCGTGGCAGTGGCGCTGCTGAATCGCAACAAGCACCAGGTGCTTATGCCGTATGTCAACGGCGTGCTCATGTTTACCACTGTCTTCTTTCTTACACTGCTTGTCTTTGCCGCGAACCCCTTCGAACGTGTGAGCTTTGTCCCCGCCGACGGGCAAGGGCTGAACCCGTTGCTGCAAAACTACTGGATGGTCATCCATCCCGTCATGCTCTATCTGGGCTATGTAGGGCTGGCGGTGCCCTTTGCCTTTGCCGCTGCTGCGCTCATCAGCCGCAAGCTCGACAACGAGTGGGTGCGCACCGTGCGCCGCTGGACGCTCATCCCCTGGCTCTTCCTCTCGATTGGCATCATCATGGGCAGCCAGTGGGCCTACATGGAGTTGGGTTGGGGCGGCTACTGGGCGTGGGATCCCGTGGAGAATGCCTCGTTCCTGCCGTGGCTCACAGGAACGGCCTTCCTGCACAGCATCATCATCCAGGAGCAGCGCGGCATCCTCAAGGTGTGGAACATGGTGCTCATCTGGGCCACCTACTTCCTTGTGATTCTGGGCACCTTCACCACGCGCTCGGGAGTGCTCGAGAGCGTGCATGCATTTGCGCGCAGCAATGTCGGCATCTACTTCCTGGTCTTCCTGATTATTGTGGTCTTCAGTTTCCTCTACCTGCTCTTCAGCCGCCTGCCACTGCTCAAGGCCGAGCAGCCGATCGACTCCTACATGAGCCGCGAGGCCGCCTTCCTGGCCAACAACTGGGTCTTTGCAGCGATTGCCTTTGCCACGCTGTGGGGCACCTTCTTCCCCATGTTCAGCGAACTGCTCACAGGACAGCGGATTAGCGTGGCAGCGCCCTTCTTCAACAAGGTGAACGGGCCGCTCTTCATGCTGCTCGTGATCCTCATGGGCGTCGGCCCTCTGATGGGCTGGCGGCATACAAGCGCTGCCTCGCTGCGCAAGCAGTTTGTGTGGCCATTGATCACCATGGTGGTCGTGGGTGTGGCCACCTATTTCATCGGCAAAAGCGTCTTTGCCTCGCTGGGGCTGGCGGTGCTGGCCTTTGCCGCGGCCACAATTGTGCAGGAGTATGTGCGCGGCATCATCGCGCGGCGCACCACAACGAGCGAGAATGTCCTTGTGGCCATGGGCAACCTCTGGCGGCGCAACGGCCGACGCTATGGCGGCTATCTCGTCCACCTCTCCATTGTGATGATTGGCGTGGCCGTGGTGGGCAACGAGTTCTATCAACTGACGACCAACGTCACGCTGGCGCGTGGTGAGGTTGTGCAACTCGGCGGCTTTGACCTTGAGTTCGGCGGGATGCGCGTCGACAGCGAATCGAACCGCGACTCGTATGTGGCACAGATGACGGTTTACGACACCGCCTCGGGTAAAGCCCTGAGCGAGGTTACCCCCAGCCGCAATGTCTACTTCAAGACGCCCGACATGCCCACCAGCGAGGTGGGGCTGCGCATGACGCCAATTCAGGACGTTTATGTCGTGCTCAACGGCTGGGATGATTCGGGCAACTCGGCGACCTTCACGATTTACATCAACCCGCTGACGATGTGGATGTGGATTGGTGGTCTGGTGTTGATGCTGGGCACGCTGATAGCGTCGTGGCCCAACCCCGCGCGCCGCCGCACCGAGACTTATTCGGCGGTGGCCTACGCAACGGGAGACTGACGCGATACCGAGCTGAAGAGCGCTTCTTCAATGCAAGGGCGCGGGTGCGCGGGGACGCAGGCGAAAGCAGGAACGGCGACAACTTCATACTCCTCAGGTCTGCGCCGGGTGTGCCTGGCAGAGACTGAGGGCAATTGACCGCTTCTGCTTGCCCTGTGCGTCTTCCGCGTCATTGGGTAGAGGTGTGTTGCAAGCTGCGGATTTCGTCGCACTATCTCGTTCGTGTCTGATAGCAGGCAATACGCTCTCTATCAATTCGAAGGATGCCTATGGAGACAGAAATGGCGTTGTCACCAGAACAGCGTGAGGAACTACTTGAATCCTTGAGAGCCCGCTTTGAGAAATACATGGTCCGCCATCAAGGAATTGAGTGGCCTGACGTGCATGCAAGGCTGGAAGCCGACACTGAAAAGCTGTGGTCACTCAATGAAATGGAAAGAACCGGCGGTGAGCCGGATGTAGTTGGTTACGACAGGCAGACAGGCAAATACATCTTCATTGATTGTTCAACGGAAAGTCCTTCGGGCCGTAGAAGCCTCTGTTACGACCGTGCAGCGCTGGAGTCGAGGAAAGAAGCCAAACCAGCCAATAGCGCGACTGATTTGGCGGCTGCCATGGGCATTGAGCTCTTGACGGAAGAGCAATATCGAGCGTTGCAGAAACTTGGAAAGTTCGATACGAAGACCTCGAGTTGGGTTCAAACTCCGGTGGACATTAGAAGACTCGGCGGCGCGCTCTTTTGTGATCGCCGCTACGACACTGTCTTCGTGTATCACAACGGTGCAGAGTCCTATTACGCCGCCAGGGGATTCCGTGGCTCGCTAAGGGTATAGATTTCGTACAGACAGCGAATTTGAACTTGAGAGTCTGCTCTCGCGGCCGCTTTGGCTGCCATTGTCCAATGCCGCGGCCTAATAGGTGAATCCGGCAGCTTAAGCCGCCGCTACAAAACGTCCGCCGATTTGCGCTACGCGCCACTGAAGCCGCCGCCCTATAGTGCCAGCAATTTGTCGCAACGAACCGTAATTTCACGAAACAGGTAGACCATGCTTGCAGTCACGTTAATTCTCGCGCTTCTTATTTCGCTTGCCGCGCTGGCATGGGTGGTGTGGCCGCTGCTCAACCGCGCGCCGGCGCTGCCGCTGGTGGAGGATGACCGCCTGGGAACGCTGATTGGGCGCAAGGAAGCGGTGATGACAGCCATCAAGGACCTGGAGTTTGACTATCATGTAGGCAAGCTGGATGATGAGGATTACCAGCGCTATGATCAACGCCTGCGCCGTCAGGCGATTGGGTTGATTCAGCAGATTGAGCAGCTTGCGCCGCAAAGCACGGGGCTGGATGCGACGCTGGAGAACGAGATTGCCCACCGGCGCAAGGTGGCGGAGCCGGCAGCAGCAGCGGTGCGCAGCGCTTCCATCGCACAGCCGGCAGTGGCCCGTCCTCAACTCAGCAACGGCGGTGCGGTAGTGGCCGCAACTGCGGCGGTGGCAGCGCCGATGGCTGTGGTTGCAGCCGCACCTGTCTCCGGGCCCGGCGGCGCGCCCGCGCGCTTCTGCACGAACTGCGGCACGCGCCTCGACGCCCAGCATAAGTTCTGCGCCAACTGCGGAACGCCTGTAGGCATATAGCACCCCTTCCGCTGTGCGGGCGGCTCGCATTGAGCCGCCCGTTGACCAGCACGCCATTCAGCGACGTCGGCAGCTTTCCACGCCAGGCGCGCAGACCACTGCACTCCCCGTCGATCCCATCGACGCCATCGATCCCACTGCTTCCACCGGCCCGCTGAAGCGCATGCACGTGATCGGACGCCGCGCATCACGGCGTCAGGAGCGTTGTGCAATGATTCTGAAAAACCTGTGGCGGCGCGGCACGCGCAGCCTGCTCACCCTCATTGGCATCGCCACGGGGGTCGCGGCGGTTGTGGCGCTGGGTTCGATTGGAAACGGCATAGCCAATAACTACGGCGGCGCGCTGGGGCTCAACAATGAGCTGCTTGTGAACCAGGCAGGCGCGCTTGATGTCCTCATGGGTGGCCTTGACGAGAAATTGGGCGAACGTATTGCCGGCATCCCTGACGTGACCAATGTGGACCCAGGGGTGTTCGGCTTCATCAGTGTTGAGGGCAGTTCCTTCTTCCTGATTTACGGCTATCCCCCCAACAGCGCCGCGACGCGCCACTATCGCATTGTGGAGGGCAAGCCGGCGGTTGCCGACCGACAGGTGGTGCTTGGGCGCAGCGCTGCCACGGACATGCGCCTGGGAATTGATGACACCATCAACCTTGTCGGCGCGCCCTATCGCGTGGTCGGTATCTTTGAGACGGGCCAGGCCCTGGAGGAATCCGGCGCACTGGTGACTCTCACCAGCGCGCAGGAGATCACGGCGAAGGTCAACAGCGTCAGCCTCTTCCAGGTGGGGGTGCGCAAGGGCGCCGATATCGACACGGTGGTCACGCGTATCCAGAATCTGGATGACGAACTGGGCGTCAGCAAGTCGAGCGAGTACAAGTCGGGCGAGCAATTCACCGGCTACTTGAGCGTGATGGCCTATGGCGTGGCGGCGATTGCCATCCTGATTGGCGGCCTGGGGATGATGAGCGCGATGGTCATGAGCGTGCTCGAGCGGACGCGCGAGATCGGCACACTGCGCGCCGTGGGCTGGAGCCGCAGGCGCGTGGTGCGCATGATCCTGGGTGAGGCCGTACTGCTGAGTCTGGCGGGCGGCGTGATCGGCGTCTTTTTTGGCATCGGTCTGGCGTGGCTGGCCTCACGTGCGCCCGGCGTAGGGGCGATGCTGAGCGGCGGCGTTACACCAGGCACCATCGTGATTGGCATGGTGACGGCGCTGGTCCTGGGGCTGGTGGGCGGCTGGTACCCGGCGCGCACCGCGGCGCGGCTTGAGCCGGTGGAGGCGCTGCGCTACGAAGGTGGCGCGGTCGACGCGCCTGCGGGCGGTTGGGCCCGGCTTGGTGGGCAGGCCTATCGCAACCTGTGGCGGCGGCGCTCGCGCACGCTGATCTCGGCCACGGCAATCGGGATTGGTGTCGCTACCCTTGTCATGATGGGGGGTCTGCTGGATGGTGTTATGACTACAATGAACGGGATGTCAGGCAGCCTGGATCAGGGCAACATCACGATCATGCAGGGCGGCGCGGCGAGTTTTAAGCTGAGCAAGATGGACGAGCGGTTGGTCGCACAAATTGCCGCCATGCCCGAGGTGAAATCGGTGAGCCCTTCGCTGCTTGGTTTTCTCACAGACAAGGAGCTGATGTTCTTCATTTTGATCGGCGTCGAGCCCGGCTCGCGTGCTGCGGAGCACTATCAAGTCTCGGAGGGCAGGGCAATTCAACGCCCCAACGAGATCATGCTCGGTCGCGCCGTGGCGGATTCTCTGAAGAAGCAGGTTGGCGAAACACTCCAGCTTGCAGAGAACCGGTACAAGGTCGTTGGCATCTATGAAACGGGTGTGGGCTTTGAGGACGGCGCGGGCACGCTGGCGTTAAGCGAGGCCCAGCGGCTGCTGGGCATGCCGCGCGCGGTCTCATTTATGTATGTCGATATCAAGGACCCGACGCAGGGCGCGGCTGTGGCCGCGACAATCAATGCGCGCTTTCCCGAGGTGCGCGCTTCTCTCAGCAGTATCTTCGCACAAACGGGCAACGATATGGCCACAATGGGCACGTTGCTCATGGTCATCCGCTTTATGGCAATCTTTGTGGGCGGCATCGTAGTGGCCAACACGATGATCATGTCGATCTTTGAGCGCACGCGCGAAATCGGCACATTGCGCGCAGTGGGCTGGACGCCGCGCCGCATCATCCGCCAGATCGTGGAGGAGAGTCTGCTTCTCACTCTGCTGGCTGCGCTCTTTGGTTCGGTACTTGGCGTCTTCTTCATGTATGGGCTTGCCTCCATTCCCGTATACAGGGGCATCCTGGTGCCAAAGTGGACAATTGGCACCTTTGCAACCGCTGTAGCCGTCGCCATTGTGTTGGGGATTGTTGGCGGCATCCTGCCGGCGTTGCGCGCCAGCCGCCTGCAACCTGTTGAGGCGCTGCGCTACGAGTAGGCGCACAGGCAGTGCCGTTCGCCGCGGCGGTGGTGCGCACGATGGCTGATACGTGAAGGGACGCCCGCCGACAGCGCGCACGTCTGTCCCGCAGCCAATGTCAATTGTCAATCATCAGTTTTCGGTTACGTTGTTCCCCGCTCACTCGAGGAGCGAACCAATGAAGCGAGCCATCATCATTCTTGTTGTTCTGGCCGTTGTTGCGGCCGGCGGCTGGTACGCATACAACAATTATGTGGCGCAGCAGCAGGCTGTTGCCGATCAGGCCGCCGCTGAGGCCGCGGCCACTGAAACGTTGGCCGACCTCATCTGGGCGTCGGGCAAGCTCCAGCCTGTCACATGGGCGGGGCTGAACCCGGCTACGGGCGGCATCGTGAGCGCCATCCATGTGCAGGAGGGCGATACGGTGCAGCCGGGCGATCTGCTGCTGGAGATTGCCAACGAGGGGCTGCAAGCGCAGGTGCAGGTGGCCGAAGCAGCCGTGGTCGAGTCCACAGCGGCGCGTGACGAAATCATGGCAGGCGCGACCGAGGCGAATCAGGCCGGCGCTGAAGCCGCCGTGGCCGCGGCGGATGCAGCCGTCTCACTTTCGGCCGGCCAACTGGGCGAGGCGCAGGCCGCCGTGGAAACGGCGCAGGCCCAGGTGAACATCGCCCAGAGCCAGTATGCAGAGGTCGCAAGCCACCCCACTGCGTCCGAAGTCAGCGCCGCCAATGGACGCGTGGCCATAGCGCAGG
The DNA here is from genome assembly GCA_964427845.1 of uncultured Caldilineaceae bacterium. Classification (GTDB taxonomy): domain Bacteria; phylum Chloroflexota; class Anaerolineae; order Caldilineales; family Caldilineaceae; genus UBA5069. The sequence continues at coordinate 40,777 of CAYRVP010000024.1, forward strand.
CCGCCGTGGAGACAGCGCAGGCGGCATACAACCTTGTGCGCGGCGAAGCGGAAATCGGCTCCCTGCCCCAATCACAGGCGCTGCGTCAGGCCACAGCGGCACTGGAGGCCGCACAGGCCGAGGCGGCGACGATTACCAGTGGAGCCACAGCCGAACAACTCGCCGTGCTCTCGGCGCAGGTTTCGGCGGCGCAGGCGGGTGTGGATGCCGCCCAGAGCCGCATGCCAGGCGCCGAGGCCGCCGTCAAGTCGGCACTCGCCAACCAGGGCAGTGCGCAGGCGGCGCTTGATGCACTGCTGGCCGGCGCTACCGCCGAGCAGATTGCCATGGCCGATGCCCACGTGCAATCGGCGCAGGCTGCGCTGGCGAGCGCGCAGGCCAACCTGCGTCAAACACAGATTTTCGCGCCCTTTGCCGGTCAGGTCGGCCTGATCAACACGCGCGTCGGCGAGATGTCGGCTGTGGGTGAGCCGCTGTTGATGCTGGGTGATGTCTCATTGCTCCACGTGGAAACGACTGACCTGCGCGAGACCGACGTCGTGCGCCTGCGCGAAGGCATGCCCGTCGAGGTCAGCTTTGATGCGCTCCCCGATCGCTTCTTCAAGGGTACGGTGACGCGCATCGCCCCCATGAGCAACGTCGATCAGGGGAGCACAAACTACAAGGTGCTGGTGAATCTGATCGATCTCGACCCGAGCCTGCGTTGGGGGATGACTGCATTCGTCAACATCAACCCCGAAGCGGCTACGGCGAGCGCTTCGGAAGGCGGCAACTGAGCATGGCGCGCAAGAGTGACGATGGCAACTACACGCTGATAGGCGGGCCGCCGCCCGCGCGCGGCCAACGACCAAAGTTGGTGGCGTCGCCCGCCGCGCCGCCGCCCGCGCCTGCAGCGCCTGTGCCGGAACCGAGTCAGCAGGTGCCACCCAAAGTCGCAGCAGTCGCGGCCGCTGCCCCTGCCGCGGCGCCGCCGCCCACGACGCCGCCAGTCGCCGATCCACCACCCCCGCCCGCACCGCCAGTAATACCGCCGCCGACACCCCTCGCGGCCGCTGCCCCCCCCGCAACAAACACCGGGCGGCAGGG
>CAYRVP010000025.1:0-39817 GCA_964427845.1 uncultured Caldilineaceae bacterium
GCAACACAGTCCCATCGCTTCACGTCGTTTCATTAGTTATTGCGGACTACCGCAGAAAGTGCGGAAACTGCGGAAACAACATGAAGAGCAGCCATTTGATTTGGTTTCCTGTTCTCTCCGGCTCTTTCCGTTGTTTCTGCGTACAGGAATTTTCCTGATTGAAGTTCAAATCGCATCAAAGGAAATCCCAAAGATGATTGAGGTTGCGCCGTCCAAATTGGACTCGCTCAAACGAACGTGGCAGGAGAATACGCTCGCACCCCTCACAAAGCGCTTCAAGGAGCGCCGCGAGCAGTTCACCACCAGCAGCGATGAGATGGGCGTGGAGACGGTTTACACGCCTGCACCCTTGCCCGCCGGTGCATGCGCCGATGACGCCTATCTGGATACACTCAACTTCCCCGGCGAGTACCCCTACACGCGCGGCGTGCAGCCCAACATGTACCGCGGCCGCCTGTGGACCATGCGCCAGTACGCCGGTTTCGGCAACGCCCGCGAGTCCAACGCACGCTACAAGTTCCTCATCGCCCAGGGGCAAACAGGGCTTTCGGTTGCATTCGACCTGCCCACGCAGATTGGCTATGACGCCGACCACGCCTTCGCCGAGGGCGAGGTGGGCAAGGTGGGCGTCTCCATCAGCAGCCTGCGCGACATGGAGACTCTGCTGGATGGCATCCCGCTCGACAAGGTAAGCATCAGCATGACGATCAACGCACCGGCGGCCGTGCTGCTGGCGATGGTGATTGCCGTGGGCAAAAAGCAGGGTGTGCCCAGCACCGAACTGCGCGGCACCGTCCAGAACGACATCCTCAAGGAGTACATCGCACGCGGCACCTACATATACCCGCCCGCCGCCTCCATGCGCCTGATTACCGACATCTTCCGCTTTTGCACCACGGATGTGCCCAAGTGGAACACCATTTCAATCAGCGGCTACCACATTCGCGAGGCGGGCAGCACGGCGGTGCAGGAGGTGGCCTTCACGCTGGCCAACGGCATCGAGTATGTGCGTCAGGCGCAGGAGAGCGGGCTGGACGTGGACAAGTTCGCCCCGCAGCTCAGTTTCTTCTTCAACGCGCACAACAATTTCCTGGAGGAAGTGGCCAAGTTCCGCGCCGCGCGGCGCTTGTGGGCGCGCATCATGCGCGAGCGCTTTGGCGCGCAAAGCCCTGACTCGTGGAAGTTGCGCTTTCACACGCAAACGGGGGGCAGCACCCTCACTGCGCAGCAGCCCGACAACAACATCGTGCGCGTCACCATGCAGGCGCTGGCGGCTGTGCTGGGCGGCACGCAAAGCCTGCACACCAACAGCAAGGACGAGGCGCTCTCACTGCCCACGCAGCATGCGGTGGAGGTGGCGCTGCGCACGCAGCAGATTATTGCCTACGAAAGTGGCGTGGCCGACACGGTGGACCCCCTCGGCGGCTCCTACTACATTGAAGCACTGACGGACCAGATCGAACAGCAGGCCGCGGCCTACATTGCCAAAATTGACGAACTGGGCGGTGCGCTGCGCGCTGTGGAAGAGGGCTTCATCCAGCGCGAGATTCAGGAGGCTGCCTACCGTGCGCAGCGCGCAATTGAGAAGGGCAACCAGGTCGTCGTCGGTGTCAATCGTTTCCAGACGAACGAAGAGGCAATGGGCGAACTACTGCGCGTGAACGAGAGTGTGCGCACGGAACAGGTGGCGGCGCTCGCAGCGCTGCGCGCCGAACGTGACGCTGCGGCGGTGGAAGCCGCGCTGGCGCGCATCGATGCCGCGGCGCGCGCAAGCAACGATCCTATCCTCCCCGCGATTGTGGAGGCGGTGGAGGCTTACGCGACACTGGGCGAGATCAGTGATACAATGCGCCGGGTCTTCGGCGAATACACACCTGAGAATTGGGTCTAGCCATGAGTGAGCAACTATTCAAGCGCATTGACCACGTGGGGCTGGTGGTAAACAGTCTCGATGCGTCGCTGGCCACCTACTGTGACCAGTTGGGCTACACGCTGCTCGAGCGGATTGTGATCCCTGAACAGATGGTGGAGGCCGCCTTTCTGGATGCGGGCAACGGCACGATTGAATTGATCTCGCCCACCGACACCCAGTCGGGCACGGCGCGCTACTTGGCGAGCCGCGGCGAAGGCACGCACCACATCTGCTTCGAGGTGGACGATATCGAGGCGACGCTGGTCGCACTCAAGGCGCAGGATGTGCGCCTTGTGGATGAGACGCCGCGCCAGGGGCCCCACGGCCTCGTGGCCTTCGTTCATCCCAAGGCCACGCATGGCATGATGATTGAAGTGCTGCAGAAGAAGCACCACTAGACCGAGGCGCGAGCGCCCGCAGCGTGCCCGAGCCAGTGACAACCGGCATGGGCATGGCTCGGGCGCTCGCATTCTATTTTGCGCAGGAATGTTCCTGCAGGAGGGGCCATGACGGAGAATATTGGCACGCACGCGTTGACGGCGACAAGCGCACGCGAGACGTTGAAGAAGGTCATCGACCCCGAAATCTATCAGAATATTGTGGACCTGGGGCTGGTCTATGACATTGTCGTGGCCGATGATGATGCTGTGGATGTGACCATGACGCTCACCACGCCGCACTGCCCCATGGGGCCGCAGATTCTGGAGAACGTGGACAGGGTGCTGCGCGAAGCGGGGGCCTCGTCCGTGCATGTGGAGATTGTGTGGGAGCCTATGTGGAGCCCGTATGCGATGACCGAGGCGCTGCAGCGGCAGTTGGGCATCATCGATGACGACGAGGAAGAAGAAGAGCCCGAGATGCTCGAACTCCCGCCCCCGCCGCCGCAGAAGAAGGGGTTGCTCGGTCGTCTCTTTGGGGGGTAACAGCAGGTCGCGTCTTTGGCGTGACGCAGTGGTAAGTATGGCGCTGCACAACGGCGTCACGTCGGAGACGTGACCTACGGAAAGCGTCTTGGATGCGCACACCGCGCAGCCGCCCGGCTGCGTTCGATCTCTACTTGCTTGTCCCCGTTGCACTGGGGCTGCTCCTCTACAGCCCGTTGCTGGCGCGCGGCGTGCCCAATACCGCCGACGGCATGCTCCACCTCTACCGCCTTGCCCTCTGGAGCGACGCCTGGGCGCAGGGCGTCTTCTGGCCGCGCTGGCATACGGCGCTTTATCAGGGCTACGGCTATCCCCTCTTCAACTTCTATGCGCCGCTGCTCTACATCCTGGGCGGGCTGCTCAGCTTTGCGTTGCCTTCGCCTGAAGCCGCACTTAAGGGTGTGCTGCTGCTCGCCTGCATCGCCTATCCGCTGGGTATGTATTTGTGGGCGCGTGACGTTTTGTCGCGCGCCGCGGCGGTGCTGGCCGCAGCCGCCTACGCTTTTGCCGCCTATCGCTTCCGCGAGCTTTTCATTCAGGGCAACTATGCGCAATTCGTGGCGTGGGCGCTCTTTCCGTGGATTCTCTACTTCTGGCGGCGGCTGGTGGTCGCAGGCGGCCGCGCAGCCTTTGCAGGCGCGGTCTTCAGCCTAACGGCGCTGCTGCTGGCGCACAACATCAGCGCCATGCTCTTTGCGCCCTTCGCCGCCACATATGTTCTCTGGCAGGCGCTGGCGCACCGAAGCGCAAAGCCGTGGCCGCGCCTGCTGATTGGTGCAGCGTGCGCTGGCCTCATGGGGCTGGTCTTCTGGCTGCCGGCGCTGGCGGAGACGGGCTACACGCGCGTCCAGGTGCTGACACAGGGCTACTTTAATGTGGCGGGCCACTTCATCACCCTGGCCGAGCAGCTTGTCGCCACGCCGCTGGTGGACGGCCGTGCCGCCAACCCCACTCTGCCCTTCAACTTCGGCCGCCTTGTGCTGGGGCTGGCGGGGGCGGGGGCGCTGCTGATTCTGCGCCCGCGGCTGCCGACCGGGCAACGCGGCCATCTGCTCTTTGCGCTGGGCGGGACGCTCCTGGCGGCCTTCCTCATGCTCGAGCCGTCGCTGCCCATCTGGCACACGGTGCCCTACATTGCCTTTGCCGAATTCCCCTCGCGCATGTACGGTGTCGCGACCCTCTTCGTGGCGCTACTCGCGGGGGCCTCGCTCGAATGGCTGGCGGCACGGCCGCGTATGCAGGCGATTGGGGCCGCGCTCGCCCTCTTCGGGCTGATTGTGACGACGGCCAACCTCCGGTTCCCGCGCAATTTCCTGCCCGTACATGCCTCGGAGGCGGGGTTGGCAGGCTATGAGGCAGACTACCGCGCCCCCGGCACGACCTCCGCAAGCGAGTATCTGAGCATCTGGACGACCGGCCTGCCCGCCGACGCGGCCCTGGACAAGGAGGGCGTGCGGCGTGCGCTCGTCGACCCGCCTCCCGGCATGGATGGGCAAATCGAGCGCGTGCGGCCGTCGTCGCTCACACTGCGCGTAACCGCCGCCGCGCCGGGCGATGCGCCCATCGCCCAGTTCTACTTCCCCGGCTGGCGCGCCACAGTGAACGGCAGTGCCGTCGCCATCGCGCCCTGCACCGCGGCAGGGCTGATCTGCGTGGCCGTTCCTGCGGGCGAGAGCACTGTCATACTCACCTATGCAGGCACGCCTGTACAATGGGCCGCCGACTATGTCGCATTGGTGGGGCTGCTGGGTGCGCTGCTCATGCTCATCTTTGGCTTCCGGCATGCGCAGGCGATCACGCAGCCGCCCTGGACGCGCGCTGCGCGCAGCCCGGCGCTTGCGTTCACGTGCATGGTGCTCGTCATCGCGCTGGTCAAGGTGGTGTGGATTGCGCCGCAGACGCAACTCTTCCGTGTGACGTCGCTGCCCGGTGAATCACCCGCACAATCTGCGGCCAAACTGGCGATTGGCCCTGACATCCGCCTGATTGGCTGGGACCTGGCGCAGACGGACGCGCCACAGGGGGGAGCCGTGCGCGTGCGCCTCTACTGGCAGGCCATTGCACCTGTGGAAGACGACTACAGTTCGTTTGTGCAACTGATTGGGGGGCCGGACCAGAGCGAGTTCGGCGCGTCCACCAATATGCACCCCGGCGGCATCCCCACCTCCTCGTGGAACAGCGACTTCTATGTGATTGACGAGCACGAGATCGCGGTTGCGCCCGACACGCCACCCACCCTCTACACGCTGCGTGTGGGCCTTGCGCCGGTGGGCGAGCAGTCGCGCATTGGTGAGGCGGACCTGACGCCGCAGGTGCGCGTCCTCACCGAACCCCCGGTGCTCGCCGATGACATTCTCCAGTACTCGGACGCCGTTTGGGGCGATGTGGCCACATTGCTGGGATACGATCTCCATCTCGACGGCGCCAATCTGGCGCTCACGCTCTACTGGCGCGCCGGGGCCGCGCCGCCGCCCGGCCAGCAAATCTTTGTGCATGTGGTCGACGCGGCGGGCGCAATGCTGGCGCAGAGTGATGGCGCGCCCTACGGTGGCCTCTACCCGCCCGACGCGTGGCTGCCTGAAGAAATCGTGCGCGATGCACGCACACTCGCGCTGCCCGCGGGCAGCGCCCCCACCTCCGCGATCGTAGGCATTTACGACCTGGGCACGCTCGCACGTGTGCCGGTGACGGGTGAGTCGGCGAATGGGGCGGGGGACGGGGTGGAGATCGGACTTGCACCGGAAAAATAGTGCAGGCCCGTTGCCGTTTTCCAACAAGCGCGCGCAATGCGCCAGAATATGACAAATGACCCTTGACAAGGTCGGTTTGTAGTGCAATTGTAAGTCTACACGTGCCATAGCCGGTCCCTGACTTCCGTCCCCGAGGAGTTTCCCCATGAATGCCCTCTCCCTGCGCGACCGCCCTCTCTTCCTGGCCGCCCTGCTGCTTTGCCTTGCGGTACTGCTGTTCGGCGGCTCTTCTGTCACTGCACAAGAGCCTGCCGCCTTCGCCGAGCCCGTTCCACTCGCTGTCGAACCCTTTATCGAATACGCGCCCGCCACGGTGCTTGTGAAGGTGCGCGGCGGCGTGGCGATCCAGAGCGGCGTCATTGCCGCATCGGGCGAGGCGACCGTGGCCGTGGCGGGCGATGCGCCCATGCTGGCGGCGTCCCTGCTGGCCTTTGGCGCGACCAGCGCCAAACCGCTCTACGCGCAGCCTGAAGTCTCGGCGGCCGGCATCTCCGAAGTTACTTACCGCGTTTCCTTGCGCGCCGACGCCGACGTGCTCATGGCGGCGCAGGCCATGGCCACCGACCCGGCAGTCGTCTACGCCGAGCCGGATTACATCGCGCGCCCGGCTGCACCCCTGTCGCTCACCCCCAACGACCCGGAACTTGGTGCACAGTGGGCGCTGGCCAAGATCGGCGTGCCCGCGGCCTGGGATCTCAGCACCGGCAGCCCGGATGTGATCATCGCCTTCATCGACTCGGGCATCGACACGACGCACGAAGAATTCGCTGGGCGGCTCTGGGTCAATGACGACCCTGCCGGCGGCGGCGACAATGACAGCAACGGCTTTGCGGATGACCTGAACGGCTGGAACTTCGTGACGAAGAGCGCCAACATTGCCGACAACAGCGGCCACGGCACGCAGGTCGCTGGCGTGGCGGGTGCGGCCTCCAACAACGCCAAGGGCATCGCCGGCATGTGCTGGCAGTGCCGGCTGATGGTCGTCACGGCCATGCAGCCATCGGGAGCGGCCAACTACTCGGACATTGCCGAGGCCGTGAAGTACGCCTCCTCCAACGGCGCGCAGGTGATCAACATCTCATTGGGCGGCTATGCCGATTCGCAGGTGCTGCGCGACGCCATCGCCGAAGCCTCGGTGACGGCGCTGGTGGTGGCGGGTGCGGGCAATGATGACTCGGCCAGCCCATTCTACCCGGCGGCCTACACGCAGGTGCTGGCCGTGGCCGCCACCGACGCCGACGACAAGAAGCCCGTCATCTCCAACTATGGCCCGTGGGTGGATGTGAGCGCGCCGGGGGCGGTCATCCGCACGCCCACGCTGGGCGCCAACGCCTATGTGAGCGGCGAGGGCACGAGCCTGCACACCGCCTTCGTCTCCGGGCTGGCGGGGCTGCTCAAGAGCCGGAATCCCGCGTGGACGCCCGAGCAGGTGCGTTGGCAGATCGTCAACACTGCAGCAAGCATCGACGCCGCGAACCCCACCTATGCCGGTCAACTGGGAACGGGGCGCATCAACGCGCAAGCAGCGCTGGCCACCACGCCGCAGCCGCGCCTGGACCTCGTGGACTTGGCGGTGGACGGTGTGGCTGCGGCCCGCCCCGCGCCGGGCCAATCGTTCCAACTCGTGGTCACACTCAGGAACACCTGGCTGCCCGCGAGCAATCTCAACGCCACGCTTACCAGCGCCGACCCGTATGTGAGCATCACCGATGCCGCGGGCGCGTTCGGCGCGCTGCCCAGCGGCCAAACGGGCAGCAACGCCGGCGACCCCTTTGCCGTGACGCTGGCGGGCAACACCCCCTACTCGCGCAACCTCGCCTTTACCCTCAACCTCAGCGGCAGCGGCGGCTTTGCTGCCAGCGTGCCGCTGGTGGTGCAGGTGCGGAGCAGCATCCAGAATGTGCAGGGCACCATCTCGGGCAATGTGACGTGGACGAACGACAAGACCTACGTCATCACTAACAACATCGGTGTCGCGGCAGGCTCGACGCTGACCATTCAGCCCGGAACAACGGTGCGCTTCAACGGCGACTTCACCTTCACGGTTGCGGGGACGCTGATTGCGCGGGGCACGCCCGCGCAGCATATCGTCATTCTGGGCAGCGCCGAAGGCTGGGGCCGGATGGAATTCCTGGACAGCGCAGTGGACGCGGTCTTTGATGGCGCTGGCGCTTATCTTTCCGGTTCGGTCATTCGCTGGGCCGATGTAACGCTCTCTTCCATCAATGGCCCCCATGCGGCTCCCTATCTGGCAGACAGCACCTTCACCACGGGGCTGTATTTCACAGTGGATACCGTGATGATCGTCGAGCGTAACCACCTGATCAACGGGTTCCTCGAGATCACTCACGACTTTGACAACTGGCCGGTTGTGAATCCGACACCGATCTACTTGCCGCCGCCATCGCCAACGCCCCCTCCGACTGCCATGCAAGGCGCGCAGGCAGCGCAGGCAGGCGCGGAAGGCGCCTCGGCGTCGGCCGTCTCCGGCCTGATCGTGCGCAACAATGTTGTCGAGAATGGCCATCTCAAGGTGCTGGGTGGTGCGGTTGGGGCGCAGGTCAACGACAACAGCGTGCAGGGCGCGGGTGAATACAGCATCGAGACCTCAGGCGGGGAGGTCGCACGCAATCGCGTCGTGGGCGGGCAGATCGGGCTAAATGTCTGCGTTGCGCCGCCCTACCTTGTGCACCACAACCTGGTGGCGGGCACAACGGTCACAGGCATTCGCGATGCCGGGTGCAACAGCGAACTTACGCACAACACCGTCGTGCCAGCCGGCGGAGCAGCCGTGATGCATGGCGGCGGCGCGCTGCACCGCAACAACTTGATAGCCCCTGCCGGTAGCTATTCCCTGCGCCTTGCACCGACGAACGTGGATGCCACTCAGAACTGGTGGGGCGTCACCGGCGCGGCTGCCATCCAGCAGAAGATCTACGACGGCAACGACGAGTTTGGCCTGGGAATGGCCAACGCCAGCAGCCCGCTGGCTGGTCCGGAGCAGGACGCGCCTGCCTTCGTCACAAGCATCACCATGAGCCCCAACCCAGTGGGCCTTGAGCGCGGCACGCTGACGGTGAATTTCAGCAAGGCGATGGCCACAGCGATTGTTCCTGTCGTTTCGTTCACAGGGCCAGCCTACACTGACACAGAACCACTTCTCTTCGATAACGTTCATTGGTTCTCACCGACTGCACTAACGGGCACGTTCGACTTTACGCCGCTGGTTCCTCGAGGCGACTATTCGACCTCAGTGGCGGGCGCCCTCGATAGCGACGGCATGCCCGCTGCACCTCCTTCACGCAACACGTTCACGGTCGCCTATGCCGGCGGCGTGACCACCCTCCCTCCGCTGCCGCCCACCGTGCAGGCGGTCGCGGCTGCATCACTCACCTCGCTCTCCGCCTCATGGGCGCCCAATGGCGCGGGCATTGCGCAGTACCGCTACGCCATCGGCACCACGCCGGGAGCACGCAACGTGGTGGGGTGGACCTACACCACGGCCACCAGCGTCACACGCTCGGGCCTAAGCCTGACAAATGGCGGGACATACTATGTCACAGTCCAGGCGCGCAACGCCGCCGGGCTGTGGAGTGGAAACGCAGTGAGCAGCGCGGTGGTGGCGCGCAACCTGGACAAGAAGATCTACATGCCAACAGTCAAACGTTAGGTCACCAGCCCGCCCTCGCCCTTCTTTGCATTTCTTTGCGCACCTTCGGGCCTTTGCGTTGAAGTTGTTGCAGTTTGGCCGCTTCTATTCCATACTGCCCGTGTGACCGCACACACCCGTACACTCGAGACACGCACCTTCGCCTTTGAGCCGCCGCGCTGGCGGCCGCGGCGGCAGTTGCTCTCCTACACGCTCGGCGCGTTTGCGGCGGGGCTGCTCTGGCTGGCGCTCTACGGCTGGCTGGGCTACAGGCTGTGGGCGCAGGGCGCGCCGCTGCTCGCACCGCTCAACCTCGCGCTCGCCGCCGTGCTCGTGACAGCAGGCGTGTTGATTGCGCTTGTGGGCTGGGAACTGGCGCGCCGCTGGGTCAGCCTGCTGCGCTCGGCCGGATGGCGCGCGCTCAGCATCGAGCAGATGATGGCGCTGACACCCTCGGCGTTCGAGCAATATGTGGCGCAGCGCATCTTTGCACGCCAGGGCTACGCCGTCGTCAACACGCCCGACGTCAAGGATGGCGGCATCGACATCATCCTCACGGACCGCGATGGGAGCACCGCCGTGGTGCAGTGCAAGCGTTACCGCGGCACCGTGGGCGAGGAGATCGTGCGCGACCTCTACGGCACCATGCTCCACAGTGGCGCGATGCAAGGCTTCCTGGTCACCACGGGCAACATCAGCCCCGCGGCGCGGCGTTGGGCAGCAGGCAAGCCGCTTGAGTTGATTGACGGCGCGCGCCTGATGGAACTGGCGCGCAGCTTGCCGCACACGGACGATGATTCGGTACGCGGATGAACGCGGAAGAACACGGATAACGGCGAAAGAATCCGCGTACATCCCTGAAATCCGCGTACCGGACTGTAACCTCTACTGGACAGGACGCTTACGCATGCCCCGCCAACCGCAAATCTTCGGCCATCGCGGAGCACGTCGCGCCGCGCCCGAAAATACACTGCCTGCCTTCCAGATCGCGCTTGACATGGGCGTCGACGGCCTCGAACTCGACGTGCAGTTGAGCAGCGACGGCCAACTCGTCGTCATCCACGACTTTGCGCTGGAGCGCACGACAAACGGCAGCGGCCTTGTGAGCGACCACACCGCTGCCGAACTGGCCGCACTCGACGCCGGCAGCCATTTCAGCCCCGATTACGCCGACGCAGGTGTGCCCACGCTGCAAGAGGTGCTCGATTTGGTCGGCGATGGCTGCCGCGTCAATGTCGAAATCAAGAGCATTGACGCCGAGGGCGGCCCCGCCGTCGAGCCGCTGGCGGCGCTGATTCGCGCGCGTGGCCTCTACGACCAGGTCATCGTCTCCAGTTTCAACCCCATCTCGCTTGTCAAAATGCGCTGGGTGGATCCGCGCGTGCGGCTAGGACTGCTCTACGAAGGGCGCCTGGCTCCGCACCTCCAGTTCGCCTGGTTCACCTCCATCCTCGACCCCGAGGCCATCCACCCGCAGGCGCCGCTGGTGAATGAGGAGGTGATGCAGTGGGCGCGGGCGCGCGGTCTGGAGGTGAATGCGTGGACGGTCAACGTGATTGAAGAGGCGCGCCGCCTGGCCGCGCTGGGCGTGGATGCGTTGATCACCGACATCCCCGATGTGCTGATTGGCGCCCTTGCCGACGAGCCACCCCGCTACCTTGAAGCAGAGATGATGCCGCCGCGCGAGTGGCTGTAATCTGATCCCGCATTGCACTTCACAGTCTCAACGCAAGGGCGCAAGGTGCGCCAGGACGCAAGGAAAAGCAAGGGCAGGAACCACCAGGAGCCTTTCGACTCTCCGCCGGATGCAGTTGACTGATTTGGACGGCCTTTTCCTCCTTCTGCTGTTCCTTGCGTCCTAGCGCACCTTGCGCCCTTGCGTTGAAAATGCCGCTTTCACGCTGAATCCAGTTTAGGTCATGACTACAGCCAGCGCGCCGGGCAAGATTATCCTGTTGGGAGAGCATGCGGTCGTCTACGGCCGCCCGGCGATTGCCGCGCCCGTGTGGCAGGTAAGGGCCACCGCCATCGTGGCGAATGGCGCACCCGGCAGCGGTTGCCACATTCTCCTGCCCGATGTGCGCCACGAGTTTGCGCTGGCCGATGCACCCTCCACGCAGCCGCTTGCGCACGTGGCGCGCCTGGCGCTGGCACAGGCCGGCGCGCCCGCCAACCCCGACTGGACAATCACGCTGCACAGCGATATCCCCATCGCGGGCGGGCTGGGCAGCGGCGCGGCGTTGAGCACGGCGCTTGTGCGCGCCCTCTTTGCCCACGCAGGGCTGGAAGCGGCACCCGGTGAGGTGAGCGCACTTGTCTACGAGAGCGAGCGCCACTACCACGGCACCCCCAGCGGCATTGACAACACGGTGATTGCCTGGGGCATGCCCATCTGGTTTGTGCGCGATTGGACGCCGCAACCCTTTGCGCCCGGCGCGCCCTTCACGCTGCTGATTGCGGACAGCGGCATCCCCGCGCCTACACGCGAGACCGTGGGCGACGTTCGCCGCGCCTGGCAGCGCGAGCCGGCCCACTTTGACGCGCTCTTTGATGCGATTGCAGCCCTGGCCACCGCCGCGCGCACTGCCATTGAGGCGGGCGACGCCGCGACCCTCGGCGCGCTCCTTGATGTAAATCAGGCGCTGCTCGAAACGCTGGGCGTAAGCAGCGCACCACTCGAGCGGCTGCTTGCGGCGGCGCGCGCAGGCGGCGCGCTGGGGGCCAAGCTCAGCGGCGGCGGTCGCGGCGGCAACGTGATTGCGCTTGTGCAACCGACTGCCGCGCCGGATGTCACTGAGGCGCTGCTCGCCGCCGGCGCCGTGCGTGTAATCGAGACCACCGTGGCCTAGCCGCCGCGCCACTCCCCATTGCCTGTTCGCCACTCCCACGGCCCGCTGTTGAGACATTCCCATATTGACAGTACTGTACACAGTGCTTAGTCTCAGAGCATGAGCGACAACCTGACGCGCGATCGTATTGTGGCGACGGCGCGCACACTGATCAAGAGCCAGGGCGGCGCGGCGTCGGTCACAGTGGGGCAGGTGGCAGCGGCCGCGCACGTCAGCCGCGCCACACTCTATCGCTACTTCCCCGACAAGGCGGCGCTGCTGCACGCGTGCGGCCCGCTGCGCGACGCCACCGAGGCGGTGAGCACCCGCGAGCGTATTGTCAAGGCGACGATTCAACTGGTGAGCGAGCGCGGCATGCACGCCACCACCATGGATGTGATTGCCGAACGCGCGGGTATTTCCCGCTCGGGATTGCAGTGGCACTTCCGCAACAAGGACGAACTGATTGGCGCCGTGGCGCAATCGATTCCCGTCTTTGACATGATCACGCATGCGAGTGAGGATCCTGCCGCCGCTTCACTGGACTGTGCGGCGCAGCTCCGTCGCATTGCCGACGCGATCCTCGACGAGACCGCTCCGGTGCGCCTGGTGGTTCCATTCCTCGTTGCCGAGGTGTTTCAACACGTCGATGTCGCCCGCCTGATTTCGGCATACACACTCGGTCCCCTGCTGGCCCACGTGATTGCGCTCTTTGCGCGCTACGAGCGCAGCGGTGAACTGCGCCCCGGCTCGGCGCAAGTGCGCGCGCAAACTTTCTTTGGCATCGTGCTGTCACTATTGGTTGTGAAATCGGCCTTGCCCCATTTCCTTGCGGGCGATGACAAGACCGTCATGTACGAACAGATCGACATCCTCCTCAACGGCGTGTCAGCCCACCCGCAGAAAGATGCAGCATGAGCCCTTCGTTTGGCACTTCTGCTTCAACGCCCGACCCATTCGTCATGCAACCCGCGCCGCCGCCCAGGCCACACCGCCGGCGCCCCGTCGCGCCCCTACTTGTTCTCATCCTGCTGGTGGTGGTCGGCTGGCTGGCCTACACCTGGTGGTGGCTGCCAAGCCAGGCGCAGGGGCCCGCCGCGATCACGGGTTCGGGCACGCTCCAGGCCGACGAAGTATTGGTGAGTTTCGAGACGTCGGGGCGGCTAATCGCACTTGTGGAGGAGGGGCAGCAGGTGGCTGCCGACGAGATTGTGGCCAGGCTGGATGACCAGTTGATCCAGACGCAGATGCTTCAGGCCAATACGGCGCAGATGCAGCAGTTGCAGATTCAGGCTGCCAGGTACACGCTCCACGCACCCATTGCGGGCGTCGTCACACGCGTGCCCCTGCACAAGGGCGAGGTCGTCACGCCGGGGCAAACTGTGCTTGCTTTGGCCGACCTGAATATGCTCGACCTGACAGCCTACATCCTGGAGCGCGACCTCGGCGGCGTCAAGGTGGGACAGCAAGTACTGGTCACCGCCGACCCCTTCCCCGGCCGCATCTTCAACGGTGTCGTCAAATCCATCAACCAATCCGCCGAGTTCACGCCGCGCAACGTGCAAACAAAGGCCGACCGGCTGAACCTTGTCTTTGGCGTCAATCTGCGCATTGACAACCCCGAAGGTGCGCTCAAGCCCGGTATGCCCGCCGACGTCACCTTTGCACCGCTTCCGTGAAAACAATGTGCAACTCAACGCAAAGCCGCAAGGGACGCAAAGAAACGCAAGGGAAAGCAGAAACAAGACAAGCGGAAGCGCGAAAGGCCATTCCTGGTGTTGCGTTTCTTTGCGTTTCTTTGCATCCTTCGCGACTTTGCGTTGAGATGTTGTGGGCGGTGTAATTCGTTGGCTCTTGCTCTCCGGACGGAGGTTCACCCTGTTCTCTCGTATCGGCGCCATGGTGCGCAAAGAATTCATTCAGATTCGCCGCGACCGGCGCACGCTGGGCATGGTGATCGCGATGCCGATCATGATGCTGCTGCTCTACGGCTATGGGCTCAACACCGTAGTTGATCACCTGGCGCTGGTGGTCTTCAACGAGGCCAACGACCCCGAAAGTCAAACGCTGATCGACGCGATGCAGAACAGCACCTATTTCGACGTGACCGTCTACGCCATATCGCAGGCCGACATGATCAGGGCGATCGACGCCGGCGATGCCAAGGTGGGCATTCACATTCCGCCCAATTATGGCAAGTCGTTGCTGCGCGGCGAAAAGGGGCTGGCGCAGCTTGTCGTCGACGGCTCCGACCCCAACGTCGCCTCCACGGCAACGTTTGCAGCAGGGATCATTGGGCAGTCGCAATCGCTGAACGTGATCAGTGCGCAATTGGCGCGCCGGGGCATGAGCGGCCTCGGCGGCGGCGTGGAAATTCGCCCCGTCGTCCTCTACAACCCCAGCATGAAGAGCGTCGTCTTCATGGTGCCGAGCGTCATCGGCTTGATCATGTCCTTCCAGACAATTCTGCTCACAGCATTCGCCGTTACGCGCGAGCGCGAGCAGGGCACGCTTGAGCAGATCATCGTCACGCCCATCCGCACGTGGGAATTCATGCTGGGCAAGATTATTCCCTACACCGTCACCTCCACGGTGGGCGCGGTGGGTGCGCTGCTGGGCGCCCGGCTGATGTTCAATTTTCACATTGCGGGCAGCGTGCTGGTGCTGATTGGCCTCTCTGTCCTCTTCCTCATGGGATCGCTGGGGCTGGGGCTGCTGGTCTCCGTCATCTCTAAAACGCAGGGACAGGCAACGCAGACGGCCATGTTCATTATGATTCCGTCGATTCTGCTCTCGGGCTTCATCTTCTCGCGCGACAGCATGCCGTGGTTCGTCCGCCAATTGGGGCTGCTGGTGCCGCTCACCTACTACATCACAATTGTGCGCGGCGTCATGCTCAAGGGGATTGGGCTGGAGTATCTGTGGCCCACCGCGCTGCCGCTTCTGCTCTACAGCGTGGTGGTCTTTGGCCTTGCTGCCTTCTTCTTTCAGAAGCGGACAGTTTGATGGGCGACGAAATGAGCACCCCCGCAATTATCGATGTGCACCACCTGACGCGCGCTTTTGGCTCGCTGATCGCCGTCAACGATTTGAGTTTCAAGGTGCACCAGGGCGAAATCTTCGCGTTTCTGGGGCCCAATGGCTCGGGCAAGAGTACGACCATTCGCATATTATGCGGCATTCTGGCCCCCACTTCGGGGCAGGCAACAGTGCTCGGCTACGACGTCTTGCGCCAGGCCGAAAAGATCAAGCAAGGCATTGGCTACATGAGCCAGCGCTTCGCCCTCTATGAGGATATGACGGTGCGCGAGAATCTCGAGTTCTACGCCAGCGTCTACAGCGTGAACGGGGGGCAGCGCAGGCAGCGGCTGGCCCAATTGATCGACATGGCCGGCCTCAAGGGGCGCGAAAACCAGTTGGCCGGTCAACTCTCGGGCGGCTGGAAGCAGCGCCTCGCCCTCGGCTGCGCCACCGTGCACAACCCGCAACTGCTCTTTCTGGATGAGCCGACCGCCGGCGTGGACCCCATCTCGCGCCAGGAGTTCTGGACGATGATCTACGACCTGGCGCGCGTCGGGCGCACGATCTTTGTAACCACCCACTATCTCGATGAAGCGGAGCACGCCAACCGCGTCGGCATGATCCTGGACGGCGTTCTGCGTGCGCTGGACTCACCGGCAGCGCTCAAGGCGTCGGTGCACGGCCTGCTGCTCAAAATCTACACAAACAACCCTTTTGGGACGGTTGCGGCCATGCAGAAGATGCCCGGCGTGATGAATGTTGCGCTGCAGGGCAACGACGTGCACGCACTGCTGGATCCTGCATTGCAGTCTGCTACGGGCATCACCGCGGCGCTGGCCGAGGCCGGCGTTATCGTCACCGATGCGCGCCAGGTGGAGCCCACGCTCGAGGATGTGTTCATCTATCTGGCGTCGACCACACACCTGCACGCCGCCTAATGCAAGTATTTCACCGCGCACTTTTGCGCCGCAAAGAGAGCCTTGCCATGGAGATGCAGATCCGTTATCCGCAGCCACATGATTGTGCGCGGCCGGCCCACGGGCGGCGCGCCCGCCTTGCTGCGGTTGCACTGCCCGTACTGCTGCTGTTGGGCGGCTGCGGCGCGCGCGCAGGAGACGCGCGGCCCGTCCTGGCGCAGCAGGCACAGCCCACCCTCGCGCTCGCAACAGCCATCCCTGCGCAAAGCAGCGCGGCCGCTCCCGCGCTATCAAGTGGTGCGCCCGACAGCGGCCGCATTGCGCTTGCCGGGCCTGCAGGCTACACGGGCAATGTGGTGGCCGAGGAGAAGATCGACATCGCCGCCGAGGCGCCCGGCAAGGTGCTCGCGCTCAATGTGGATGTGGGCGCAGTTGTGCGCACGGGCGATGTCCTGCTTGAACAGGACCACGCCGTGCTCGAGGCACGCCGCATGCAGGCGCAGGCCGCTCTCGAGACCGCCGCCGCCCAGTTGGAGCTGCTGCTCCTGCCCGCCGACGACAGCACGCTGGCCGCGGCGCAGGCCGCCGTGAGCGCCGCCGCCGCCCGCTACCGGACGGCAGTGGATGGCCCCACCGACGAAGACCTGCGCACGGCGGAAGCGCAGTTGCGCCAGGCGCAGGCAGCGGTCACGATGGCGCAGGCGGCCTACAATCTTGTCAAGGACCGCAACGACGTGGGCGCGCTGCCGCAAAGCATGCAGCTTGAACAAGCGACGCTCCAGGTGGAAGCGGCGCAGGCGCAGTATGACAAACTGGTAAAGGGTGCAACCGATGACCAGATTGCCGCCGCCTATGCACAGTTGAGCCAGGCGCAGGATCAGCAGGCGCGCCTGCTGGAGGGCGCCAAAGAGCCGCAGATTCGAGTGGCGCAGGCGCAGGTGCTCCAGGCCGAGACGGCGCTCTACCTCGCGCAGGTTGAGATGGACAAGGCAACTGTCAAGGCGCCCATCGACGGTGTGGTGGCCGCGGTCTACACGTCGCGGGGCGCGCAGGCCGCCCCCGGCGCACGCTTTTTCACAATCCAGAGCTTGCCTGTCAAGGTGGAAGTGCCTGTGGAGGAGGCGCATCTGGCGATGTTGCGTGTGGGCCAGCCGGCTGAAATCCGCGTTAACGCCTACCCGGATCAGGTTTTTGCGGGCGAAATCGCCATTATCGCACCTGCCCTGGACCCGGCCACGCGCACCGTACAGGTGACCATACGCCCTATCGGCGACGCAACCCTGCTGCGCCCCGGCATGTTTGCTGACGTTACGCTCGTCGAGCCATAGCATGCGCCGCATGCAGACGGTGGTGCCTTGGCGGCGCAACAAATTAAGACATGTGACACAAATTGAGGTAGGATAGTTGCAGCAAATGGGCTGTGCGGCGCACAAGCGTGACGCACCCGCCCCAAATTAGCCCGGCGCGCATGCTTGCTTGCTGCAGCAGCGACACGGGCGTCGAATTCTCTATGTATTCGTTCACTCAAACCATCGCGGCGTTCGTCCCTGACCCTTTCACCGGCCGCGATTCTGTCTGGAGCCTCCCATGAGTCAGCAGTCCAACAGCGCACGGCGCACGCCGCGCGGATGGGCAGCCTGGACAGCGCGCGCGCTGTCGCTGGCCCTTGTCGCCTCAATGATTCTGCCTTTGGCAGGTGCACCCGTGGCACAGGCGGCCGCACCTCTGGCCGCCGGCACGCAACAAGGCGCGCAGGAGCAGGCCGTTGTGCGCCCGGGCGGCGCCGACCTCTACGACGTGCCGGGTGGCGCGGTCACAGGCAAGCTCGAAGCCATCTCCTTTGTCACCCTCTACGGGCGTAACGATGATGCGACCTGGGTTGTTGTCTCTACGGCCGACGGGCAAACAGGCTGGGTGGCCGTTAAGGATTTGATTACCTACAACACCGCCGCGCTGCCTGTGATGATGGGCGAGGCCCCCGCCGCGGGCGAGGCGCAGCAGCCAACGCCCGTGCCACCCACGCCCACGCCTGTGCCGCCCACAGCCACGCCTGTTCCTCCCACGCCGACGCCTGTGCCGCCTACGGCCACACCTGTACCACCCACGCCCACGCCTGTACCACCCACGCCGACGCCCGCGGCCACCGCCGTCAGCGGGGTGACGCGCCCGCGCACCGACAGCAGCGCCCCGGCGCTGAGCGACGTGGTGGGCGTGGTGGGGATTGATGGCGCCGACTTGCTCGACGCGCCCGCTGGCAATGTCGTCAAGGCGCTCTCTGTGGGCACGGCGATTACGCTCGTCGCGCGCGATGAAGCGGGCCAGTGGCTGCGCACCCGGCTCAGCGACGGCAGCATGGGCTGGGTGACGGCCGACAGTATCGTGGCCTTCAATACCACCCGCTTGCCCGTTGTGGATGGCGAGGCTGTGGCTGCACCTGCAGCCGAATCATCTGCTGAAACCGTAACGACGGCGCCGACGCCCACCGCGCCTGCGCGCACCGGTGCGTTAGTGCCCGCCGCCCCCACCTTTGCGCCTGCCGCTGCGCCTGCCGCTGCGCCTGTCGTCGCAGAAAGCGCCGTACGCCCCGCGCCCGCTGCCAATGGTCGCCCGCTGGGCACAGTGCTGCTTACAGGTGGGCGGCTTAACCTGCGCGCCGATCCCAGCGCCGATTCGTTGATTGTGGCCAAGGGACAGCCGCGCGAGCAGTTTGTGCTTCTCGGTCGCGACGCGACAGGCGCGTGGGTGCAGCTTGAATTGCCCGCCACCGAAGGGGGCAGCGCCTGGGCTTCGGCCAGTTACATCGAGAGCAGCGTGCCGGTTGATCAATTGCCCGTGATCGATGGCAGCAGCACTACCGTTGCGCCTGAACGGTCGGCCGTTACGTCGAGTGCTACAGCGCCAGCAGCTACTGAACCGGCAACGACAGGGTCGGCCGCGCCGGTTGTGCTGCCCACGCCTACCGAGTCTGCGGCACAGCCTGCTTCGCTCTCCAGCACAGGCCCGACCGGCCTCAGCGGCAACCTCGCCTTTCAGGATGGGCGGAACAATATCTACATCTACAACCTGGACACCGGCGCGGTGCGTTTTCTCACCAACGGCTACGACCCGGCCATCAGCCCCGACGGCACGCAGGTTGCCTTCAACCGCGGCGGCGGCGATGACAACGGCATCTACACAATCAACCTCGACGGCCGCGAGGAGACAAAGATTTGGGGCGAAGGCGAAATCCTGCGCTCGCCCAAGTGGAGCCCCGACGGGGATTGGATTGCCTTTACGCGCCTCGCCGGCTCGTGGAAGTGCTACGACATTCAGTTTATCGGCTGCAAGACGCTCAAGCAGTTGATTCAGGACTTCCCATTCCTCGTGATTCCGCAATTCCGGCGCGCCTTCCTCAAGGATGTGGAGCGCCTCGAGTTCCCCAACTGGGGGCTCTCGCGCGTTGCCAGCGATGGCAGCGGCAGCTTCCGCGACATCAACGCGCTCGACTCAGCCGTTGCCCCGGACTGGAACAACGGCGGCATTGTCTACCAGAACGCCGCGGGCTTCGACATCACTGAGGACACGCCCACGGGGCAAACGAAGGAAGCGCTGCGCGCCGACTGGGTGCACGACCCCGACTGGCAGCCCAATGGCGGCTATATCCTCTTCATGTCCAAGGAGGGCACGCACTGGGAGATCTTCCGCGTGAACACGGAAGGCAAGGGCGAGACGGCGCTCACCCGACCGCAGACAACGCTGGTTGACGAACTGCCCAGCAACGTCTCGCCAGCGTGGAGCTTTGACGGCACGCAGATCGTCTACCTCAGCAGCCGCCGCGCCGATGAGGACGAAGGCCCCTGGCGCTTGTGGGTGATGAACGCCGACGGCAGCGGCAAGCGCGTGCTGGACCTAGGCGTTGAGATCGACTACTCGTATGCCTCGGAGCAGGTGGTGAGCTGGGGGCCGCAGGTCAAGTAAACACAAGTGGTAAGTGGTAAATGGTAATACGTAATGAGCGGCGCGTCCTCGGGGGACGCGCCGCTCATTACGCATTACCACTTACCACTTACCACTTTCTAGCCCTTGAGTGATCGCAGCGTGGCCGGCTTTTCCTTGCGCACCTCAAGCGCGTCAAGGTCGCTCGCCACGAAGCTGTTGGGGAAGACGGCCTGCGCCTCGGCCAGGACCTCCTGCGCGCGGTAGCGGCGCGACAGGTGGTGGAGCACAAGCGTGCCTACCTCCGCATTGTGCGCCAGTCGCGCCGCCGCCAGCGCCGTGAGGTGACCGTGGCGGCGCGCCAGGTCCTTGTCGGCGTCGAGATAGGTCGCCTCAATTGCCAGCAGGTCCGCCCCCTCCACAAATTTGTGGAGCGGCCCTGTGTGACTTGCATCACCCACAAAACAGAGTTTGGCGCCGCGCGCCGCCGGCCCCAGCAGTGATTCCGGGTCAATGGTGCGGCCATCAGCCAGCGTCACCACCTCGCCCCCGGCCAGTTGGCGACGCACGGGGCCCTGTGGAATCCCCAGCGCCTCGGCCTTTTCGGCCAGGAAGGGGCGGTGCGCCTTCTCCTCAAAGCTGAAACCAAAACAGTCCGGCCCCCGGTGTTGCACGGGAAATGCAGTGAGCGTGAAGTTCTTGTCTTCAAAGATGATCCCGGCATCCATCAAATTCAGGCTTACCCCCACATTGGGAATGTTGCCCGCGCCGAAGACCACCTCCATGAGCGCCTGGACGCGCGTCATCGCCATGCGCCCGGCGTAGATATTCAGTTCCTCGAGCGCCTCCCAGCGCCCCAGCGTGCTCGCCAGCCCGCCCAGCCCCAGGATGTGATCCAGGTGGCCATGGGTGAGCAGAATCTTGTCAAGGCGGCGGAAGCCGAGGCCGGCGCGCAGCAACTGGCGCTGCGTGCCCTCGCCGCAGTCAATCATGAAGCGATGCTCATTACACATGACCAGCGCCGACGACAGCCCGCGCTGCGCCGACGGCGCTGAGGCCGACGTGCCGAGAAAAACAAGTTCAAACAACAGGGCCTCATTTCACGGTGGCGCGCTGGCTTAGCGCAGACGCTCACCGCATTGTAGCAAGGAGTGGGAGATTGCGGGGAATTGCGGGGTGGGTGGCGAGGAGGGGATAGGGGTGGACTGGTGGACTAGTGGACTGGTGGACTGGTGGACTGGTGGACTGGTCCGCACGAGTCCTGTCCACCAGTCCACCAGTCAACCAGTCAACATGTCAACCTGTGCGCGTAGCTTCTGCAGCGGCGCGACACCGTGGTTGATGGCTACGGGCTTGCGCTGTCCATCGAGCAGCACAGTGCTGGGCACCGTGAGGATGCCAAAGTGGCGCGCCAACTCCTGACGCTGCACAGCGTCGAGCGTAATCACCGACAGCGCGGCAACTTGCGTCTGCAGTTGCTGCAGAATCGGTGCTTGCTGGAAACGGCACTGCGCGCACGTGTCGGTGGTGAAGTAAAGTAGCGCCGGGCCGACAGCTACGATCTCGGTAAGCGGTGAGTCGTCCTGGGGCGCGCGGCTTGTTTGCAGTGTGCGCAGCCGCCACGTCGAGGCCCCGCGCAACGCAATGTAACCCGCATAGCAGAGGGCTGACACGGCCAGGAGAATCAGGATGCGTTCGAGCATTGGGTTCAAGGTTCCGTGTTCAAGGATGATTGCCACGCCTCTCGTCAGTCTTCAGCTATCCCTTTGCGCCCTGCCACGTAGGCAGGCTGGGCCTGATGCCCACCCTGCCCAGTTGGTAGTACATAAAGCAACCTGCGCAAAAGCCGAGGAAGAGGTTGACCGCCGCCAGCACAATGACGATGGCAGCGAGCGCCCAGCCCAACGTTGACACGCCGCCCCAGAAGGCCAGCAGCGCCGCCACCAAGAAGAGGCCGCCCACCGCCTGCGCGAACAGATGCGGTTGCGGCAGGTCCTCGCGCACATCCGGCTGAAAGAGCCCCAGCGGCCGCAGCAGCCTGCGCGCGCCGATCTTGAAGAGACCGGCCGTGGGCCAGACGGAACCCACAAGCATCACCGCCCCCACAAACGCCACCAACCACACCCAATTCAGAAGAAAGGCAATCACAAGAAAGGTGATAATCGCCGCCTGATTCGCCTTCAACAATGCGTGATCCACTTTGGTCGACATGGTTCCCGATCCTCGTATGCGCAGCGAAGCGCTCAATCGAACAATCCCAGACTGACATACTTGCTGCCGTCATCGGGCAGCACGGTCACAATCACCCCATCGGCTTGCGCGCGAGCAATCTCCAGGGCAGCGGCCACGGCCGCGCCGCCGCTTGGCCCGACGAAGATGCCCGCCTTGCGAGCCAGGGCACGCGTGGTTTCCCACGTGGTTTCGGTGTCAATGTGCGCGATGCCGTCGGCCAGCGCGGCGTCATAGATACCGGGCACAATCGCGGTGGGCAAATGCTTGAGTCCCTCGATAACCGCCAACTCGTCGGCGGGCTGCACAGCCGTCAGGCGGACGGAAGGGTTGCGCGCCTTGAGATAGCGCCCCGTGCCCACAAAGGTGCCGGTGGTGCCCAGCCCTGCCACAAAATGGGTAATTGTCCCGTCACTCTGCTGCCAGATTTCCGGGCCGGTTGTGGCAAAGTGCGCCTGCCAGTTGGCGGGGTTGTTGTACTGGTCGATAAAGCAGTAGCGCGCCGGCGCGACGCTGACAATCTCCTGCACACGGCGAATTGCGCCGTCGGCGCCTTCGAGCGGGTCCGACTCGATCAGCACTGCGCCATAGGCCCGCACCAGCGCCTTGCGTTCGGCGCTCACGTTGGCAGGCATCACCAGTTCCACGGCGTAGCCGCGCACCGCGCCAATCAACGCCAGCGCAATCCCCGTATTGCCCGAGCTTGAGTCGATTATCGTTTGGCCGCTGCGCAGTCGGCCGCTGCGCTCGGCATCGTCGACCATGCGCAGCGCCGCGCGCGCCTTGACGGAGCCGCCAGGGTTGAACCACTCGGCCTTGGCAAAGAGCTGTGCCGTGGGTCGCGCGCCGTGGCGGTGCGCAAAAGCGCTCAGGTCCAGCAGCGGCGTGTTGCCAATTTGGTCGAGGAGCGTCGCGGGCAGCCGCGTCGGCAGCAGACCGATTACGCTCAGTTCCTGCACGCTCATGGCGTCCCCCCACATCTGCGCACCTTCCGTACACTGGACGTCATGCGTCCCGTGGTCGTGCCGCAAGGAGTCTGTCGCTGCTCATTGCATCTTCGTAGCGTAGCAAATTGGCTACTTGTGAAAGCCACAGAACTGTTCGTAGTCGATCAAATCTGTCACCGTGGGGTGCTCACCACAGACGGGGCACGTCGCATCGCGCCGCACCGTGAGCGTGCGGAAGCTCATTTCGAGCGTGTCAACCATGAGCAGCCGCCCCACCAGCGGCTCACCGATTCCCAGAATCAGCTTGATCGCCTCCACTGCCTGCATGGAGCCGACGATGCCCGGCAGCACGCCCAGCACGCCCGCCTCGGAGCAGGAGGGCACCTCGCCCGGCGGCGGCGGGTCGGGGTAGAGGCAGCGATAACAGGGGCCGCCGGCAATGCCCTTCTCGGCCACGGCGGGCTGATAGACCGTTACCTGCCCCTCAAACATGAAGATGCTGCCGTCCACGAGTGGCTTCTTGAGAAACTGGCAGGCATCGTTCACAAGATAGCGCGTGGGGAAATTGTCTGAACCGTTGATGACAATGTCGAAGTCGCGGATAATCTCCAGCGCGTTCTCGCTCGTAATCCCCGTGCGGAAGGGGACGATCTTGACCTCGGGGTTGAGGTCGTGCAGCCGATCCGCCGCCGAGTCCACCTTGGGCCTGCCCACATCCTTGTTGCCGTGAAGCACCTGCCGCTGCAGGTTGGAGACATCCACCGTGTCGAAATCCACAATACCCAGCGTGCCCACACCGGCGGCGGCAAGGTAGAGCGCTGCCGGGCTGCCCAGACCGCCCGCGCCAATCAGCAGCACCTTGGCCTCAAGCAATTTGAGTTGGCCCGCCTCGCCCACCTCGCTCAGCAGGGTGTGACGGCTGTAGCGAATGCGCTGCTCGGGCGTGAGCACCGTGGGAACCTTGAAGGGGAGCCCGGCGTTCTTCCAGCCGTTGAAGCCACCCACAAGCGATATCACGGTTGTGTAGCCCATCTCCTGCAGGTTGCGCGCCGCCAGCACACTGCGCACGCCGCCCGCACAGTAGATGACCAGGGGCTCTGTGCGGTCGGGTTGATGCTGCTCAATCTGCAGCTCCAGATAACCGCGCGGGATGAAGATCGCGCCGGGGATGTGCCCCTGCACAAACTCCTCGCGCTCGCGCACATCGACGATCGTGGGCGCCGCCGCGCCGCCTGCTTCCATGCGCTGCTGCAACTCCGCTGCGCTGATTTCCACTATCTGCGCGCGCGCCTTCTCTACAAGCTGGTCGCGGTTGAGGCGCTGCAGATGCACGCCGTTTTGTGTGGGCATGAATGCTCCTCAGCGGCCGCCGGCCATGGCGGGCACAATCGAGACGCGGTCCGTGTCGGCCACGGGCGTTTCCAGCCCCTGCAGGCTGCGCACCTCGTCATCATTGACGAAGACGTTGATGAAACGCTTGATCTCCCCGTTGCCGTCGACCAATTTCTCGGCCACACCGGGATAGCTGCTTTCGAGCGCCTGAATCAACCCGCCCACGTCCTGCGCGGGCAGTGTGACCCTTGACTGGCCGCCAGTGAAACGGCGCAGCGGCGTGGGTACAAGTACAGTTGCCATGTGGTTTGCCTTTCCGATCATGTGTATTGTGATGATGGCTGTGAGAAAAAAGAACGCCGAGATCATCAGTTGATGAACCCGGCGCACGCGTGCGGCTCTCTGCGGCGTGGGACCGCAAGTTGCGGCGGCGTATGCCACGCGAAATTCAGATTGAAAGCGCATCGGTGCCAAGCGCGAAGCTCATCACCTGCTCAATTGGCGTTGCGCGGGACTGCCGGCGTCATGCCGGCGGCGCCCGCTAGCGACACAAGCAGGTGAGCTTACGATTCGAGCAGCACTGTGATGCGGTCATGCGGTTGACATTTCCTTCGACGTTAAAGCATTTGCACTGACCAAGTGGGCAGAGTATAACCGGGCCGGTGTGCGCTGTCAAGTAGTCTACGTTGCTGTTTTGGCGGGCCATCTCAGGAATCGGCGTGCTGCAATACTGCACCTCACCCCCGGCCCCGTATGATACAATCGAACCACCCCACGCACATGATCCACGAGGAGGCGCCCCCATGCACGAAGAACAGCGCAATCTGGCCCGCCGCGCCTTGCAGGAGCGGCAGCTTTCGGCGGCGCTCTTTGCCGACGCAGCCACAGTGACATGGCTCACCGGCTTTGCGCCGCCTGTGCAGCTTGGGCCCCATCCCTTTGCCGGCGGACCGCCGCTGCTTTGGTACGAGGATGGGCGCTTCACATTGATTGTGGTGGATGGGCTGGCGGACAGCACGCGTGGCTTTGCGCACGATCGCGACACGGCCGTCGTCACCTACACCGGCTTCACCTACCTCGCCCCGCTGGAAGGGCACGCGCATTTGCAGGAGGCGCTGGCGGAGCTTTGGAGGAACGGGCGGGGCGGGCGCATCGGCGTAGAGATGGAGAAGACGCCCTCGACTGTGGTGGCGGCGCTCTGGAAGACGCACAAGACGCGCGACCTGCTGCCGCTGGACAACGTGCTGGCGCCGCTGCGCGCCATCAAGACCGACGAAGAGATTCGCAAGTTGCGCCGCAGCTTTGCGTTGGTTGAGGTGGGCCACGCGGCCGCGCGCCGCGCAGTGATGGCCGACGCGCGCGAGATTGACGTGTGGGTAGCCGTGCAGTCGGCGGTTGAGCAGGCAGCCGGGCGACGCATTCCCCTGGGCAATGACTGCATTGTGGGCACGCGCGACTGGAACGTGGGCGGCTGGCCGCTGGATAGGCAACTCAATGAGGGCGATTCCATCATCGTGGACTTGAGCACAATCCGCGAGGGCTACTGGAGCGATTCCAGCGCGACCTACGTCGCGGGCACGCCCACAGTGGATACTGAAGCGCTGCACAAGGTGGTGACCGAGGCGCTGGCGCTGGGCGCGTCGATGCTGCGCCCCGGCGCGATTGCGGGTGAAATTGACCAGGCGCTGCGCCGCCACATCACCGGTGCGGGCTTTCCTGAGTATCCCCATCACACGGGCCACGGCATCGGCGTCACCGGCCACGAGTTGCCGCGCTTTGTGCCCGGCAGCAAGGAAATGCTCAAGCCCGGCATGGTCGTCATGCTCGAGCCGGGCGCCTACCTGCCGGGTCGCACCGGTGTGCGCCTCGAGGACGGCTTTCTGATTACCGAGACGGGGGCCGAACAATTGACGACGCACGCCAAGGGGCTGGTTTGATGGCGACGCCGGCCGACGCCGCCACCGGTTATCTGCTCGCGCTTTACCGCGCCTGGCCCACGCTGCCGCGCAAGGCAACGCGCGCCTACGTGGAAGGCGCGCGCGCGGCGCTGGCCACCAAGCTGGCGGGCGCCGATGCGGCAGCAGCGCTGGCCTCCTTTGCCGCAACCATCGAGTCGCTCCCGGGAGTAACAGGCGCGCTGGCGGCGGCGCGCGCCCCGCTCCACGCATCGGCCAATGCGGGTGCGGCGCTCTCTGCCGATGAGCGCGCACAGCTCTCTGCACTGGCCGCCGCACCGGATCCCTTTGCTGTCGCGCTCGAGGCCATGTTCTGGCAGCCGCCGCAGATGGTTGCCACGCTGGACGCGCTGCGCAGCGCCGCGGCCGACCCGCGCCTTCCGCCTGCGGCGGCTGCGGCAGCGGCAGCCCACTTCGCTGCGCTTGATGCAGCCCTGCCCGCTGCGCGCGCCGCCTATGCAGAGACGCTGGCGCTCTACACGCGCACGCTGGATGCGCTCCAGGCCATCCCTGCCCTGCGACGGCTGGCATGGCGCGCCTTCGTTGATGCCAAGGTGATTTCTGCAAACCAGGTGACTACCCGGCTGGGCAGCGGGCAGACGCCGCAACCACCGCCGCGGCCGCCCGCACCTTCAATGGGTGAAGCGGTGGCCGTCGCGCTCTACAGCGACGTGGACTTCCCTCGCAGCGTCAAACGCAGCACCACTGTGTGGGAGCCGTTGACAGTGCGACTGGTGACGACTCCCGGCGCGCCGGATGCCGCCGCTGTGACCGTCCCCTTCATCGACCCGACCACGCCTGAGCTCGTGGACGTTCTCCTCACCGCGCCGGGTTTTGAGGAGCGGCTGGATCTCTGGCAGCGCACCATCCTCGTCTACGCCGATAGGCCCTCGCAGCCGGCTATCTTCCTGCTGCGCTCGAATCTGGCAGGCGACAAGCGGCTGACAGTGGACTTCTACCACGCCGGGCGGCAGATTGGCAGCGCTGCCTTCGCCACAAGTGTACAGGAAACGACGACTACGGCGCGCGCCACAGCCGTAGGTGAAGGCGTGCAAATTGACGCGCTGCCGCTCGACCCGCCACCCCCTGCCGATCTCGAATTGCGCGTGGTGCGAGGCGTCAACGAAAATCGCCTCACCTTCACGCTTCACTCCGCCAACCCCGCAGTCGGCTTTCACTGGACGCCCGCGGGTGAAGTGGAACTGGCGCGCGCCAACCCACTCGAACTTCTTGAGGAGAAATTCAGCCGCCTCAGCCTCCTCGCCGGTCAGCCCGCGTTTGACGCCGAACAGACGACGCGTGCGACGGCCTTCTTCACGGCGCTGGGCGAAGAATTGTGGGACGAGGTGCTGCCCGAACGCTTCAAGACGGTGCTCTGGCCCGAGATTCGCCGCCTGCGCGACGCCGGGTTGATCCACTCCTTCCTGATTACCTCCGACGAGCCGTGGATTCCGTGGGAGATGGTGAAGCCGTACACGGTTGACCTGGTGAGCGAAGAGGAGAGCGCTGAGCCCTTCTGGGCCGAGCAATTTGCACTTTCGCGCTGGCTGGCCGGCCGTGGGGCAGCCGCGCGCACAGGGGTGGCAGCGGCGCGCCTCGTGGCCCCCGACCTTGATCTGGACTTCGTCGATGTGGAAAAGGCAACCTACGAGGAGATGGGGGCGCGCGGCATTGCCACCGTGCCGCCGCTGCAGAGCCGCGCCGCGGTACTGGCGCTGCTGCTTGAGAGCGGTATTCAGATTGTGCACGTGGCCGCGCACGGCGCATTTGACGCCGCAAACCCCGGCCACGCGCGCATCACCCTCGAGGATGGCGTACTCACGCCCGACGACCTGAGCCCCAGCGCCACAAGGGGCGTGCGCGCCGCGCGGCCGCTCTTCTTCCTCAACGCATGCAGCGTGGGACGGCTGGGCTTTGGCCTCACGGGGTTGGGGGGCTGGGCGGAGAAACTCATCAACACTGCGCGCGTCGGGGCCTTCATCGGCACGCTGTGGGAGGTGAACGACGAACTCGCGGCGGCCTTTGCGCAACATTTCTACGCGCGCCTCTTTGCGGGCGATGCGCTGGGCGACGCCTTCCACGCCGCTCGTCTGCACATCCGCGACCAGGCTCCCGCCAACCCCACCTGGCTCGCCTACACTCTCTACGGCGACCCGAACGGGGTCGTGCGGTCTGCGGAGCAGCCGTAAATCACGCGACCCGAACGGGGTCGTGCGGGCTGCGGAGCAGCCGTAAGTCAGGCGCCCCGCCGCAGGCAGATGTAAACGCTGACGCCCGCTTGGTCCCAGCCGCACGCAAGCACGGCGGCGGCAGTGTGCGCGAAACACTCGCGCAGCCCCTCGGGCGAAAAGCGGAAATAGTCCTGCGGTGAGGGATGGTACTCCCATGCGAAGACGGTGGCGAGATAGATGATGCCGCCGGGTCGGGCCACACGGACCAGATTGTTGCAGAAGGTAAAGGGATCGCTTACGTGCTCCAGCGTGTCAAAAGAGAGCACGACGTCGAATTGATCAAGGAGCGGCTGTACATCCTCGCTGCGCAGAAAGTCGCCGGCAACATCTGCCTCGGTGCCCAGCGCCTGTGCGTTGAAGCCACGATCGAAGAACTGCAGATTGGGTGCAAGCGCAAGCAGGGGGTTGTCTGTCACAATCACGTCGGCATCGGCCGCCTCGGTCTGTGCGTCAAGCCATGCCTGCAGTCCGGACGCACCCTGACCTGCGCGGTCGCTTGGCGCGTGCCTGGGCAGGCTAAGCCACACCTGGCGCGTGCCGCCCACGTCGATCACGCGCGCCGTCTGCCAATCAACACCCAAAGCCGCCAACGTTCGCTTCGCCTGGTCAACCGCGAGCATGCGCATAGCAACCTGCCTCCATCCATATACCCTGCATCGGCTCGGGCTTTAGTATACTTTGGGAGTCCCTTCAAGCCCACCGCCGGCCTCGGTTGGCGCAGTGTCTTTTCGTGTCCAACACCATGAGCAATCACAGCTTGTTTGATGAACTGAACAGCTCGCCCGCGCAGATTGCCGCGCTGCACGGCAACACGGTGCGGCGCGTGGTCGCTTTCTTGCTGCGCTGGCAGGCATACGTCGATACCTTGGCGCTGCTCGACGCGTGGCAGCAGGATGACAAGATCTCGACCATGGACTTCCGCGCGCGCGCCCTCAGCGGACAGGGGCGCTACGCCGAGGCGCGCGACCTCATGGCGCAGCGGCTGCGCCAGGGCTATTCGGTGACCGCCGCGCTGCTGGAGGCGGAGATTCAGGCGGCCGACGGCGAAGTCGAGGCCGCCTATGCGTTGGCCAATACGCTTGCGCGTGACTTCCCGGATTACCACGGCGTTGCGCGATTTCAGGGCGAATTGGCGCTGGCGCTCAATCGGCTGGATGATGCCGAAGACGCGTTTCGGCGCTACAGCGAGAAGGCCCCCGGCGCGCTTGCACCCAGCCTGGGGCTGGCAGAGGTTGCGCTGCGGCAGGGCGATTTTGTGGCCGCGTCGGCGTACGCGGTGCGCGCCTATGAGGGTGAAGGCAACGAGATTGGCCCCTCGCCCGAGCAGATGCGCACGCTGATTGCGCTTTTCGACGCCATCCCTGACGAGATTCGGCGCGACGACGCCCGCACGCGTCTTGATGAGCAATATGGGCGCGAACTGGAGGAAATGCGCGCACTCATTGCCGAGAGCGCACCCGCCCAGGCTGAACGTAAACGCGCGGCTCCTGCGCCCGCCGCACGTCCGACGCATGCCGAGGAGCCTCTACCCGCGCCGCCGCCCGCAAGCGCCCCGGCCGATGCGCCCGTGAGCCCGGAGGAGCATGCCCACCTGACAGCCTCCGTGCAGGCTCTCTTCGGTTTCGAGTCGTTATTACCCTGGCAGCCCCAAATTCTGGCCGCGGTTTGCCGCAACGAGGATGTGCTTGCCATTCTGCCCACAGGCGGCGGCAAGTCGCTCTGCTATCAGTTGCCCGCGTTTCTGGATGAGGATGCGCCAAGCACAAAACTAACGCTCGTCGTCTCACCACTCATTGCTTTAATGAAAGATCAACTGGACAACCTGCCCGCGGGCTTGCGCGCCGAGACCGTTGCCATCAACAGCAGCATGGAAAGCGGCTCGGCGGCGCAGGCGTGGGCGGCCATTGCCCAGGGACGCTTTCGCCTGGTCTACCTGGCTCCCGAGCGGCTGCGCCAGTGGCCCGTCATCGAGGCGTTGCGCGCGCGCGGCGTGGCGCGCCTGGTGGTGGATGAGGCGCACTGTGTCTCCTCGTGGGGGCACAACTTCCGGCCCGACTATCTCTATCTGGCGCAGGCGCACAAGGACTTGGGTGCACCGCCCATCCTTGCGCTGACGGCCACAGCCCCCACGCGCGTGCGCCAGGACATTGAGCAGCAACTCTTTGGGCGCAACCAGGCAAGCACCCACGCGCGCAGGCTGCGCGTGATTGTCGCCGACAGCTACCGCGCCAACCTGCACCTGAACGCCATCAAAGCGGCCAACGAGGACGAGAAGCGCGATTGGCTGCTGGGCTACTGCACGGCGCTTGAGGGCAGCGGCATCGTCTATGCACGCACGCGCCGCAATTGCGAGGAAATCGCGAGCCTGCTGCAAGGGCTTGGCGTCGCCGCCGATGCCTACCACGCCGGTCTGGGCGACACCGAGCGCACGCGCATTCAGGCGGGTTTCATGGCGGGGCAAACGCGCATTCTGGTGGCCACCGTGGCCTTTGGCATGGGTGTGGACAAGCCCGACATCCGCTTCATTCTGCACTATGGGCTGGCTTCGTCGGTCGAGGCATACTACCAGGAGGCGGGGCGCGCCGGGCGCGATGGCCTGCCCGCGCACTGTGTGCTGCTTTACGCCACTTCCGACAAGGCGACGATGACGCGCCTGATGCGCTACGACGCCGTAACCATCGACCTGCTGCGCGCTGTCTATCGCGGCGTGAAAGAGCGCATACGCCCCTTCAACCCCGGCCTGGTGACGCTGGAAGAGATGGCGCGCACGCTGCCGGATACAAGCGATACCAAGGTGCGCGTGGCGCTCAGCATCCTCGAGACGGCCGGGTTGCTGCGCCGTCACTACGACGCGCCGCGCCAGCTGAGTCTCACGCTGGCCGAGCCGCCGGACAACCCCAGGATGGCAGCTTTCGTGCAACGAGCCGGGCTCAGCCTGGAGTTTCCCCTCACCTTCGACTATCTGGAGCTCTGCGCACGCACGGGAATGGACGCAACCACCTGTGAGCGGGACCTGCTGGCGTGGCAGCGCGCGGGCACGCTGCGCATGAACAGCAGCGGCCGCGACGCACTGATCACGCTGGTGACACCGCCCCCGGCCGACGCCGAGGCGCGCATTGCCGGCCTGATTCACCGCTTTGCCGCAGTGCAGGAGCAACAGGTGAGCGAGATTGCGGCGTATGCAAGCACTACCCGCTGCCGCCATGGCCATCTGTCGGCCTACTTGGGCGGGCAGGCACGCAAGCGCTGTGCTTCGTGCGACAACTGCGGCGCGGGTGACCTGCCCGCAACCGAGAGCCAAACGCCCGACGACAGTGAGCAGCGCATCGAGGTGCTGCGTACGCTGCGCGATCGTTCGCTGGGCATGGGCAACCTCATCAAAGTGTTGGTGGGCGACGCAACTGTGAAGCCGGGGTATCAGGCGAGCGAGACCTTCGGCGCACTGAACTTCCGCTCGCGCACTGCCGTAAAGCACCTTGTGGAAGAAATGGTGAACGAGGGTCTTCTGGAGCGTCGGCCATTCCTCGAGAATTCCTTTACGATTCATCTCACTGCCGAAGGCACGCGCATGCTCGGAACGCACGAATTTCGTTCGTAGCGGCGGCTTGAGCCGCCGTTATTGAAGACGGAGAGAGATTCGCACCGACGGCTGAAGTGTTGCGTCTCGAAAATGCGCGTCCAATTCGTAGCGGCGGCTTGAGCCGCCGTACCAAGTTATCGCGTCGCGTGCCAGACCAACGGCGGCTGAAGCCGCCGCTACGAACGCATGTAATCAACCAGTCAACCAGTCAACCAGTCAACCAGTCAACTCAGTGACAACCTAATGACCACCCCAATGCGCCAGCAGTACCTTACAATCAAAGCGGCGCACCCGGACTGCATCCTCTTCTTCCGCCTGGGCGACTTCTACGAGACCTTCGACGAAGATGCCAAGGTGGTGGCGCGCGTCTGCGATGTGATGCTCACCAGCCGGCCCGTGGGCAACGACCAGCGCGTGCCCCTGGCCGGCGTGCCCTACCACAGCGTGGAGGGCTACATTGCGCGCCTGGTGGAGGCGGGCCATCGCGTGGCGGTGGCCGAGCAGATGACCGAACCGGGCAAAGGCCTGGTCGACCGCGAGGTGACACGTGTCGTAAGTCGTGGTACGGTGACCGAGCCGGGGATGCTTGATTCACGCCGCAACAACTATTTGCTGGCCGTCTGCGTGCACGAGCGCGCCACGGCTTGCGTTGCCGGCCTGGCCTACGCCGACATCTCCACGGGCGAGTTCGCCGCCACGGAGATCGAAGCGCCCACACTGGATGCGCTCGAGCAGCGCATTGGCGAGGAAATCAGCCGCCTGCAGCCCAGCGAACTCATCCCGGTGGACTGGAAGCCACATACTTCGACAATTAGCGGAATCATTACGGCATTAAGCCCACTGGTTTCGAACGTCGACGCATGGCAGACCGCGCCCGACACCGCCGCCGAAGGGCTGCGCCGCCACTTCGGCGTGGCCAGCCTCGACGGCTTTGGCCTGCGCGGGCGCACGGCGGCGGTGCGCGCCGCCGCCGCGTTGCTGGCCTATGTGCGCACCATGCAGCCCGGCGCGCTGGGGCAAATGAGCAGCCTGCACGCCTACACGCTGGGCGCCTTCATGACGCTGGACGAGGCCACGCGCCGCAACCTGGAGCTTACGGAGACCATGCGCGGCGGCGATGCGCGCGGCTCTCTGCTCGATGTCCTCGACCAGACACTGACCCCCATGGGCGCACGCCTCCTGCGCCGCCGCCTGAGCCAGCCACTGCTCGACGTGGACGCCATCAACGCGCGCCTCGACGGCGTGGCGCTCTTTCACGGCGCAACCGACCTGCGCCTGACGCTGCGCGAATTTCTCAAGGGCATAGGTGACCTTGAGCGCTGGAGCAGCCGCGCCGTAGCCGGGTTGGCGCTGCCGCGCGACCTGGTAGGCCTGCGCGCAGTGCTGGCGCGCGTGCCCGCGATCCATGCAGTGCTGGCTGATGTCGCTGCGCCAACGCTGCCGACCGACGCTGTGCCCGCGTGCGAGAACCTGCGCGCCCTGCTTGAAACGGCGCTGGTGGAGGAGCCGCCGGCAACCCTCAACACGCCGGGCATGATGCGCGACGGCTACAGCGATGAGCTTGACGACCTGGTGCAGCGCAGCCGCGGCGCCAAGGATTGGATCGCCAACCTCGAGCGCACCGAGCGCGAGCGGCTCGACATCAAGAACCTCAAGGTGGGCTTCAACAAGGTCTTCGGCTACTACATCGAGATTACCAGCAGCCACCTGGGCAAGGCGCCGCCCGAGTATATACGCAAGCAGACGATTGCCAACGGTGAGCGCTACATTACGCCCGACCTCAAGGAGTACGAGTCGCTGGTGCTCAACGCCGATGAACGGCGGCTGGCAGTGGAACAGGTGCTCTTCAAACAACTTTGCGCGCAGGTGGCAGCGCAGGCGCCACTGCTGGGCCAGGTGGCTGTCTGGCTGGCCGAGCTTGACGCGCACTCAGCCCTTGCCGAGGTGGCGCTGCAGCGCCGCTACGTTCGCCCTCAGGTGGACGAAGGGCCGGCCATCGAGATTGTGGGCGGGCGGCACCCCGTGGTGGAACTGGGGATGTCCGAAAGTCCCTTCGTGCCCAACGACACGCATCTGCGCCCCGAAAGCGCCATCCAGATCATCACCGGACCCAACATGAGCGGCAAGAGCACCTACTTGCGCCAGACCGCGCTGATTGTGCTGTTGGCGCAAATGGGCTCGTTTGTGCCCGCCGACGCGGCGCAGATCGGCGTGGTGGATCGCATTTTCACGCGCCTGGGTGCAAGCGACGAGATTCATCGCGGCCAGTCGACCTTCATGGTGGAGATGGTGGAGACGGCCAACATTCTGCACCACGCCACCCACCGCAGCCTGCTTGTGCTCGACGAAATCGGCCGCGGCACAAGCACCTATGACGGCCTCGCAATTGCCTGGGCCGTGATCGAGTACATCCACAACCACCCCGGTCTGCGCGCGCGCACGCTCTTTGCAACGCATTACCATGAGCTAACTGAATTAGCCGAACGACTCCCACATGTAGCCAACTACAACGTGGCCGTGGATGACAGCGAGCGTGGCGCAGCGCAAGGCGGCGGCCACGATGTGGTCTTCCTGCATCGCATCATTCCCGGCAGGGCCGACCGCTCCTACGGCGTGCACGTGGCGCGGCTGGCCGGGCTGCCCGGCGCGGTGGTGAACCGCGCGGGCGAAATCCTGCTGGATTTGGAGCGCAGCGGCGCGGCGGGGCCCAAGCGCCTCTTTGAGCCGGAGGGGGTGCGGGCGGGCAAGGCCGCGGTGCAGGTGGCGCTCTTCAGCGAGAGCCACCCCGCCATCGAGGCGCTGCGCAGCCTGGATGTGAATGCTCTCACGCCGCTGGACGCGTTGAACCGGCTGTATGAGCTGCAGAAGCTGGCGGAGTAGCAACAGCATAATTGATGACTGAGGATTGACGATTGGCGCCGCAACCCAGGGCTGCTGCGCCAATCATCAATCCTCAGTCATCAATTATGCTGTTGTTGTCACTCCACCGGCAGGCACACCTCCGTGCGCAAGTCCTCCGGCTTCACATCAGCCCCGCCGTTGAGGTAGATCTCGAGCGGATAGCCGCCCGGTCGGAAGGCCATCCCGCTGGTGGGGATCCAGTTGTTCCACCCTTCCATCCATGTGGCGCCCACGGTGTCCCACGGACCCTTGTGCAGAAAGACGGCGTACTTGCCGCCAGGCAGCGTTCCCTCCTGCACGGCGGGCGACGCGGGCACCGGCTGGTCGTCGAGCACGGCGAAGCAGGCGACATAGCGCTGATCGGCCATGGCCACAGTATTCATGTCGTCGGGCATATAGCCGATGACTGCGCCAGTACGACCCTGCAGGTTGTTCCCATCCACGTAACCCATGAGCGCGCTAAAGGCTTCGGTGGCCGCCTTGGTGAACGCAGCGCCTTCCACATAGCCGCGCCGCTCCACAAAGACGATGCGCTGATCGGGCAGGGTGCGCATCTCGGGTTGCACGTTCCATCCCTTCTCGCTGTGAAGTTGATTTCCTGCTACTCGATTGGCAGACAAATCTCCGTGCGCAGTTGGTCGACCGGCGTCACGGCAGGGTTATCCAGATAGGTTTCGAACCAGGCGCCGGGGCGCAGCTTGAGGCCGCTGGCGGGAAGCGCCTCGCCCAGCACGGCGCCCCATGCTTCGCCCATATGCTCCCATGAGCCGGTGTATGTGAATACCGCCATCTTGCCGGGCGCAAAGATCTCTTCGTGGAATTCCGGTTCCTCGGGCAGAGGTGCGTCATCAGTGAGCATGTAGCCGGCGCGGTAGCGGGGCGACCGCTCCCTCTCCATGAGGTTGCCGTCGGGCATCATCGAGATTCCCTGGCTGATGCGGTTGGTGAGGCCATGGTCGTCTAGCTTGTGGTGGAGCACATTTTGCGCATCCATGGGCGTGCTGTCCATGCCCTCGCCCGGCGCACTGCGGCGCTCCACATAGATGACGCGCTGCGGGGCGGGTGTGCGGATTTCCGGCTGCGAAATCGATACCATTTTGCTCTCCTTGTGAATGCGCTGATCCGTGAGGCAGCCATTCTATCACAGCCAGCACACCGGAACACGTGTTCTAATTTGGCGATTGCTCTACGCTATTTGGGCACACGCAGGTCCTGGTTGTGCAGCGCCTTCCAGACCCGATCGGGCTTGTAGGGCAGCGCGTCAATCCACACCCCGGTGGCGTTGTGGATGGCAGCGCCGATGGCTGGGGCGACGGGTATAAAGGGCATCTCGGCCATGCCGCGAATGCCCATCGGGTTCTGCGGGTCGGGGATCTCGAGCACGACCGGTACGATCTCCTGCGTCACGTCGAGCACGCTGGGAATGAGGTAGGTGCTGAAGCGCTCGGTCTGTGCGCGTCCTTCCTTCTGGATGTATTCCTCCATGAGCGCCCAGCCAACAGCCTGGGCCACAGCGCCCTCGATCTGCCCTTCCACCTGCTGCGGGCTGACGGCGCGCCCCACGTCGTTGGCGCTGACGAGGCGCGTCACGGTGACGTGGCCCGTGTCCAGGTCCACCTCCACCTCCGCCACCTGGGCGCAGTAACCGTAGGTAATGTTGGGGTCGGATTCGCCCGTTGCGTGGTCGTAGCCTGTGGTGGGACGTGGGCGGAAGACGAAGTCGGCGCGAGCGGGACGTTCCTCTTCCTCGCGCCACCGCTTCAGCGCGAGGTCGGCCGCGCCGGCAATTGCGCCGGATGCCATGAAGGTCATGCGGCTGGCGGAGGCGCTGCCGCTCGAGCCTGTGACATCGCTGCTCTCGGCATGCAGAGTCACCTGGTCCACGTCAAGCCCCAGCGCCGTGGCGGCAATCTGGCGGAAGGCCATGTGTGCGCCCTGTCCCACCTCGGCCCCCACGCAGCCAACCTCGGCGCGCTCGACGGTTGCTGTGCCGTGGAGTTCCACCCATGCCGCGCAACCTTCGGGGAAGCCCAGACTGAAGCCCACGTTCTTGAAGCAGCAAGCCACGCCAACACCGTGCGCAATCCGCCCGGCTCTCCGCTGCGCCGCCTCGAAGGAAGTCGACGGGCGCACTGGCCTATCGTCCGCGCGCATGGTGGGCGCGTGCCACACGCCTCCGTTCTGCGCCCAGCCCGCCTCACGCGCCGCGCGCTCAAGCACCTGCACGACGCTGCACCCCGCGGGCAGAGGGCTGCGTGTGGGCAGCATTGCGCCATCGCGCCAGAGGTTGCGCATGCGCAACTCCACCGGGTCCATGCCCAGCGCTGCGGCGAGTTTGTTCACCTGCATCTCGGCGGCGAAGTGCGCCTGCGGCCCGCCAAAGCCGCGGAACGCACCCGAGGGCGTGTTGTTGGTATAGACGGTGCGCGCCGTCACATCCACGTTGGCAATCGCATACGGTCCCAGCGCGGCGAGCAGAGCATTGCCCAGCACCTTGGTGCTCGTATAGGCGTAGGCCCCGGCGTCGCTTGTGAGATCCATGTGCGCGGCCACGATTGTGCCGTCACGCCGCGCGCCCCACCTGGCATGAATTGCGAAGGGGTGGCGCTTGTGATGGCCCACAATGCTCTCTTCGCGCGTCCACACCGTCTTGACCGGCCGCCCCACCTTGAGGGTGGCAAGGGCCAGCACAATCTGCACCGAGATGTCCTCGCGGCCGCCAAAGGCCCCGCCCACAAATCCGTGACGCACAACCACCTGCGCATCGTCGATCCCGAGTGCGTGCGCAATTTCGTGGCGCTCCTCGTGCATCCATTGCCCCGCGCAGATGACTTCGAGGCGGCCATCGGGCAGCACATGCGCC
Organism: uncultured Caldilineaceae bacterium; assembly: GCA_964427845.1. Lineage (GTDB taxonomy): Bacteria > Chloroflexota > Anaerolineae > Caldilineales > Caldilineaceae > UBA5069. The sequence continues at coordinate 37,954 of CAYRVP010000025.1, forward strand.
AACCCCGCCTCGGGCTGCAGGTAGGCGTGCTCCTGGGCGTGCGTGTGATAGGTCGCCTCGATCACCACGTCGGCCTGCGCAAAGCCCGCTGCGATGTCGCCATTGCGGATGTGGTACTCGAGCAGCAGGTTGGAATCGAGTGAACGCGTGCCGTAGGGGAAACGGAATTCGTTGGGGTGCAGGACGGGCGCGCCGTGCGCAAGCGCGGCCTCTGTGCTGGTGATCACCTGCAGCGGTTCGTAATCGATCTTGACCAGTCTTGCCGCGGCCTCGGCCTGGAGCGCCGTCTCGGCCACCACCAGCGCGATGTGGTCCGCCTCCCAGCGCACGATCTCGGCCTGGGGCGTGCTGCCGGGGCCGCAGAGCACAGGCTGGTCGGGCATGATCAGCCCATACTCGTTCACGGGTACATCCGCGGCGGTGAGGACGGCGAGCACGCCGGGTGCGTTGCGCGCCGCCTCGGTGTGGACGGCCAGCACGCGTGCGTGTGCTACGCCTGCGAAGACGATCTTGAGCCACGCCTGGTTGGGCAGGTTGATGTCGCCTGCGTATTGGGCGCTGCCCGTCACCTTGGGCAGGGAATCAAAGCGGGTGGGACTGCTGCCAATTGCACGCATGATTCTCTCTCAGTACTGTGAAATGAAGGTGCGACGCAGAATGGGTTCGTAGGGCGCGTTCAAGTTGCATTTCCGTGACAGAATGCAAGGGACATTGCAGGCGTCGTGTCACTCCTTGCCCTCCAATTTGCAGTCTGGGCCGGCATAGGCGGTTTGTGGGGAGCACTCGACCAAATATGGGGAAGCAGCAGCGTGCAATTCCGCAACGTCTTGTGAGTAGATGTGGTCAACTGCTTTTACAAGCCCAGTGGCGCCGTGCAGCCACCGTAGTAGAAAATCAAAAAGGGACATTTCTACTTTGTATAAGAGGTGACGTATCTGTTTTGGGTTGACAGGTCCGGATCCAAATGTTGAGCACTTGCCCCAACAAATAATGCGTACTGGCAATTGAGGTAATAATTGTCAGCTGCCTTTTCTTCTTCATCTTCTTCCAATTTTACCACCATACAAAAAACAACCCACCGGTGAAGGTGGGTTGTAAATTCCTCTCTGAACTCTACTCAAGCAGTTACGTTCAGTTGGTAGTAGTCCAGCCGTCATTTAAACCAAATCCTGGTGCGCCAACCTTGCCCTGAAGGCCATGATATCCACCTGCGGGGTCGTTGTATACCTCCTCGATGATGTCATATGCGCCCCAAAGATCACCCGCTCCTACCCAGACTATCTTTGCGAAGTAGGTATAGTGTTGGACTTCTCCATAAGCGTCGATGTAGTCGCCAATTACATGATTGGTTTCCCATCCCAGACTGGCTCCCCCAACAACTCCATCGACTAATCCTCGATCCAGTATACCGTCGCCATCACAATCAACATTTGCGATCCAAGAATCGCTCCATTTCATGATTAATGAGTCGTCAACATAATCACCGCTGTTTCCCCAATACAGATCATCAAGAACTCTGTCAACACTATCATAAGTTCCATTAAACATATGGGCCTGATAGTTGTATCCATATTGGTCATAACCTGTGGTTAGCACATTACCAAGTGAATCAGTGATTGTGCCACCTTGGATTGATGCACACGCAGCTTGCTGCGCCCATGCTGTTTCGTTTCCAGAACCATCAGTTTTGACGGGCTCGCCTGCAAATACCGGCAATATCGTCGCACCAAGCATGAGTACCGATGCTGCTGTTCCAAGTACAACTTGTTTAAGAGTCATCGCGGTCCCCTGCAACTACAGCCACGTCATACGTAAGTACTGCCTAGAATCACGTCAGGTTGCAAGTATCTGCTGAGTTACCGCC
>CAYRVP010000026.1:0-38662 GCA_964427845.1 uncultured Caldilineaceae bacterium
CCCACGCCAGGGTGAGCACCCCGACTGGGGCACCAAGGTCTTCAACTTTGGCCGCAATGAGGTGCGCAATTTCCTGCTGGGCAACGCCCTCTTCTGGATCGACAAGTACCATCTGGACGGCTTTCGCGTCGACGCCGTCGCCTCCATGCTCTACCTGGACTTTGGCAAGGATCCGGGCCAGTGGCTGCCCAACAGGTATGGCGGCCGCGAAAATCTCGAGGCGATTGACTTCATTCGCCGCTTCAACGAACTGGTCTATGAGCAGAATTCAGGCGTCATTACCATTGCCGAGGAGAGCACCTCGTGGCCCATGGTCAGCCGCCCAACCTACACTGGGGGGCTGGGATTCACCCTGAAGTGGAACATGGGCTGGATGCACGACCTGCTCGACTACACGAAGCTTGACCCCATTTTCAGGCGCTTCAACCAGAACAAGGTCAGTTTCAGCATGATGTACGCCTTCAGCGAAAACTACGTGCTGCCCTTTAGCCACGATGAGGTTGTCCACCTCAAGCGCTCCATGGTCGACAAGATGCCCGGCGACCTGTGGCAGAAGTTCGCCAACCTGCGCGCGCTCTATGGCTACATGTATGGCCATCCAGGCAAGAAGCTGCTCTTCATGGGCGGCGAATTTGGCCAGTGGACCGAGTGGAGCGAGGCGCGCAGCCTCGATTGGCATGTGACGCTGGGTGACCATCACTGGCGGCTGCAGAAGTGGGTGGGCGCGCTCAACTGGCAGTATACGCACCAGCCCGCACTGCATGAGGTGGATAACTCGTGGGAAGGCTTTCAGTGGGTTGACCTGAGCGATGTGGACCACTCGGTGATCAGTTTTGTGCGCCGTGCCAAAGACCCGCAGGATGAGATCGTCTTCGTGTGCAGCTTCACGCCCGTACCTCACCTGGGCTATCGAGTCGGCATCCCCACCGCCGGCGAGTGGTACGAGCTGCTCAACAGCGACTGGGTCGAGTTCGGTGGCAGCGGCGTCAGCAACCCCGCGCCGCTCTACACCGATCCGGGTGCATGGCAAAGTTGCGACCAGTCGACCCGCGTCAATTTGCCGCCGCTGGGCGTGGTCATGCTCAAGCGCAAACTGTAGCGCAAGGCCTCCCGGCCTTTCACCGCGCAGGCACCCGTAGCGGAAGGCCTCCCGGCCTTCACGTGCAAGTCGTCAGGCTCATGCGCAGACTGTAGCGGAAGGCCTCCCGGCCTTCACGTGCAAGTCGTCAGGCTCATGCGCAGACTGTAGCGGAAGGCCTCCCGGCCTTCGTTGCGCAGGCACGCTGCAAACAACAATGAGGGCCGGGAGGCCCTCCGCTACAGATATTCGCGAATCCGAGATATGCGATATGCCACTCCGTCGCTTCGACTCAGGCTCCGCTCCCGTCTTCATTACCCAGGTAACTGGCCTGCGCCGTCCAATCTTTTCAGACGAGACTGCGCTTAACCTATTTCTCGCAACCTTGCACAACGTCAAGGCGTTGCATCCGTTCAACATGCGTGCGTGTGTCTTTTTCCCAGACCACTTCCACGTTCTGTTGTGCCCTGAGTTGCCAACCACGCCCAGCGACATCATGCACTCGTTGAAGTCATATTTCACACGCACCTACCACGCGTCATTGGACAACCAGACGGCTGTCTGGCAGCGCCGCTTCTGGGATCACATTATTCGTAGCCAAGAGGATCTTAACCGACACGTGGACTACATTCACTACAACCCCGTGCGTCATGGCTATGTGGCAGCGCCGGAACTCTGGCCTCACAGCAGTTACCGCGAATGGCAGCGACGCGGCTTCTATGAAGCAGACTGGGGGCACGAGTTGCCAATGCGTTTGCAGGACTTTTCGGTTCGGGAGTTCGATTCGCTAGAAGTGGCAAGCGAAGAGTAGCGGAAGGCCTCCCGGCCTTCGTTGCGCAGGCACTGCCAAAAACAACGAAGGCCAGGAGGCCTTCCGCTACACAACAGCCGCACGCGTGCCGGGCGCGCGCAGGTAGCCGCCCGCAATCAGCGCACGCACCGTCACCGCGCCAATCACAATCAGCCCACCCGCCAGCGCGGCAGCGCCCGGGCGCTCCCTAATCACCAGGAAGACCCAAATGGGGTTAAGGATCGGCTCCAGCGTGGCAATCAGAATCGTCTCCAGCGCATCCAGTTGGCGAATGGCAATAGTGTAGAGAATGAAAGGCACGCCCAACTGCAGCACGCCCAGGTAAAGCAGAATCAGCCACTCAACCGGCTGCACCGCGCCGCTGGCCACGGCTACAAAGAAGAAGGGCAAACCAATCAGCGCCGTGAGCGCGTTGCCCAGCAGCACCGTCTCGGCGGCGGAGCCGTTGCGCTGCTTGCGCAGAAAGAGCGTCATCCACGCCATCGTCATGCCCGAGACAATCGCCATGATGTTGCCCGCCAGCCCCTGCGGCGTGAGTTTTTCGCCAAAGAAGAGCAGCATGCCGATGACAATCACGCCCATGATCCACCAGTCATAGCGGCGTGTGCGCTCGCCCAAATACCAGCCGCCGAAGAGCGCCACCCACACAGGCGCCGTGTATTGCAGCAGGATTGCGTTTGCCGCCGACGTGAGACGCGTGGCCGAGATGAACAGGAAGAACGTCGCCGCCATGCAGACTGCGCCGGCAATCTGCTCGCGCGTCCAGGTGAAGTGCGGGCGGCGAATGTAGGCCAGCAGCACCAGCGCCGTGAGCGCGCTGCGCGCCCCTGCCAACGCGATCGGGTTGAGTGTGGAAATCTTGATGAAGAGCCCGCTCGTGCTCCAGAGAACGACACAGACGAGCAGCAGAAAGACGGCGCGGCGACGGGTGAGCGAATCGATTGCGGCCATTCCGGCGAGGTCACTTTCCAGAGAGAGTTGCTACGGCGCCGTTGCCGCATGAATGCTTTTCAAGCCCCAATTCTAACAGCAACCAACCACATCAACGCAAAGCCGCAGAGGCAGCAAGGAAACGCAAAGAAAGACAACTGCAAGAACAGAGAAAAATGTCAAGGCGGAGTCAACAGGGATAACGCAACGCTGCCCAGCCTGATCTCTTTTCTTGCAGCTGCTTTCCTTTGCGGTTCTTTGCTGCCTCTGCGGCTTTGCGTTGATGCTGTCAGTTGTCCACGCGCATGCGCAGCAGGCGCATGCCGTTGAGTGTCACCAGCAGTGACGCACCGACATCGGCCAGCACCGCCATCCACATGGTGCTGAGCCCAGCCAGCACGAGCGCGAAGAAGAGCAGCTTGATCGCCACGCTGAAGACGATGTTGGCGCGCACAGTGCGCATGGCCGCGCGCGCAATACGCAACACAGCCGGCAACTGGCGCAGGTTATCGGCCATCAGGACGACGTCGGCTGTCTCAATCGCCTGCGCCGTGCCCGCGCCCATGGCAATGCCCACCTGCGCTGCGGCCAGCGCGGGGGCATCGTTGACACCGTCGCCCACCATCGCCACCGTGCGCCCCAGCGCCTTGAGAGCCTCGATAACCTCCACCTTCTGCGCCGGCAGCAGCCCGGCGCGCACGCTTTCCGCGCCGCCTCTGTCCAGCCCCACCGCGTGCGCAATGTGGCGGGCTGCGCCGGGCGCATCGCCCGTGAGCATGACGAGTTCCTGCACGCCCAGCCTGCGCAGGTCGTCGAGCACGGCGGCGCTTTCGGGGCGCACTGTGTCGTCCACAAGGATGTAGCCCGCGTAGTCGCCGTCGAGCCCCAGCAGCAGCGGCGTGCGCCCCTGCGCTGCGGCCTGCGTCAGGTCGGCGCAGGCGATTGCGTGCGGGATGCTCTCTTCAAAGTGCGCGTGGCTGCCAATCAGCACGGCGCGCCCATCCACCACGCCGCGCACCCCTTGCCCCGGCAGCGCAGCCACATCGGTTGCGGCAGGATAGCGCTCAGCCACTGCGCGCACCTGCGCATGCGCCTGCACGGCGCGTGCCAGCGGATGTTCACTGCGCCGCTCAACGGCATTGGCAATCGCCAGCAACTCATCACAAGGGGCGCACGGGCCCGTCCCGCCCGTCTCGCACGCCTGCGCAAGCACGCGCACCACCTGCGGCTTGCCGCGCGTCAGCGTCCCCGTCTTGTCGAAGACGATCGTCTCGACTTGGGCGATCGTTTGCAGTACGCTTCCCCCCTTGACGAGCACACCCGCGCGCGCCGATCGGCTCACTGCGCTGAGCAACGTAACCGGCGTGCTGATCACGAGCGCGCAGGGGCATGCGACGACCAGCAGTTCAAGCGCTCGGTAGAACCATCCCTGCACGCCCCAGAAGGGCAGGCCCCAGATGAGGGGCGGCAGTGTGGCCACAACAGTCGCCATGACGATGACTGCAGGCGTGTAGATAGCAGCGAAACGGTCCACGGCGCGCTCGACGGGCGCGCGGCGTGCCTGTGCCTCCTGTACCTGGCGCGCGATGCGGCTCACCGTGGAATCCGCGGCCAGTGCAGTGGCCTCCACCGTGAGTGCGCCCGCGCCGTTGATCGTCCCAGCGAAGAGGTCGTCTCCCGGCCCTTTCTCCACGGGCATGGCCTCACCTGTAATAGGGGCCTGGTTGAGTGACGACTGCCCCTCAATCACACGCCCGTCAAGCGCCACGCGATCGCCCGGGCGCACAACGAAGTGCTCGCCCACGGCCACAGCATCCACGGGCACGCGCTTCTCCTCAAGGCCGCAGAAGGGACACGCGCCCCCTGTGTAGCCATCGTGGCCCAGATGCTCGCTGCAATCGATGCAGGGGCGCAGCACAAGCGCCTCGTTGGGGGCCACCTCGAGCAGACTTTGCAGCGTATCGCGCGCCCGCCCGGCGGTGTAGCCTTCCAGCGCCTCGCCCAGCGCGTAGAGCACCATCACCAGCCCGGCCTCGGTCCACGCGCCCAGCACCACCGCGCCGGCGGCGGCAATCGTCATCAGCAGGTTGATCGTGATTTGGTGATTGATGCGCAGCGCGCGCCATGCCTGGCGCGCCACGGGGAAACCTGCGACCGCCAGCGCCGCCAGCGCCATCCATCCAAAGAGAGGCGCTTCGAGGCGCACACCAAAGATGGGCAGCAGTTCGTCAAAGAAGAGTCCGGGCAGAATGAGCAGCAGGCCGATCAGCGTCAGGCGCGTGCTCTGCCGGGAAAGCATGTAGGCCATAAACGCGCCCACTGCGCCGCCGCGCACGGCAGTCGGCACGGTCGCTGCGGCGCTCTGGCGCGCGCTCACGCCGTCGAACGGCTCGGCCTGGTAGCCCAACTGTTCGACGCGCGCAAGCACCTCGGCTTCGTCGACATTTCCTTGAATGCGGAGCCTGCCCGTCGCAAAGCTGAGGTTGCTTTCATTCACACCGGACAGCGCGGCCACGCCGCGCTCGACTGTCAGCGCTCAGGTGGCGCAGTCCATGCCGGTGATGATGTATTGGCGTGCTTCATTTTCGGCCATAGTAATAGTCAACCATCAGCAACCACGTCGCTGCGAACCGCGCCAAGGGGCCAATCTACAGGATGCGCTTGCCCAATAGCGAGAGCGCCAACTCCACCGCCAACTCGGCCGTGCGGTTGCCGGCGTCAATGATTGGGTTGACCTCAACAATGTCCAGCGAACTGATCTTGCCCGACTCGTGGAGAATCTCCATGAGCAGGTGCGCCTCGCGAAAGGTGAGGCCACCGGGCACGGGCGTTCCCACGCCGGGCACCATGGTGGGGTCCATGGAATCCATGTCGTAGCTCAGGTGGATACGGTTGACGTGGCTCAGGCGGCCCAGCGCGCGGCGCGCGACGGTGGCCATGCCCAGCTCGTCCACGTCGCGCATGGTGTAGGCCATGATGCCGCTCTCGGCCAGCGCGGCGCGCTCGCCCGAGTCCAGGTCGCGAATGCCGATCATGACGATGTCGCGCGCCTGGAGCTTGGGGCCGGGGTGGCCCAGGTTCACCAATGCGGGGTGGCCGCGCCCTGTGAGCACTGCTACGGGCATGCCGTGAATGTTGCCGGAGGGGGTCGTGGCGGGCGTGTTGAAGTCGGCGTGGGCGTCGATCCAGAGCAGACCCACTGTGCCCCCGGCGGCGGGTGCAGTTGCCCCGCCCACTGTGCCCCCGGCGGCGGGTGCAGTTGCCCCGCCCACTGTGCCTATCGCAATCGAGTGGTCGCCCCCCAGGAAGATGGAGAAGTCCCCCCGTTCTGCCCCTGCACGTGAAACCTCATAGATCTCGCGGCAAGCAGTGATCACCTCGGGCAGGTGGCGCATGGCGCCGGGCGGCTCCCCCTCGGGCGCGTCCTGGTAGTGGGCGCGCACACTGTTCTGGTCGCGTATGGGTACGCTGATGTTGCCGGCGTCCTCCACCGCGTGGCCCTGCGCGCAGAGTCTCTCGTAGAGGCCCGCATAGCGCACGGCGCTGGGGCCCATATCCACGCCGCGGCGCATTTGCCCCAGGTCCATGGGTACGCCGACGATGCGGATGGGGTGGGATTGGTTGCGCATAATGAGTTCGAGTCAGTCATCAATCTTCAATCGTCAATAATTGACGATTGAAGATTGATGACTGTCCTACTTGTACTCCTCGAGCGTCTTCTTCACAACCGCGCAGAAGCCATCGGCGGTCGCGCCGTCGAGCACGCGGTGGTCATACGAAAAGCCCAGCGTCGTTATGGGGCGGAAGGAGAGCGCATCGCCCGCGTTGGGCTCAAGCGGATGGCCCGCGCTGATGACCACGGCGCGCTTTTCCACCGCACCCACACCCAAAATACCGACTTGCGGTTGCACAATCACCGGTGTCTGGAAGCGGCTGCCCGAGGTGCCGTAGTTGCTGATGGTAAAGGTGCCGTCGACAAGGTCCTCCTGGCGCAACTGGTTGTTGCGCGCGCGCTCGGCCAGTTCGTTGATGGCCTTGGCCAGACCGCTCAGGCTGAGCTCGCCGGCATTGCGGATGACAGGCACGATCAGACCGCCCATGCCGTACTTGTCGGCGGGGAGCGCCACGGCCATGCCAATGTTGTAGTCGCGTTTGATGATGACGCCGTCGTCCGTCCACGAGGCATTGGCGGCGGGCACGGCGCGCAGAGCCACCACCGCCGCCGCAAAGAAGTAGGCGGTGATGGTGAGGTTGACCCCCTCGGCGGCAAAGGCCTTCTTGTTGGCGGCGCGGTGCGCCAGCACGGCGCTCATGTCTACATCCCACATGGTGGTCACATGGGGCGCAGTGAAAAGGCTCTGCGTGGTGTTGCGCGCCACGGCGGCGCGCATGCGGCTGTGCTTGACAAGCTCCTCGCCGGGCTTGAGTTCGCCGGGGGCCGGTTGCGCAGGGCGGGCTGCGGGCGCAGCGGCCGGGGGCGCGGCCTTGACGGCTGGTTTGGCTTCGGCGGCGGGTTGCGCGGGAACGGTGCGCGCCGCGGCAGGTGCAGCCGTGAAGCGCGGCTCGATCGTCACCGCTTTGCCCGCGTCGCGGCTGGCCACGGCGCTGAGCACGTCGTAGCGGGTAAGGCTGCTCCACGGGCGGCCGGCGGCAACTTCATCGAGATCAATGTTATAGAGTGCAGCTACGCGGCGCACGGCCAGCGAGGCATTGCCGGCCAGGTCGCCGGGCAGCGCCGCAGGGGCCGACTGACGGGTTTGACCCGCGCGACCGTCGGCAGGCTTCCCGGCGGTGGAGAGCACATCCTCCTTGGTAATGCGGCCGCCCGGCCCCGTGCCGGTGACTGCGCCCAGGGCAACGCCCTTTTCGGCGGCTACGCGACGCGCCACGGGCGTCGCGTTCACGTCTGGGTTTTCTGCGCCATGCGCACCCACGGGCAAGGGCGCGCCCTCTTCTTCTTCCTCGGCGGGCGCGGAAGCGACGGCAGTCTCCGCCTGGGCCTGTGGCGCGGCGGCTTGCGGGGTGGCTGTTTCGTCAGCGCTTTCGCCTTCCGCGCCAATCAGCGCCAGCGGCGCGCGCACAGGCACGAGAGATCCCTCTTCGGCCAGAATCTTGAGCACTGTGCCGGAGGCAGGCGCGGCCACTTCGCTGTCAACCTTGTCGGTGGCCACCTCCACAATCACATCACCCTCGTTCACGCTGTCGCCCACCTTCACGCGCCAGCGGCTGACTGTCACATCCTCAATGCCTTCTCCCATATCAGGGAGCCGTACTTCGGTAGCCATAGGAATCCCTCGTCCCGGTTGAGAAACAGGTTCAAGGTTCAAGGTTCAAGAGTTCAAGAGTTAGAAGCCCGGCAACCCGCATTCGGCGCAGAACCTTGAACCTTTGAACCTTTGAACCTTGAACCCCCTTCTATCGGAGCATTTCCAACACGGCGGCCTTGATGTTGTCCTTCCAGGGCAGCACCTCTTCCTCCAGCGGCTTGGAGACCGGGATGGAAACGGGCGCCATGCCCAGGCGGCGTGCGGGCGCCTTGAGCAATTCGGGCGCTTCTTCGTAGATGCGCGCCACCAGTTCGGCGCCAATGCCGCAGTTCGATTGCGACTCGTGCACGGCCAGCAGGCGGCCCGTCTTGGCCACAGACGCCCACACGGTCTCGGTGTCCAGCGGCACAATGCTGCGCAAGTCGACCACTTCAATGTCGATGCCCTGCTCGGCCTTGAGTTCCTCCGCCGCCTCCAGTGCCTGGATCACCGTGAAGGAGAAGGTGGCCAGCGTCAGATCGGCGCCCTCACGCTTCACCTCTGCCTGGCCAATCGGCACGATGTAGTCCACATCCGCCTCGGGCAAATCGCCACGCGTAAAGTAAAGCATCTTGTGCTCGAGGAAGAGCACGGGGTTGGGGTCACGGATGGCCGCGGTGAGCAGTCCCTTTGCGTCGTAGGGCGTTGCCGCCGCTACGACCTTGATGCCGGGAAACTGGGCAAAGCTGCTTTCCACCGCCTGGCTGTGCTGCGAGCCGTAGCGCTTGCCGCCGCCATGCTGGCCGCGAATCGTCAACGGCACGTTGAGCAGCCCGCCCGTCATGTAGTGCATCTTGGCAGCCTGGTTGAAGATCTGGTCGGCGGCCACCATGAAGAAGTCCATGTACATGAGTTCCACCACAGGGCGCAGGCCCGTCATGGCGGCGCCAATCGCCATGCCCATGAAGCCCTGCTCGCTGATCGGCGTATCGAGCACACGCGTGGGGCCGAACTCGTCCATGAGGTTGCGGGTCACGCGGAAGAGGCCACCGTAGTAGCCCACATCCTCGCCCATGACGAAGACTGTCGGGTCGCGCCGCATCTCGTCGCGCATCGCCTCATTGACTGCCTGAATGTAAGTCGTCTTGCGCATGTTGAAGTCCTGTCGGTGCAGGTTGGCCGCAGGCCACTGGTTGACTGGTTGACTGGTTGACTGGTTGACTGGTTGACTGGTTGACTCGGGTCAACGTCCGCGCCGTGGCCAACTAGAACGGGTCACCCATCGGCAGTTCCACTGGCGTGTAGTACGGCTCGCTTGATTCTGCCAATACTTTGGTTCGGGCCACCTTCTTGGTAGGCAGCACCTTTCTTGTCCGTAACATACGAATATAGCTATTGAGCGAAATGATCAAAGAGCTGTACGCCGACGTAGCTTTGGCCACTGTTTCAGCGGCAAGAAGGTTCCGTTGCTGAGCCCGGCGCAACCAGAAGATCGTCTCATAGGCGCTGCCCCGTGCATAGTGCAAAAAGTGGATACGTTCCGCGTAGTGAAAGCGCCCATAGCTCTCGGCGATGTTGGCTCCCACACTATCTGCGGCCCGCACTAATTGGTCGCCAACCGTGTGGGTGTCGAATCCGTTCCACATGTGAACGAGGGAATAAATCCGGTCACAGTACCACTCGGCAAGGCGGAAGACCTCAAGGTCCTCAAGTTCGCCATATGCCATAAGTCCATTCCTTCAATCCAACCAGTCAACCAGTCAACCAGTCAACCATTTAGCTGTTTACAGGGCATACACATCCGTGTACGCCTCCGCTTTGTCGGGCCAGGGGCTGTTTTGGGCGAATTCGACGGCCTCTTCCACTTCTGTCTCGACTTCAGCGCGTATGGCCTCGAGGTCGGCGTCGGCCACACCATGCGCCTGCAGCCGCTGGGTGAGGGCGACAAGCGGCTCATACTGCCGCTGCATCTCGATTTCCTCACTCGTGCGGTAGGTCTCCAGGTCGCCCGCCATGTGGCCGGAGAGGCGGTAGGTGAGCCCCTCGATGAAGGTCGGCCCCTCGCCGGCGCGTGCGCGTTCGGCTGCGGCGGTCACGGCCAGATAGACCGCTTCCACGTCATTGCCGTCAATCTGCACGCTCTCCATGCCGTAGGCGCGGGCAAAGAGATAGATTTCGCTCACCGAGGAGGTGCGCGCAATGGGCGTCATCTCGGAATAACGGTTGTTTTCGCAGTAGAAGATGATGGGCAGTTTCCACTTGGAGGCGATGTTGAAGGTTTCGTGCATCACGCCCTGGTAGATCGCACCGTCGCCAAAGAAGGTGATGGCGATGCGCTCCTGATTTTGGAGCTTGCTCGAGAGCGCCATGCCTGCGGCGTGGGGAACCTGCGCGCCCACAATGCCGTTGGCGCCCATGAGGCCCAGCGAAGGGTCCACAAAGTGCATGGAGCCGCCCTTGCCACCCGCAAAGCCGTCGGCGCGGCCGAGCACCTCGGCGATGGCGCGCTTGGGGTCCATGCCGCGTGCCAGCGAATGATGGTGCCCGCGGTAGGTGCAGGTGAGGTAGTCGTCGGGGCGCAAGGCCGCGGCCATGCCCACGGCGCTGCCTTCATGGCCGATGGCAGTATGCATGGCGCCGCCAATCTTGCCCGATTCGGCCAGCTCCAGCAGCGACTCCTCCACGCGGCGGATGAGCACCATCATGCGGTACATCGCGAGCAGTTGCTCGGTTGTGAGAACGCCTTCACCCAAGTCGCTGGCGGCAGCCGACGATGGGGCGTCTGTGCGAAGTGACGGCTGTTCCATGAGAAATCCTTCCTCGTTTTGGTTCCTGCAGTGCGTCCCTGTGTGGAACAACTAACCTGCGGGCGCGCACGGTTGGTTCCCCGGCGGGCGGCGCAACGCGCCTTGCCTGTGCTTTGCTCGGCTCGACGTGAGCCAAGCGTAAAGTATAACATAGCCACCGGCCCCCCCACAGATGGAAGGTTACAATCGAGGCGGCTGGGGAGCGCGCATTCGTCGCACACACGCAGATAGCGCGCAAACGAAACAGGGAGCGCCTTGAGGGCGCTCCCTGTTCCAAAGCAGAGGAATTGGAGGATAGTAACCTGGCAATTGTGGCCGGCAGTGGGTTAGCCGACTTGCCCGGGTTGTGGACTAGAACACTCAATCAGTCAGCCCATGGCTGACATCAGGAAGTCATTGCCTGCATGCGGGCGTCAATCTCGCGCAGCACTGTCACGCGGTTCTTGTTGCCCACTTCGTAGTCGCGCAGCGCTTCAAGCTGCATCATCGACTTCTTCTCGAGGCCGGCAGCAATGTCCTTGACGCTCAGCTCGTCGTAGCCCTTCCAAAGCTTGTCGACGGAGCTTTCGATCACGGCCTGCGCTTCCTTCAACTGCTCCTGCGCGGCCTCGGCGGCCTCGTTCACGACCTTCTGCGTCTTTGCCACAGCGCTCTCAGCCGTGGCGACGGCCTTGACGCCTATCTCCTCGACGGTAGCGGCGGTTGGGCTGCTCACATACTGGTTAAAGTACTTCTGCATTGTCTTGGTGACTTTGTCAGCCTGGCCGGTCACATCCTTTGCGACTTCCTTCGCGGTCCCCTCGGCCGAATGCGCCAACTTGGAGACTTCACCAGGGAAATCCTTCTGATAGGCCTTGACGACCTTGGTCAATTCCTTCTCGACCATTTCGCCGCGCTTCTCGGCCTTTTCAACCCACTTCCAGCCATCCTTGTAGACGGACTTGCCCGCGTCATAGCCCATGCCCCACATGCCGAGATAGGCAAGCATGGCCTTGCGCCCAAACTCGCGCGCCTTCTTGGAGTTGTCCTCGACGTTCTCCTGCACATTGCGCATGTTGATCTTGGCGGTCATGTTTCGCTCCTTGTGCAGGCTTTGCCTGCCACCTGAAGATGCTAGGTTGCATCTCTGTTGCACAGTCCCGCACTGCCGATCCCGGCGCTGCACGCTAGGTGACGCAGTGCGTTATGGGTCGATTATAACGCACTGCGTCACGGATGTCAAGATGTTCACGCATTAAGAATTGTGCAGACCCTAAAACTAGGGTACGAAGTCTTTGGGCGAAGAGTCTTCACCTTGTGTGCGCCAATACGCATTGCGCGCGCGGTCAAGCAAGCCGGCGTCCACCAGGTAGCGGCGCAGCGTGCCGTGGTCCACGGCATGGCCCGCCAGCCGCTCGTTCACCTCGGCCTCGCTGTAGCGTACGGAAACGACAAATTGCTCCGCCAGCCAGCGCAGGACAACGCCGCGGGCGTGTGCGCGCGCGGGGTATTGGCGCAACCGCCCGTCGCGCACGTACCGCGCCAGCACATCGGCCTCATCGGCATCCCTCATTGTGCCCATAGGATCGTTCCTTCAGGAAGGACAATGGGCCATAGCCGGCATGTGATGCTCTGTAGCGTTGGGCGATGATGCGCGCCACACTACGGCATCTGCACAACACCCAGTTCCACCAGGCTGTCGGCTAGAGTGCGTCCGTCGCCCTCCGCGGCGGGTATCCGCTCAAGGCTTAGTGCATCATAGAGCGCCGCCACCAGCCGATAGTCGCCGGCAGGCAAATCCGCGGGCAGCGACAGGGTGCGATTGTCCACTACAAATTGACCCGGCGCCAACAGGAATGTGGCTTCGCCGCCGGGTGGCGCGTCGGCCTGCGCCACGATCGTGCCATCAGGCGCAAGCAACTGCAGTGTGGCAACGGTGGCGAACGCCGGCGGTGCGAGGGCCTGCCAGACAGTCGCCACGGGCAGCGACGCGCCATCCGGCGCACCTACGGTCGCGCCCACAAGCGCAATCGTTGCGCCCATGCGTGCGTCAAGCGGCGTGGCAAAGGGGGGAGCCGACATGAGGCGCGTGGCGGGGCGCACAATCAGCGGCCCCAACGTCACACGTTCGCCGCTTTCCGTCAGCGTCAGGGTCATGGCTGACGTCCCCTCCCGGGCAGCCGCGGGTAGCCGCAGGCGCACGCGCTGGCAGAAGAGATCGCCTGGCTGTATGGGCAGCGTGGGGGCAAGCTCCACAGCGCCAAGCGGTGCAGACGCTTGTGCGTTCTCAAGCGCTACGGCGGCTGGCAGCGCGTGCAACGCTTCCTCGGCGCGCAGATAGAGGTCGAGCGCAAAGGGGCTGCCCGGCTGCAATGCCTCGCTGCCATGCAGCGTGTAGCCCATGAGTGTGAGCGGACCGAGCGTCGTGCGCAAGGGGATTGTGGGCGTGGTTGTTGCACTGTCGAGTGGCAGCACGGGCAGCATCACCGAGCCCGCCACGACGGCGTCGCCGGGCGCACCCAGGCGCGGGCGGCGCGCATTGCCGGCAGCATACTCATACCAGCCCACCAGCGCGCGCACGGTATCGCCCCCTGCGCATGGGTCGAGAAATTCGGGTTGCAGGCGGTCCATAACGCGCTCGTCGGGCGACCAGTACGGCGTTTGGTAGGAGCCATCGCCGGGCAGGCGGTCGGCCTGGGCGACGCGCGTGCCGCCCTGGTCAATCAGGTGGACAAAACTGGTGAGGTTGCGGTAGGTGGGCGCCTCGGCGCGCCAGAAGAGTTCGATTGCGCCGGCGCTCTCCGGCGCTGCGGGCGACGCAGCAACCGGCTGCATGCCCAGGAGCGTCGGCCCATCATCGAAGCGCGCCTCGAGGGGCGTTTGCGGTGCGAAGCCGGGCGGCCACCCCTGCATCGCGTTGCCATCCACCGCCACCACGGTCAGCAGATGGCGGCCGTAGCGATCGCTGATCGTCTCAACGTGCGGCGCATCCCACAGTGCGGCGAACGTCTCGGCCTGCGCGAACTCCTCAGGCGAAAAGGCATAGGCCGCGCCGCCACTCGCGGGGAGAACGACCGTGTCGGTGGCGTCGAGCGTCTTGATGCCGCTGCCCGCGCGCGCGTAGACAATCGTGGCGTGCTCAGCCCAGAGTGGCGACAGGTAAACCTGCTGCGTTGTCTGGCGGGCGCGCAGCGCATCCAGCGCATCAAGTTTGTCCACATCATACGCATAGTAGACCTGGCTCTGCTGCGGGAAGCGCACAAAGTAGTCGTAGAGCGTAATCGACAGGCTGGCCACCAGGATGCCCCCCGCCAGCGCCCAACGCAGCACCGGCCGCGGCCACGGGCGCGCCACAATCCATGTGAGCCCAAGCGCAATGGGCAGCAGCGCGGCGGGCAGCGAAGCAAGCGTGCGCGAGTAGTTGGGGGCCGCCTCGCTGAACACCGAAGGGGCGAGCATGACGATCGCCCAGAGCAGCAGCAACCAGAGCGCATCAGTGTCCGGGTCTGCGTCGCCTTCATTCCTGCGCCTGCGCCCCAGCAAGCGCTGCGCCCATACCACCACGCCGATCATAAAGGGTAGCGAAATGACCCAATCGAGCGTGGGTCGTCCTGCCATGCCGTGCGTCCAGTCGAGGTCGCCGTAGAAGGAGAACATGCCCAGTACGTGGAGCACATTATCCGCTAGCAGCAGCAGCGGGCTGCGTTCGCCCGCGACGCGCTCGGAGAAAATGGAGACCTCGGCGGTGTGGCCAAAGAAGAATGCGGGATTGCGCAGGAAGGTCATCCCCAGCGGCAGGAAGATGACGAATGCCGTTGCGCCCGCAATCAGAAGCAGCCCCGGCGCTCGATCCAGGCGCAGCCGCCGCTCGTGCGGGTGGCGAATGAGCAGCACAACGGTGTAGGCCGCGAGCACGAAGGGGGCGAGGCGCCCCGTGGGGTTGGCGTAGACGCTCAGCCCCAGTACAGCCCCGGCCGCAATTGCCCAGAGGATGCGGCGTCTGCGCCCGGGCGCATGCGTGGCCGCCCAATACATGCCAAAGAGCGCGCTGAAAATCACCGGCATCATAATGATGCGAATGCCGTAGTGGCTGAAGTGGATGTGCCAGTAGGAGATGGCGAGCGCCAGCGCGCCAGAGGAGGCCATGAGGCGGCTGTGGCGCCGCAGCACGGTGCGCAGCAGCACGAACGTTGCCGCCACCGCCAGCGTGCCCCAAATCGCGGACGCCGCCCGAAAGACCGTGGGCGACGCGCCAAAAAGCCAAATCAGCCCGGCCTGGAAGTAGCTGTAGAGCACCTCGCGCCCACCGTTGGCAGGCAGGAAGAGGGGGTAGTTGCCCGCAAGCACCTGCTCGGCGTCGACCGCGTTGTACGCCTCGTCAAACTGAAAGCCGGGCGGCACCGCGCCAATTTGGTAGAAGCGCAGCACAACCCCCAGCAGGGTGATGGCAACAAGCAGCAGTGTGTCGCGACGGGTCCAGCGCACGGGTCACCGAGGGTTGGGGCGCGCCCGCGCACAAGGCTGCGCGCAGGCAGTGGGTGGACGATGGGGCAGCCTATGCAGCAGGCCGCTGGGGCGATTGTACCTGATGGCCGTCAGGCCGGGGAATTGCGCGGCGAGTCAAGCGGTGGCACAGGTCGCGCGGCTGATTACGCGGCCCGAGGTAATGGCCTTAAGAATGCATACAGGGGCAGATTCTCTCACTCCACCACAAAACGCCACACAAAGGGCACGACCATGGGCGTGGTGGCCTCTACATTGTAGGCTGTGGCCGTGTAAGCACCCGGCGCAAGCGGCGCGCTGGGTGTCCATACAAAGCTGTCGGCCCCCTCGGCAGCAACAGTGCCCGCCACCTCAACGCCGGCGCCATCCGTCACTGTAATGACGGACTGCAGTTCATTCGTGCTGACGAAGACTGAGAAGGTCGCGCGCACATCATCAACAGGCCCGGCGCTGTCGGGCGCGGGCGCGGCTACCTTCACCAGCGGGTCGCGCCAGGTCAGGACGCCGCGCTGGTCATCGGGGCCGCCGCCGCCCCAGTCGGTGGCCGTATCCTCAATCAACAGGGTGTTCTCGGGGCTCTTGGAGATCATCACCTGGCGGTTGGCGTAGCCTGCGATCGATCCCCACTGCTCAACCGTTTCCCACGAGCCGCGCGTGTACTTGTACAACAGCGGCACGCCATCCTTGGCCTGCACCGTTACCTCCCACCTGCCGTCGCCCAGGTTCTCCATGGACAGGCGCGCCGGGTCATAGGGTGCGCCGAAGACGGCGGGGTTGTCGCCCGCGAGGTAGAGCTGCGCGTCGGCGGGGGTCTCGGGCGGAGCGAGCATGCGGAAGGTGACGTCGACCACGCTCAACTCCGCCGTGCGCGTAATGGCTTGCGAGGGCGGCGATTGGTTGAAGGCCCGATCCACCACGGTCACCGTGTAGGAGTAGGTGTGACCCGTGGTAACGGTTGTGTCGGTGTAGATGTTGCTGGATTTAGGCGCTTCCACCTGCATGGCGCAGCCCTCCTCGCCTGCGGTCAGGTCGGCGCGGCAGATGCGGTAGAAGGCGAGGTCGCGCGGGCGCGAGACGCGCCACGCAAAGGAGACCTGGTTGGGCGCGCTGCCGATGGCATCGAGCCGGAAGGGGGCCTTGGGTGCTTCCGTGTCGTCGCTGGGCAGCGTGGTGAGTCGGCCGCTGTCGGAGAGCACCCAATCCTGCCCCTGGTTTGTGCTGAAGCGCCACTTGTAGATGGCTGCGCCCGCCGCCTCGGGCAGGAGCGTCGCGGTATAGATGTCGCCCTCGCGCAGGTCGCCCGCAAACGCGCCGGGCGTCCACGTGAAGTCGGCCACGCCCTCGGGAAGCAGCCCCAGTTCGGCGCGCAGGCCGGCCGACGCGCCCACGCCCTCGGTGAGGCCGGGCGCAAGCACAACACCGCTGATGATGGCCGTGGGCGTGATCGCACTCAGCGTGTGGGTAATGGCCACGGGACCGCCCAGCCGCGCCGCGCTGATGGGCACGAAGGGTGTGGCCGCCACGGCCGCGCTGCGCGGGCCGATCATGCCCACATCATCCACCAAAGCAGCCGTGTAGTGCCATGTATGTCCACTCTCTGCGCCCTCATCGACATAGAGCGTTTCGGGCGCAAGCGGGACGCGCGCAATCTCGACGAAGCCACCGTCCACGGGCGAGCGGTAGATGGCGACGAGCGGCGCATCCGTAATGAGCGCTGACACGGTGAGCGTGATGGCATTGCCGCCTGCCAGCGCCGCGAGCGTGGGTGCGGGCGGGCGCATAACCTGCACACCCTGTTCGGTCATCAGCATGCGGAAGCCCATAACGGGCACCGTCAGCGTCAGCACGCCGGTCTGCTGTACGACGCCGCTATTGCCACCGAAGGGGTCATCAAGCGTCGCACCGTAGGGCACATTGCCGCTCAGGTTGAGCGTGACGGGCGCGTCTTCGTCGCTGCGGTTGACGGCTACCACCGCCGCGCCGCTTGCGTCGTGGCGCAGGTAGGCGTAGATGCCAGCATCGTCTGTCAACAGCGTGGTCCACTCTCCCGTGCGCAGAAAGGAGTGCTCGCTGCGCAAGTGGCCCAATACCTGGTAGAGGCCGAGCATTTTGGGGTCGGCCTGCCGCCATGCAGGCAGCGTGTCGTAGCCCGCCTGGTCGGCCCACGGATAGGGTTGGCGATTGTGCGGGTCATCGCGCAGCGGATCGCTGCCAAAGCCCACCAGCCCTACCTCGTCACCATAGAAGATGGTGGGCGCGCCCGGGAGGGTGAACTGGAGCACGGCGGCCAGCGCCAGGCGTGTGCGCCCATCCACAAAGTTGTTGGCAGGTGTGCCGGCGGCGTAGTCAATCGGATCATGATCCAGCACGCGCACAGCGCGGTTGGTGTCGTGGCTATCGAGCAAGTTCATGGATGCAGCCAGCGCCGCAAGCGGGTAATCCTCCTGAATGGCGCGCAGCGCCTGGTCAAATTGCGTCGCGGTGAAGGGTTGGATCTGCGGGTCGGTTGTCTCCGCAAAAGTCGAATCGCGCAGAAAGCCCAGCACGCTGAAGGCGAAGCGATAATTCATGGTGGTGTCGAACTCGTCGCCCAGCACGCGCTCGCGCACGGCCTCCTCGGGCCACGATTCGGTGATCAGCAGCGCGTCGGGGTGCGCCGCCTTGACGACATCACGGAAGGGCTCGAAGAACGCGGGGTTGACGGCCACCACATCGGGTACGGTGTCCACACGCCATCCCGAGACGCCGGGCTTGTCGAGCCAGAAATTGGCGATCCCCTCATCGCCCAGCCAATTGTCGATGACCGACTCGTCGGCCGTGTTGGCCTGGGGCAGCGTGGAGATGCCGGCAAAGCCACGGTAGTTTGCATCGTCTGCGCAAACGCCGCTGCCCGCGGGCTGCGCCGGCTCAATCATGTAGTAATCGCGCCGGGGACTATCCACCGCCTCGCACGCGCCCACGGCCGGCCAACGGCCGTAGCTGTCAAACTGGGGGCTGTCTGACGAAGTGTGGTTGGGCACGGCATCGAGGATGAGGTGCATATCGCGATCGGCCACCTCTTGCGCAAAGGCGTCGAAGTACGCCATGCTCGCGGCCGGGTCGTCGCGCACGGCGAGGCTGTCCTCCACCTGGCGATAGTCGCGCGCGTCATAGCGGTGGTTCGTCACCGCCTCGTGAATCGGCGTGAAGTAGATGGTATTGACGCCCAGGGCCTCGAGGTAGTCAAGCTTCTCCGCCACCCCCTGCAAGTCACCGCCGTAGAAAGTGGAATTCCAGGTGGCATACCAGGGGTTGGCAGGATCGTTGGGGTCAGGGTCGGGCACAAGCGTGTTCCACGGCGCAATGGGGAAGGTTGCGCCGCGCTCCTCGGGGTAGCCGAAGTCGCCCACCTGGGGATCATTGGCCGGGTCGCCGTTGCGGAAGCGATCAGGGAAGATCTGGTAGATGATGGCGTTCTGCGCCCACTCGGGAACCTCAAAATCGGCGCGGTAGGTGTAGATGTCCCATCCGGCCCAGGCGAAGGGGCGCACGGCAAAGGGCGCGCCTGTGCCGCCGTCAAACGCGGACGTGCCAGCATAGACACGTGGCGCATCGTCGGCGTAATAGAAGGTTGCATCGCCGTCGCCCACTTCAAACTTGTAGTTGTGGACGAGGGGCGCATCGCCCACGTCGAGCGTCGTCTCCCACCAGGTGTAGCCATCCGCGGTGGCGACTGGCTCCATTTCCTGGGAGAAGGCGCTTTCGGTGGAGAGGGTGTCGACCAGCAGGCGCACGCGCTCGACGTCACTGGCCGCGGTGCGCAGGCGCAGCGTCACGGCGCTGCCGGTGGGCACTGCGCCAAAGGGCGTGCGAAAGGCATCGCTGCGGCTGTCATGCAAAATGGCGGCCTCGTCAAAGCGGCCATCGCCCGGCAGGTTGGGCGGCGGCGCAGGCGGCGCGGCCAGCGGCTCGCCCCCCATCACCACCACGACGTCGCCAAGCGCAACCGTGATGGCGTGCGTCTCCGTGTTGAAGGCGAAGGTTACCGGCCCCTCGGCGGCTACGTCAAAGGGAATATTCTCGCCGCCGGCAATGCCGCCGCGCCCGTAGTTCTCTTCCCACGATCCGCCGATCGCCACCTTGAATTCATAGCTGCCGCGCGGCAAGGTCACGGTAAGCGTATGGACGCCGTCGCCGTCGGGGTCGGCCGCGGCCACGGCGCGGTCATCCGGCGCCCACGAGGGCGCGCCAATGGCCTGCCCATAGTTGCCGGGAAAGGCGACCACCGGACTCCCATCCTGTGCGCGCGCGGGGCGGGTCAACGCGAGTGCAAGCAGCGCAACGCAGAGCATGAAGCGAAGCCGGCGGGGCATGGGTGTGCTCCTCTCAAGGTACATGGGCTTTGGTGTTCTGTCTGCACAACACAGGTTGGAAACCGGGCTTGCACTCCGTAGCGGAAGGCCTCCCGGCCTTCACTTTCCGCGCACCAACACAAAGGCCGGGAGGCCTTGCGCTACAAGATAGCAGCGAATTCTCAAGGGCGAACGACAACTTCGGTGCCGATGGGCGCCCATTCAAAGAGCGCCTTGGCCTCATCCACGCGCATGTTTACGCAGCCGTGGCTGACGGGCGTGCCAAAATCGTTGTGCCAGTAGGCCCCGTGCAAGGCAAAGTCACCCGAGTAGTACATCGTCCACGGCACATCGGGGGTGTCATACTCGTCGCCCACCACGTCGCCCACCATGTGCGCAACTTCGTATTTGAGATAGATCTTGAAGGAGCCCGGCAGCGTGAGCCAGCCCGGCTTGCCCGTGCTCACGGTTGTCTGCAGAAATGGCGTGCTCCCTTGCCAGGCGGTCAGCGTCTGGTCACTGATGTTGACCTCTATCCACTTGCGCCCGTTCGTCGGGCGGATGGCGGGCGCGAGATTGGGCCGCACGGGCGCGGCAGCGGCCTGCGCCAGCGCGGATGTCGCGACGCCGAGAGCAGGCGCGGTGAGCGTGACTACCGGCGCAGCGGGTGCGATTGGTGTGGGAATTTGCGGCGTGGGCGTGGCGGCCGCTGTGGCCGTCGCGACGGCTACAGGCAGCGGCACAAGTTGTGTGACGCGGCTCTGTGCGCTGATCGCGCCCAGCCCGCCCGCTGGGCGCGCCGCGGGCAGCCCGACATTGGCGATGATGATGGGCGTCAGATACTCGTGGTAGTTCTGGTCCTCGCGCACGACGCGCAGGCGCAGCAGGTGCTGGCCATCGGGGAAGAGCGTACTGTCGATTGTTTGTAGCAAGGCCGGACTGGGCTGCGCCGTCTCGCCCACGCCCAGGAAAGTAGCCTGCGCAGGGTCGCCCCCCACCAGCAGATCCAGTTGCCACTTGCGGAAGTCGGGGTCATCTGCCACTGCGACTACCATCAGCGGCCCGCGCACAATCGCGCCCCCAGTGGGCGCGACGACACCGTTGGGCGATTGCGCCGCAGCCACGTGGGGGATGGCGAGCAGCAGTGCGAGCGCCGTTGCCAGTATCAGCGCTTTCCACCAAATTGAGTCGTGCGCGCCACAAAGCACGCTGTCGAGTTTCGGATTCTGCACAACATCTCCTTGTCACAATCAAATGGGGGCGCCACGCAGCCGCGAGCAAGACGGGCGAACCGAATGCTGCGGCACCAATGTAGAATAGACGATGCAAGGACGCAAACAGTTTCCATCTCGGTTTCCGGCCGTGACGAATGATACGGCAAACACGGCCCGCGGCAGCGAACCCGGG
This sequence comes from uncultured Caldilineaceae bacterium, assembly GCA_964427845.1. Classification (GTDB taxonomy): domain Bacteria; phylum Chloroflexota; class Anaerolineae; order Caldilineales; family Caldilineaceae; genus UBA5069. The sequence goes on from CAYRVP010000026.1 coordinate 21,093, forward strand.
CGCTTGACATTGTCATCTCCGGATGCTGCCATTCCTGGCGATCCATTGCGTCGAACATTCCTTGTTGTGTGCGAGGACGCTCGATGAATCAACTTGAGGCCATCCGCGATCTCCGCTTTCCCGCGCCGCTGCCGCAGCACTTGCTGCACCTGCGCCACCACATGGACGCACCGCGTGTGGACGACGTCGCGGTCGCCGTGGTTCAGGTGCTGGAGCCACTCTTGCGCAGTGTGCAGCCGGGCGCACGCGTGGCAGTGTGCGTGGGCAGCCGCGGTATCCACAACCTGCCGCTGATTGTGCGCACCGTGATTGAACTGCTGAAGGCGCATGGTGCGCAACCCTATATTGTGCCGGCCATGGGCAGCCACGGCGGGGCCACGGCCGCAGGTCAAATCGGTGTGCTCGAGCGGCTGGGCGTCACGCCGGAGAGTACGGGCGCGCCCGTGACGGCGAGCATGGATGTGGTCGAGATCGGCCGCATTCCCGGCGGACCGCGCATCTACCAGGGCAGAGACGCGTACGGCGCCGACCATACGCTGCTGATCGCGCGCATCAAGCCCCATACCGACTTTCGCGGCACACTGGAGAGTGGCCCGGCGAAAATGGCGGTCATCGGCCTCGGCAAGCAAACGGGCGCCCAGGCCATGCACGTGGGCTGCGCGGCTTCGTTCCAGGCCTACCTGGCGCCCGGCGCGTCGCTCGCGGCGCAGCAGAGCAACCTGCTCGGCGCGCTCTGCGTGCTCGAGAACGCGCATGAAGAGACTGCACGTGTCGTGGCGCTGGCGGCCGGCGAGATTGGTGGCCCGCGCGAGCAGGCGCTGCTCGTGGAAGCGAAGGCGCTGCTCGGCCGCATCCCTTTCGACGAGGTGGATGTGCTGGTCGTGCGCGAAATGGGCAAGGAAATCAGCGGTACGGGCTTTGACACGAATGTCATCGGCCGCCTGCGCATCCCCGGCCAGGATGACCGCTTCGGCAACCTCTTTGCCGTGGTGATTGCCGTGCTCGACCTGACGCCGGGCACCCACGGCCACGCCTCGGGCATGGGTCTTGCCGACGTGACCACCGCGCGCCTCGTGCAAAAGATCGACTGGGCAGCGACCTACACCAACGCCATCACGGCAGGCATCTTCGGCCTGCAGCGCCACGCCCTGCCCATTACCATGGCCAATGACGAGCGCGCACTCGAGGTGGCTGTACGCTGCTGCGCCCGCCCGGTGGACGCGGCGCGCTGGCTCTTTGTGCGCAATACACTGGCTGTGGATGAACTGTGGGTGAGCGAGACGCTGCGCGCGGCTGTCCTATCCAACCCCGCGCTCGAGATTCTGGACGAAACGCCGCTCGCTTTTGATGCGGCGGGCGTCATGCAGAGCCCGTGGCTTATGCCCGACTGACACATACATGCAGCCGCCCGGCTCCCGACACCCGACTCTTACGCCCGAAAAAGACTGCTCGCAAAGAACCACAGGTTCGCCGGTCGCTCGGCCAGGCGGCGCATGAAGTACGGGTACCAGGCCGTGCCGTAGGGCACGTAGACGCGCATGCGCCACCCCTGCGCCGCCAACTCACGCTGGCGATCGCGGCGGATGCCATAGAGCATTTGGAATTCGAAGCGATCAGGAGAGATGACGCGGCTGTGCGCCGCTTCAATCGTCCTGGCAATCATCGCCTCATCGTGCGTTGCCACCGCAAGTTCAACGCCCTGCGCCAGTGCGTCGTCGCGCAGCATCATCTCCAGGATGCGCACGAAGGCAGCATCGGTGTCGCGCTTGTCGGCATAGGCCACGGCGGGCGGCTCCTTGTAGGCCCCCTTCACCAGCCGCACCCACGCCCCCTCACGAATCAACTGCTTCACATCTTCCTCACTGCGGTAAAGGTAACTCTGGATCACCACCCCCACATTGTCGAAGCCCTCGCCCATGCGCAGCCGCCGGTAGATGTCGAGTGTCATATCCACCAGCGCGCTCTCCTCCATGTCAATGCGCACACGCAACCCGGCCGCGCGCGCCCGCGTGAGGATTGCGCGCAGATTCTGCAGCGCGAGATTCTCGCCCAACTTCAGCCCCAACTGGCTGAGCTTGACTGTCACATAGCCATCAATCTGCTCGGCCTGCATGCGCTCAATCAGGAGCAGGATCTGGTCGCGCGCATCAGCGGCTTCGGTGGCCATGGTCACGCTTTCGCCCAGATAGTCGACCGCAACCGTCATCCCCTCGGCGTTGAGCTGGTGCGCAGTGGCAATGGCCTCATCCACGCTCTCGCCCGCCACAAAGCGCCCGGCCACCGCCCACGCCGGGCCAAAACCGGTGACCATGCGCCGCGCCCAGGCCGCACCCGAAAGGTAGAGCAGGATTGAACGCAACCACTGTTCGCCGTTGCGCAGCAGCAGGACGGCCGACGCGGCGAGCGCTGTGGCGATGGCGAGGCCGCGGGCGGCGCTGCGGCTTGGGGCGGGTGCTGCCACCGGGCTTGATGTACGTGTCACTGTGAACTTCCTTTGCTGTGGTCCGGCCGCGCGGCCGGCATAATGACTGGCGCGGGATGGTGCGCTACTTCCCGACGCCACTTACCAGGCCGGAGCCCGCGGGCGCCCTCACATGCCGCGTAATGCCGATGCGCAATGCAGCAATTAGCAGAATGAGGCTGGCCCGAAGCGCCTGGCCCAATACAATCAGCAGCGAGCGACGGGCCAGGAAACGCAGCATTTCACGGTGCGGTCTGGATGAAATCAACGCGCCGCCAGCAGGCGAGCAACGACGGCAGCAGCGGTGCAAACTCGGCTGCAACTTCGGGCTGGGTCATCGCCTCGGCCGTCGCCGCAGAGCAGCGCATCTCTACGACAAAGTCGGCGGGCGCGCGCTTGCCTTTTTCAACGCGCTTGCGCAACTCGGCCAGGGCCGCCTCGGCGGCATGCAAGGCGCCCACGGGCGGCTCGCTGCAATCAGCCAACACGCCCATGGCGGCGTCGCGTCGCCCGTCAGAGAGGCGCACAATCGCCCAGTGCCAGAGAACGCTGCGCGGCTGCTCGCCCGCGCCGGCGCTCACGTTGATGGCGTATTCGGCCGTCGAATCAAGCGCTTGCTGGAAGAAGTGGTGCACATCCTTGAAGTCGCGGCTGAAGCGCGCCGGCGGCAGATCGTTGCGCGCCTGCCGCCCATACTGTTTGCTGCTCAACCGCTCGTCGAGGATGGCCACCACGCCGCGGTCGCTGCTGCGCCGCACGAGGCGACCAAAGCCCTGTTTGAGCGAGAGCGTCATCAGGGGGAGCATGTACTGGCCAAAACTTGCGCCCTCGCGCACGCTGTCCAGCGCACGCATGCGCGCCGCGTGCAGCGGATCGCCCGGCGTGGGGAAAGGCATCTTGTCAAGCACCACGAGGCTCAGGTCATCGCCGGGAATATCGACACCTTCCCAGAATGAGCGCGTGGCCAGCAGCACGCTATGGGGCGTTTCGCGAAACCAGGCCAGCAGCGCGTCGCGCGGCGCGTCACCCTGTGCACGCACGGGCCAGATGATGGGCGCCAATCCTTCCTCGCCGCGCAGTCGCTGCGCCACCTGCTGCAACCCGCTCCAGTTGGTAAAGAGGCAGAGCGAGCGGCCGCGGCTCACCTCAAGCAGCCGCTCCACCTCCTGCGCCGCCGCAGCGTAGAAGACATTCGCGTTGCCATACTGGTAGGCGGGCAGCGCGGGCTGGTAGAGCACCGCCTGCGTGGGATAGTCAAATACAGGCGGCAGAATGCGCTCGACAGCAGGACCGTGGATACCGCAGCGGGCGCGCATGTGTGCGAAAGAGCCCGCCGTGGAGAGCGTTGCGCTTGTGCAAACCACCATACGCTCGAGCGCCGCGCTGCTGGCGTCGGCATCGAAGAGATACTTCGCCAGCAGATTGGCCGGGTCAATCGGTGCGGCGTGCAGTTCCAGCGAGACGCGCCGCCTGTCAAATGCGCGCACGGCGTAGCGCACCAGCACGCCATCGTGCTTGGCCGAGGCCACAGTCGCCATTTTGGTGGCGGCGCTGTTCAGCGATTCGATGGTCAATTCAAGCGCGCGCCGCGTGCGTGCTTCAGCCACCTCACCTGGGGTGGACGCGGGCGACGCGTTGGGATCGACCGGGGGAAGGTCGCGCTTGATCTTGTCGGCCAGCGCGCCCAGCGCCCTACCCAGCTTGCGCAACCCTTCCAGTTCGCCCTCGAGCACAAACGAGTTGTCGGTGGAGCGAACCTGCACCGCCTGGAAGGCCTCCGCATTCATGAAGCTCAGGTCGGCCAGTTCGTCATCCGCCAGGTGCTGCTTGAGGATCTTGTGAGTGAGCAACTGGTCGACCGTATAGTCGGTGACCACGGTTTCGTAGACGGCCGTGGCGGTCTGCTCGAGACCGTGCGCCTCATCCACAATGTAGATGGAAGCGGGCGGCAGGATGCGCTCGCCCGCCACGCCCAGTTCCAGCGCGTTGAGCAAGAGGTGATGGTTGGTAATGATCACGTCGGCGTTGGCGGCGCGATCGCGCAGGAGGTTGACCCAGCAATTGTCGTTGAAGTGGTGGCAGTCGCGCTGCAGGCAGTCATCGGGGAAACTGACGACGTGCGAACGCAGGTCGCCGTCCAGAACCACAGGCAATTCGTCGACGTCGCCCGTTTCCGTCTGCTGCAACCAGCGCTTGATGACGGGCACGGCGTCGTGCTCGCGATCAACGCGCGCAAAGAGCTGCTGCTCCTGCTCTTCTTCCTCCCACTTGAGGGTGCAGAGGTAGTTGCTGCGCCCCTTGACGAGCACTGCGTCGATATCGCGTCCCAGCGCCTCGCGCAGAAAGGGAATCTCTTTCGTAAAGAGCTGTGTTTGCAGCGACTTGTTGGCGGTGGCAATCACAACGGTGCGCCCGCTGAGGATGGCGGGGACGAGGTAGGCAATGGATTTGCCCGTACCCGTAGGGGCCTCGACCAGCGTGTGTTTGCGCGCCAGCAGCGCCTCGCGGATGGCCTGCGCCATTTCGATCTGGCTCTGGCGCGGCTCGTAGCCCTCGAGAAGCGCTGCCACTGGGCCCTCGGGGCCAAAGAAGACGGCCATGTCGCAGGCGGCCAGATCGGCCATGTCACCGCCATCACGCGTGCTGCCGCCACTGCCATCATCACCGCTTTCGCGCAAGGGGCGCGGCGCGGCCCGTTCGCCCGGCGCGTCAGGCTCCAGCGCGATGTATGCGGGCACATCATAAGCGGGCGCTGCGCTGTCGGTTGCGGCTGCGGAGATGTCGGCGGTGCGCTTGCGCCGTGCGGGAGATTTGCTGGTCATGCGTCCCATTTTATCATCCGCGGCCTGCGCAGGCGAACACATGTGCGCGCGTTTTCGGTCCGGCAAGCATGCTTCACGACGGCCCACCAACATACCATCCTAACAAAAGCGGCGGGCCGCCAGGCGGCCCGCCGCTCCTATCTTCCTTACACTGTCAAGACCTGCTGCTGGTTCAGGGAACGGGCGGCAGCATGACCGCGTCGATGATGTGAATCACGCCGTTGCTCGTCGGGACGTCGGCCGAGACGATGTTGGAGTCCTGCACCTTGGTGGCGCCGCCGGTGAGGGTGAAGCCAACCGGGCTGCCCTGCATCGTTACGACTTCCATGCCATTGGTCAGGTCCGCGGACTTGATCGTGTCGTCCACCACGTGGTAGAGCAGAATCTGCTGCAGTTTGCGGGTGTCCTTCAGCAGTGCATCCACCGTGGCGGCGCCAAGTGCGTTGAAGGCGGCGTCGGTCGGCGCGAAGACCGTGTAGGGGCCAGCGCCTGCCAGGTCATCGTCCAGCCCGGCGGCCTTGAGCGCCTTCACCAGTGTGGTGAAGTTGCCGTTCGCCTCTGCCACCTGCACAATCGTTTGACCAGAGGCGGCCGGTGTGGTGGCCGCAGCGGGCGTACTGCCGGCGGCCGGTGCGAGAGCAGTTGACGTGGGCAGGGCGGCTGCAGAGCCGGTGGTGCTCGTCGTCGTTGCTGTGGTCGTTGCGGTGGTTGTTGCTGTGGTCGTCGCGGTTGCGGTCAGGACCTCAGCAGCCGCCGGTGTGGCTGCCGTCGCGGGGGCCGCCGCAGCCGCCGGGGCCGTGGCCTTGGCGCCGATTTCGGCCTGCGTGGGCAGCTTGATGACGTCGCCGATTTCAATGCGGGCGCAGTCGGCAATGCCGTTGAAGGTGCAAATGGCCTGGTAGAGCGTGTAATCGCCGTAGATGTCGCGGGCGATGAGCGCTACCGTGTCACCGGCCTTGACGGTGTAGGCGCCGCCCGGCTCGCCTACGCGGGCCGGCGTCGTCGCCACATCGGTGGTCGCGGTGGTTGTGGTTGCTGCGGCGCTTGTGCCGACAGGCGCTTCAGTCGTCACCGTGACTGCTGTGCCGGTGCTTGCTGCAGGGGCTGTCGCGCCCAATGCCTTGGCGGTGTCGGTCTGGCCGGCGTCATCAAGCAGCAAGCCGCCGTCAACGGCCAGCGAGTAGGTCGCGGCCACAAGCGAGTTGTTGTAGACAATGACGATGTACGGCCCGAGGCCCGTGGCGTTGAAGATCGCCACGCGCTCGTTGACCGGGCCGGTGAAGGAGCGGCTGCCTGCTGCAACTGCCACTTCGCTGGCCGCAGCGCCGTCTACATAGCGCTGGAAGCCCTGATTGTCGAGCACCCAGAAATTCATGCGGCGCGCCAATTCCTGGCTGTCTTGCGGGTCAAAGGTCAGTTTCACGGTCATCAGGCCGTCGCGCTCGTTGGGTGTAAGGCCCAAATAGTGCTGGACGCCGTCACCGTTGAGCGAGCCCTTGAGCTCGGCCAGTTGCACAACCACGGGCGTGCCGGGGACTACTGCGGCCGCCGGGGCCTCGGCTGCGGGAGCAACCTCAACCGTTGTGGTGGTCGTCGTCACGGTTGTCGTCACAGTAACCGCTGCGACCTCAGGGGTGGCCACAGCTTCGGCGGCGGGCGCTGCCGCGGGGGCGGCGACAACCGGCGCGTCGGGGTTGGTGGTGCGTCCCGAATCGTCGCTCAGCGTGGCGTTTGTGGCGCGCAGCGTGAAGTTGGCGTCGGTGGCCGAGTCGTTAGCCACGACGACGGTGTACTCGCCGTCGGTTGCCTTGAAGCCGGTAATCTGCTGGTTGCCCTGGCCCTGGGCGTAGGCGCTGCCGGCAGAAATGTTGTTGCCCTGGAGCGAGCCACCCGCCTGCACCGAGGCAACATTGGCTGCGGTCAGCACGAAGAAGGTGACGCCGTTGCTCGAGGGGTTGTCGCGGTCCCAGTCGGCAAGCAGCGTGACCTGCGCGTCGCGCTCGTCCGGCACAAGCGTGAGCCAGATCTTGTCAAACTGGCCGCCGATCAGCGTACCCGAAGCAGCTTTGGCGGCCACGAGGGCCGCGGGGGCCGTGGCTGCTTCACTCGCGGGTGCGGCTTCGGCAGGGGCTTCTGCAGCAGGGGCTTCTGCAGCAGGGGCTTCTGCAGCAGGGGCTTCTGCGGCAGGGGTTTCTGCGGCAGGGGTTTCCGCTGCCGGCGTCTCCTGGGCAAGAGCCAGGGAGGAAAAGACGCCCAACAGCAGGGCGGTGATCAGGAGCAGTGAAAATGCTTTGCGCAAGTTCGCTCGTTGCATAACGGGTACCTCCATCGTCTGGAATTGTATTTGCCGGCCTGGCCACCGATTGGCTTCGCCGACCCGGACCTGCATCGTTGTTCGCGTGATGATCTGCTCCCGCGAGGGGAGCGCATTCCGATTGATTTGGTCAAATCCATTACGTGCTGAAAAGCAGCAGGATCGCGCGCAGGCAGTTGCAGTGGGCCCCCTGCAGTACGCGCCACCTGGAATTATACCGAGGGCGCTGCCTGTTCGCTAATTCACAATACGAGATTTCCCCAAGCTTTCTCGGCTCATAAGGCAACGCTTTCCCAACGCAGCCCGAAATGACCCCTTCGCGCCCGTCTTCAGACCGGCTTCCGCCTCAGAAATGGGACCTGCGACGCGGAGGCGCAAAGACGCAAAGAAAAGCAACAGCAAGAAAGGCAGTCCTTGCCGTTGCCTTTCTTTGCGTCTTTGCGCCCCCGCGTCGCAGGTCAGCCTCGCAGCTAAACCGATGCCGCGGTGAAAGCCGCATTTTCAACGCAAGGGCGCAAGGTGCGCGAAGACGCAAGGAAAAGCAAAACCAGGAACACCATCATGCTCTTTGATTGTCGTCCAGAGGCGCCGGACGGAAAATCACGGCCATTTCCTGCTTTTGTTTTTCCTTGCGTCCTCGCGCACCTTGCGCCCTTGCGTAGAAAAATGTGAAGCCCATAACGGTTTCAGTTTAGTTGGCGGCTGCCACGCGCAGACCGCGCACAAAATACTCGTCATAGTTGCCATCCTGCTGCACCACACGCAGGCGCACATCAATTTGCGTCCCTGCCAGCTTGCTCAGGTCCAGCCGGGCCAGCGGCTCGTTCACCACGGGGCGCTCGCTTCTCGTCAGCGCCGTCCACTGCTCGAGCCCCGCCGGCGACCACGCCAGTTCCCAACGCTGAAAGGCTGGGTCTGCAGCGGTGCCCACAAAGAGCGTAATCCCGGCGACGTCACTCTTCGAGATCGGCTGCACAATGCCGTTGGCCACCGACGCCGCGCTGGGCCGCCCGGAGTTGTCAATCTTGAGGTAGCGCAGAATGTACTCGTCGTAGTTGCCGTCACGATAGACGTTGCGCAGGCGCACGTCCCAGGAACCGTTGGCAAATTGTGTCGAATCGAGCGTGTAGATAACGCCCTGCCACACCTGCTGCTCACCGCTGTAGAGCCAGTTCCAGTTGCCCTCACCCGCGGGAGAGATGGCAATCTCGTAGCGCACGAAAGGGTTGAGATAGTTGCCGTTGACCGTGCCCACAATGTCCACGGGCCCAGCCACGGTTTGTCCCACCTCGGGCGCAAAGATGCCCTGGCCATTGGGGATGTTCTGCACAATGCGCGGGCGGGGCGTCGCTGTGGGCGGCCCCAGCGGCGAAACGGGTTGCGTGGGCAATGGCGTACCCAGGCGATTGACCGCCGGCGTCGCCGTGGGTGGGTTGCCATTGCGGATTTCCAACCCGCGCAGGAACGCCTCCTTGTAGTTGCCCAGGTCGTCAATCGAGCGCAGGCGCAAATCGTAGAAACCATCGCCATACATCGTGCTGTCGAGCACGTAGAGTGTGCTGTCGTGTATGACATCGAGGCTGGTCGTCAACCACGCCCACTGCTCGGCGCCGGCGGGCGAAATGTGGATTTCGAACTTGCGATAGCTGGGCACAAGCGCTGTGCCCAGGATTGTGGCCGCGCCGGCAATTGCATCACCACTGCCGGGGTGGCTGATCTCCGTGACGACGCGAATCTCGCGCGTGGGTATGGGCGTCTCCATCGGCGAGGCGATGAAGCCGAAGGGCGTCCACGTGGGCGTCGGCGTCAGAAATCCGAAGGGCGTCCAGGTCGGCGTGGGCGTCCAGGTGGGTGTCCCGGTTGGCGTCGAGGTCAGCGTGCCCGTAGGCGTCTCGGTCAGTGTGCCCGTTGGTGTCCAGGTTGGCGTTGCCGTCAGCGTCATTGTAGGGCTGGGGGTTGGGGTTGCGGTCGCGTCCTGTGCGCGCGCTGCGCCGTGCCTGCCTGCGGAAGCGGCAAGCGCGATCAGGACAATTGCCACACAAGCAATCAAAATCCGCTTCACGCCGGCGGATCGATCCGTTGATGAGTCTTCGGTCACACAACACCTCGTATCGCGCACGCAGGCGTGCACGCAGGCCGCATCACACCGATTTCGCATTTCAAGCGGCGCATGGCTGGGAGTATACCGTGTTTCAAGTCCGCGCGACGAATCAAATGCAGATGCATCCGCCGCGCAATCCCTGCGCGCACCCTACACGCGTGCGAGTCCACGGCGCGTCGCGAGGTCCCCACGGCGCGCAGGAGAGCAGGCAAAGGCGACAAAGCGCAGTCCTGCCTTTGCATTTCTTTGCGCTGCGGCGTTTTGCGCCATGCAGTTTGCCAGCAGAAGAGGAAGGGGCCGGCGGCTGTGGCTCAGCAGTTGCCGGCCCCGCAGAGGAGTGGAAGGAACAATGAGGGTGCTCCCTGTTCCTGGTGCGAAAACGCACATGCCAGGCAAGTGGTTCCCAGGCACAAGAGAGACGCCGCAGCGGTGCTGCCCCGGTCATTCGGTTGACGCTAATTGCCGCCGGCCTGGAACTGCACCCAGTAGCAGGCGTTGCCCTCCTGCGGCTGCGTGTGGTTGATCTCACCTGTGGGGCTGACGGCGTTGCCGGTGTCATCGACAACGTTCACGTAGTAGTTGTTCTGCGAGCCGGTCACACCAAAGTCAAAGCGGCCCACTTCGCCCCCGCCCTTGCTGATCGTCTCGGCGCGGTTGCCGTACTGGTCGATGGCCACGACGCGCACGCCGGCCAGGGGCGCGCCATCCGCCCCCACCACCACGCCCAGAATCGAATTGCCACCGCAGCCGCCGCCTGGGCCTGCCGCCGTCAACAGGTACTGGCCGCTGGGCGTGACCGCCAACTGCACCACCTGTTCGGCATCGGAGGGGTCTGGTTGGGCGACACTGTCGGCGCCGGCAAGGTCGGCGCCATCGGTTGGTGTTCCTGTCGCGGTGATTGCCACACTGCCCGAAAGCGATGCGGTCGAGGTAATCTCCTGCCCAGCGGCAAGCAGCAGAGGCTCTTCAAACTCGGCCAGTGGCTGCAGGCGCCCGAAGGAGAGCGCGCTTGTGCCATAGAGTTCGCGCACAATCGGCTCCACTGCGTTGCACGGGCCCAGGTGAAGGGTCTGCCCATTGGCGTCAGCCCAGCCCATCACTTCCTTGCGCTCCTTCGCAATCGCCTCGGGCACCTTGGCGGCCACGGGCAAGACGAGTGGGCTCCTGTCCAGCGGCAGCGGCAGCGCGGGCGAAATTGCCAGCGCCTTGGTTGTGGTCACCTCCTCTGTAAAGGGCGCAAGCAGGCCGAAGCCCTGGGGCATGCGGAAGTTGGTGCGCGCCGTGCCCTGCTCCTCATCACTGCAAACGCCCACCGTGCGCCCGGCGGCATTGACTGCCATGACCTTGGCGCGTGTCATGAAGCCGTCGCTCGTCAGGCCGGTGCGTGCGGTCTTTGCCACCCACGGCAGGCTGAAGTACTCGTACTGCTGGGGACACCTGAGCGCCGTCGGACAATCAATCCGGCGCAGGACCACATCATCGGGCGGCACAAAGGTCCAGTCGCCAATTGCGGGCGTCACCCCCAGCGACTCAATCATGGACGTGTCGGAAATGACGGTCTGCATGAATTCGCCCCAGATGGGGGCCGCGCCGGTCACGCCGGTGACCCCCTTCATGGGGCGGCCGTCGCTGTTGCCCGCCCACACGCCCACAATCAGGTTGCGCGTGAAGCCCATCGTCCAGTTGTCGCGAAAGCTGGTGGTTGTGCCCGTTTTGGCAGCTACGGGATAACTGAGATTGAAGGGTGTGTTGACGCCGAAAGCGGGAACGCGCGCCTTGCGGTCGGTCATGATATTCGTCACCTGGAAGGCCGCCGCCGAGGTGATCACGCGCCGGGGCTCGGCCAGCGGGAAGAGATCGATGGGGCTGCCCGCACCATCATCAATCGCGAGCACGGCGCGGTAGGGCTGGTAGAGGCCGCCATCGGCAATGGTGTTGAACGCGGTGGTCAGATCAAGCAAGCGCACTTCGCCGCCACCCAGCGTAAGCGAAAGGCCGTAGCGCGAGGCGTCGTCGGCAAGGCTGATGAGCCCCATGGCGCGGCCCGAATCAAGCATGCGCTGCACGCCCACGGCATCAAGCAGCTTGACGGCGGGCACATTGTAGGAGTTGGCCAGCGCCGTGCGCGCGGTGACGGGGCCGTGGAACTTCTCATCGTAATTCTTGGGCGCGTAGGTCTTGCCCTCTTCAACCTTGTACTCCACCTTCAGATCCCACAAGACCGTGGCCGGGCTGATGAGATTGTCGTTCATGGCTGTGGCATAGAGGATGGGCTTGATTGAGCTGCCTGGCTGGCGCAGGCTCGTGGCCACATTCACCTTGCCGTCGATGGAGTCATCGTCAAAATTGGCGCTGCCCACCATCACCAGCACCTCGGCCGTTCCCGGCTTCATGGCCACCAGCGCCGAATTGCTCAGGTCGTAAAGGGGACGCAGTTTGTCCACCTGCTCCTTGACAATCTTCTCGGCCAGGGTTTGCATGGGCAGGTCAAGCGACGAAGTGATGTGCAGGCCGGCGCGGTCGGCGGAGAGATCACCGAGGCGCGCCTGCACCTCCTCGCGCAGGAATTGAACGAAGTGGCGGGCGCGGCGCGTGCGCAGATCGGGGTCTTCGGCAAGCATGGTCGGCTGGGCAAAGGTCGCGTCGGCTTCGGCCTGCGAAATGTAGTTGTGGCGCACCATCAGGTCCAGCACAGTACGCTGGCGGGCCTTGGCGGCGTCGAGGTTGAAGAAAGGGTCATACGTCGCAGGGGCCTGGGGAATGCCCGCGATGAGCGAAGCTTCGGCAAGCGTCAGGTCGGCGGCGGCTTTGCCGAAGTAAGTCTGCGCGGCCGCTTCGACGCCATACGCGCGATGGCCGAAGTTGACGAGATTGAGATACATCTCGAGCAATTCGTCCTTGGTGTAGAGGCGCGTCAAGTCCTGCGCAATCAGTGTTTCATAGCCCTTGCGTTCAACCGATTGATCAAAGCGCACATCAGGCACGAAAAAGAGATTGCGCGCCAACTGCATGGTCAGCGTGCTGGCCCCCGACACGATGTCGCCGCTTGCCGCATTCTGGACAATGGCCCCCAGCAGGCGGCGCATGTCGATGCCCTGGTTGAGGAAGAAACTCGAGTCCTCGGTAGCCACCATGGCATCCACCACATTGGGCGAAATGCGGTCGACAGGAATCCATGTGCGGCGCCCTTCGTCAATCCACTCGCCCAGCACAGCGCCGTTGCGGTCGGAGATGATGCTGTGTTCAAAGATGCGCGGCAGCGGTCCCGGCTGGTAGCTCACCATGTACGTTTCGGCAATCTGCTGGGGCGTGCCCGGCAGCCGCGCGGTGAAATCATAGGACCTGGCGTAGCCCTCGAGCAGACCATCCACCGTCAGCGTCAGACGCACGGCGGCCTTGGGAACGGGCGGCCGCCGCTCGCAGCTTGTGGCCACGAGTGTGAACAGTAACAATATCAACAGGAGAGGGGTTTTGCGTGCCATCACGATCTTTCCAAAACAAAACCCGCATTGCAGGTCAGACGGAGTTGGGTGGCCGGTTTGCCAAACGACGCATCACCAGCTCACCGTTCCACAATACTGCACCGCTTCAAATTATCTGTATGCCGGAAGCCGGTTCGGGGCCTTCGCGGCGTCATTCTAGCCGCAGAGCGCAGGCGCGAACAATTCGCAAGGTGCAAACGAAAAATGCACGCATCCCGGCGGATGCGTGCATTTTGGATTGCTGGACCGGCTGGAAAGTGTGTTAGCGCGACTGCCAGGTGATGTAGTGGCAGAGGACGCCCGACAAATCACCCATCTGATGCTGGATTGTCACCGAGAAGCTGAGCGGCGCACCCAGGCCGTCAACGACTGTCACGTAATACTCGCGCGCCTCGGGTGCGATGGGGAAGTCGAAGCGTCCAAAGTCATAGTCGCCCGCCTTGGAGACAGCCTGCATGAAGTTGCCCCATTGGTCCACGGCGACGACGGAGACGCCGGGCATCGGGTTGCCCGCGCTGTCCAGAATCTGCCCCATGATGTAGTTGCCGGGACAAACGTTGTCCTGGCTTACGCCCACCAGGCTGTAGGGCGGCTGCTGCGTGTCAGACGGCGCGCCCGACGGTATCTCGGTGGGTGCAGCAGTTGCCGCCGGTGTTGCCGTGGGCGGCACCCGCGTTGGCTTAGCCGTGGGCGTGCTGGTGGGCAGCGGCAGGGGCGTTACCGTCGGTGCTGCGGCGGCCCGGCCAGGCACCACACGGTCCACACCCTGTGGCGTGCGTGCCGGCAGCGGCGTGCTGGTGGGCATCACGTCCCCTTCCGACGGCGTGCCGATGATCACCGGTGTCGGCATGGGTGTCGGCGTCGCAGTCGGGAACGGGATAGCCGTTTCCGTCGGCGTCGGTGTGTTGGTCTTGGTCGCAGTCGGCGGCACACGGGTCGGTGTCGCGGTCGGTGTCGCGGTCGGCGTCGGCGGCACAGGCGTCGGTGTCGCAGTAGCCGTCAGCGTCGGCGGCACAGGCGTCGCGGTCGGCGTGAACGTCGCAGTCGGCGGCACAGGCGTCGCGGTCGGCGTGAACGTCGCAGTCGGCGGCACAGGCGTCGCGGTCGGCGTGAACGTCGCAGTCGGCGGCACCAGCGTCGCGGTCGGCGGAATCTCCGTCGCAGTCGGCGGCGCCAACGTCGCAGTCGGCGGCACCAACGTCGCTGTCGGCGGAACCAGCGTCGCAGTCGGCGGCACCAACGTCGCTGTCGGCGGCACCAACGTCGCTGTCGGCGGCACCAACGTCGCTGTCGGCGGCACAGGCGTCGCGGTCGGCAGCACAGGCGTCGCGGTCAGCGGCAGCAGCGTGCTTGTCGGCGGTGGCACCGGCGTCGCCGTTGTCGACATCTCGCCTACCACCGCGCCGCCAAAACCCACCAGGTAGACGCGGTCCACGTTTGTGCGCAGGGCGGCGCGCACCACCTGGTCGACACCCTGGCAGGAGCCGAAATTGAGATAGGTGTTGTTGCTGCGGCTCCACTGCAGCGCCTGCAGCCGCTCCGTGGTAACCACGTCGTTCACTTCGGCGGCCAGCGGCGCCGACTCCACCGAGCGCACCGCGGGCGAAGGCAGATCGGGCGCAATGCGCACAAAGCGCTCAAGTTGCTGCGCGGCCGTAGGCGGCGCGAGCCGGCCATAGCCCGTGGGCAGCTTGAGATAGGTGCGCTCCTCACCTGCGTCGTTGGAGCAGACGCCCACGTAGGAGCCACCGCCCCGGCCCGTGCTCACCAGCAGCACCTTGTCGCGGATGGCCGTGCTGTCGCCCGTGGGGCCATCCCAGCCGAAATTGGCCAGCCAACTGCGCGTGAAGTACTCGTTTGTGGTGGGGCACTCCACTTTGTCTGCGCAGGCAATCTGCCGCTGAATCGCATCCACCGGCGGCTGGAACTCCCAGTCAGCGGGGTCTGCGCTCGCGCCCAGGGTGTCAAGCATCACGGGATCGGCAATCACAGCTTCCATGAAATCATGCCAAATCGGCGCCGCACCCGTCACGCCGGTCACACCGCGCATGGGCGCACCGTTGGGGTTGCCCGCCCAGACACCCGTCACCATGTACTTGGTGTAGCCCACGGTCAGGTTGTCGCGATACGACGTGGACGTGCCCGTCTTCACGGCGGCGGGGTAGCTGATCTTGAGCGGCGTGTTAACGCCAAAGGCAGGCTCGCGCGCCTTGTTGTCGCTGAGGATGCTTGTCACCTGGAAGGCCGCCTCGGGCTTTAGCACCTGCCTGGGCGTAGCCAGCGACTCAATCTGCACCGGGTTGCCCAGCGGATCGGTCGCGGCCAGAATTGTGCGCGGAGGCACGTAGGCGCCGTCGTTGCGCAGTGTGTGGTAGGCCGTTGTCAGGTCCAGCAGCGTCACTTCGTTAGCGCCCAGCGTCAACGGCAGGCCGTAGATGCCCGGCGTTGTGGCCAGGGTGCTCAGCCCCATGGCGTTGCCCATCTGCGCCATACGGTCGGGGCCGACGGCGTCAATCAGCTTGACGGCGGGCACGTTGTAGGAGTTGGCCAGCGCCGTGCGCGCCGTGACGGGGCCGTGGAAGCGCATATCGTAGTTGCCGGGCACATAAACCTGTAGTTCGTTGATGCGATACTGGATAGGCTCGTCCCACAGAATTGAAGCGGGGCTGATGATGCCGTCATTGAACGCGGTGGCGTAGAGCACGGCCTTGATGGAACTGCCCGGCTGGCGCAGGCTGGTGGTCACATTGACATTGCCGTCGATGGCCTCGTTGTCATAGTCGGCGCTGCCCACCATGACGAGCATCTGCGCATCCGTCGGGCGCAGCGCCACCAGCGCGGCGCTATTGAGGTTGTACGCGCCGCGCAGGCTGTTGACCTTGTCGGTGAGGATCGTCTGCGCCAATTCCTGCATGGACAGGTCGAGCGTGCTGGTAATGCGCAACCCGGCGCGTCCGACATTGTCCACATTCAGCTTGCGCGTCACCAGTTCCTGGATGTACTGGATGAAGTGGGGCGCCTTGGGCGGCTCGATGGTGCGAATAGGCTGGAGCGGCGCCACTTCGGCGTAGGCAGCGTCGGCCTCGGCTTGTTCGATGAAGCCGTGGCGCACCATCAGGTCGAGAACGGTGCGCTGGCGGCCCCTGGCAGCCTCGAAATTGGCCTGTGGGTCAAGTAAAGCGGGCTGTTGGGGTATGCCCGCAATCAGCGTCGCCTCGGCCAGCGAAAGCTCCGCCGCCGGCTTGCCGAAGTAGGTCTGCGCGGCCTCTTCGGCCCCATACGCGCGCTGACCAAAGTTGATCAGGTTGAGGTACATCTCCAGGATTTCCTCTTTGGTGTAGAGGGTTGTCAAATCCTGGGCAATCAGCATCTCGAAGACCTTGCGGTCAACCGACTGATCGTAGCGGCGCGCAGGGGGAAAGAAGAGATTGCGCGCAAGCTGCATGGTAATTGTGCTTGCGCCGGAGACCACGTCGCCCGAGGCAGTGTTCTGGATGAGAGCAGCAATCACGCGGCGCGCGTCGATGCCCTTGTTCTCGAAGAACGAGGCATCCTCGGTGGCGATTGTGGCGTTGATCATGTTGGGCGAAATGCTGCTGAGGGGCACCCACGTGCGCCGCCCCTCGTTCACCAATTCCGCCAGCACCGCACCGTTGCGGTCGCTGACAATGGAGTGCTGGAAGACGCGCGGCAGCGGGCCGGGCTGATAGCGGCGCAGATACGTCTCTGCCACCTCGAGAGGCGAATTGCCCTGGCGCGGGGCCAGCCGGTATTCGGCGTTGTAGCGCGCAATGTAGTCGTCAATCTGCGCGGGAATGTCCTCCATCTTTGTCAGCACATCGGGCACGGCAGCAGGCAGGATGTCCGTATCCTCACCATCCTTGCCGCCACAGCCGGCCAACGCGAAGAGCAGCGTCGCCAGCACAAAGAGCAGTACAGGCCGCACGCGCCGCGCATGCGCGCCGAATGCAGCCTGGAAATGGGAGGTGTTGGACGCGGTCAGGCGGGGGGACGGGAAGGATTTCATGGGCGTCGATGGCTTCGCAGTCGCTACAAGCGGCGATAATGAGTTCGATTAGCGAGAAAATCTGTCGGACGATTCTATGAAGCGCAGATTGCTGAAAGCCACGCTGTGCGGCGCGCATGAGGCAGGGCGCGCAGTGTGTACAGAGGCAGGCTCTGCTTCTATTCAAGACGGGCAGGCGCTCGGAAAAGTTACCATCACTTGTGTACATCGTTACTCGTGTACACGAACAGAACGACTGCGGCGTTCGGGCGGGGGTTTCCGTGCGGGTATGCTGCTGCCAAAAGGTTACCCCTCGCGGCCAACTTGCGCAAGCGGCGAAAAAGCGGGGAGTAGGGAGTGGGGAGTGGGGGGGGGGGGGTGGGG
>CAYRVP010000027.1:0-37365 GCA_964427845.1 uncultured Caldilineaceae bacterium
GTTCGGCCTGGGCATGGAGCGTGTGGTGGACACGGCCAACCTGGGGAGCACGGGCAGCTATCTGGCCTTCATCACACCGGGCATCATCGCGCTCACGGCGCTTAGTGGTGCGGTCAACGCCGGCATGGTGCTGCTGGAGGAGAAGACCAAGGGCGTGCTCAAGGAGTACTTCGTTGCGCCCATCCCGCGCATGAGTATCCTGCTTGCCTCAACGGGCAGCGGGCTTGTGAAGACACTCATCCAGGCGGCGATCATTTTGGTGTTGGCGGTGGCGCTGGGGGCGCGCATCACGGGGGGCGTCCTGGGCTTGCTGGGTGGGGGCGTCTTCCTGCTGCTCTATGTCATGGCCTTCGTGGGCTTCAGCAACGGCATGGCGGCGCGCAGCAAGAGCATAGGCGGCTATCATATGCTGCTCTTTGTGCTCAACCTGCCCCTGCTCTTTCTGAGCAACGCGCTCTACCCGCTCTCCACCATGCCGGCTTGGATGCGCGCCTTCGCCTATGCCAACCCCACGACCTATGCGGTGGACGGCATCCGCCACACACTGTATCAGTCGGGCGAGCTGCCCGTGTGGCTGAGTCTGCTGGTGCTGGTGGCCTTCGTGGCGCTCTGCAGCTGGTTTGGACTGCGCTCCTTCAAAAAGCTGCTGGAGGGCAACTGATGGACGCGCCCGATGCGCCCGCGCCGCTGGGCGAGTACATCAAGCTGGATCAATTCCTCAAGCTGGCCAACGTGGTGGAGAGCGGCGGCCAGGCCAAGGTGCTGATTCAGGGCGGCCAGGTGAAGGTGAACGGGGAGGTTGAGACGCGCCGCGGGCGCAAGTTGCGCCAGGGCGATGCGGTGGAGTTTGAGGGGGAAGTGATGGTGGTGGAGGTGGAGTAGGAAAGAGAGCAATTGAAGATTGATGATTGAAGATTGGGGCTGTTCGCGTGTACTGCGAGCAGCCCCAATCTTCAATCATCAATCTTCAATTGTCGGTTTTACGCCGTCGCCAGCGCCGCCTCGCCCGAAACCACCGGCTGCGCACGCACCGCAATGCCGTCGGCGGCGAGCACCGGCTCCAGCGCGGCGATGGCGCATGCGAGCATGGTGTCATCGGGCTCGCGCGTGGTGAGCTTTTGCAGTTGCAGCCCCGGCCAGATGAGGGCGCGCATGAGTGTGCTCTCCTGGTGGTTGGCGCTGAAGCGGATCATCTCGTAGGCGATGGCGGCGACGACCGGCACGAGCGCGATGCGTGTGACAAAACGCAGCACCAGCGCCAGCCAGACGTTGTCCATTTCCCGGAAGGTGAGCGGCGCAAAGAGGAAAATGCTGATCACCAGCACATACAGGAGAAAGCTCGTGCCGCAGCGCGTGTG
Source organism: uncultured Caldilineaceae bacterium (assembly GCA_964427845.1). Taxonomy (GTDB): domain Bacteria; phylum Chloroflexota; class Anaerolineae; order Caldilineales; family Caldilineaceae; genus UBA5069. The sequence goes on from CAYRVP010000027.1 coordinate 1,359, forward strand.
CTGCACGCTGTAGGGGCGCACCTGATCCACGGTGAGGTCGGCCCCGGCTTCGTAGGCGTTGATGGTCTTGTGCTCGGCCCCGTGGTAGCCAAAGACGCGCGCAATCTCGGGGATGCGCCCAATTGCCCACAGGTAGACGAGGAAGATCACCAGCCGCAGCAGCCCCTCGAGGATGGCATCGACCACAGCGTGGTCGCCCAGGAAGTTGGCCATGAACTTGCTCAGCAGCGTGGGCAGCAGGAAGAAGAGCGCCACGCCAAAGAGAAGGCTGCCGGCAATGGTTGTCCACGCCACGGGGCCGGAGAATTCGACCTTTTCGCCGCCCTCCTCTTGCGCGGAGACCTCGCCGCTCCAGAGCAGGGCGCGCATGCCCAGCCCGAGCGCGTCCCAAAGCATACCGAGGCCGCGCACAAAGGGCCACTGTCCCCACGCGCTGGTGTAGATTTTCGCGGTCAGCTCTTCGGTGTGGAGAACGATTTCGCCCTGCGGGTTGCGCACGGCGACGGCCATGGTCTTGCGGCCGCGCATCATCACGCCTTCGATGACGGCCTGGCCGCCATAATATTGTTTGCCCATAGCGAGGCAGTATAGCACCGGGCACGGGCGAGGGAAAAGGCGGGCGGGGCAGGCGCGTGCAATGATGCGCGACTTCACAAAGCGGATGAATTACCGCAATGTGCCTGCCCCGCAGCTAAAATCAGTCGCTTGACAACGCGCAACCCCAATGCCATCCTAAACGTATTGATCTCAAGTGACGGGCGCAAGCCGCCGCGCGTAACAGAGATTCTCAATCCATTCATTCGGCGCACGAAACCAAAGAACAGCATAAGGGGTGGGTCTCATGGACTTTACAGCAATGATGCAGCGGGTTGTGCGTGCAGTGACCTTCGACGTCAAGTTTTATCAGGAGGCCAAGGATGATGCGAGCCTGTCGCGCGAGGCGCTGATTGTGGTCATCATCGCCGTGGCGCTGGCGGCGATTGGCTCCGTATGGGGCGGTTTTGGCGCAGTTTTCGGCGCGCTGGTGGCGGGCATTGTGGGCTACTACGCGTGGGCCTACATCACCCATCTGGTGGGCGCCAACTTCTTCCACGGCACGGGCACCTTCCCGCAGTTGCAGAGGACGCTGGGCTACGCGTGGGCGCCGCAGGCGCTGGGCCTGATCGGCCTCATCCCCTGCATTGGCTGGTTGGGCGCGCTGGTGGGCGGCATCTGGTCGCTGGCCTGTGGTGTGGTAGCGGTACGCGAGGCGCATGGCTTTGACACAAACAACGCCATTCTCACGGCAGTCATCGGCTGGATCGTGTGGGGTGTGCTCTTCCTGCTCTTCGGCCTCATCTTTTAGGGCATAGACCAACAACACGAACACAGATAATAACGGAAACAGCAGGGATTGGCACAGATTCAACGAGGAATCCGCCCTTATCCCTGCTGCTTCCGTTGTTATCTGTGTTCTGGCCTTGCTGCCCCAATGTGCAGCCACTGTGCTATATTCTGGGCATCACCCGACAACACAATTTGCGGTTTGAGGGAGGCCCCAGCCATGAACGCACGTCTGCTCGCCTATACACAGCAGAACCCCGCCCTCTCGCGCACACGCGCCGAGGGCGTCAGCGACCTTGCCACAATTTGGGATGGCAAGGGTACGTACGCGGAGAATGTGGTTGAGTTTGCCGGGCGCGTCTGCTACCGCAGCACGCACCGCATGGGCACAGCGCCCGATTTTATCTCGGCGCGCGTGCGCGAGGGACACGAGGATATCATCGAGCACATCTGGGCTACGGTGGAATTCAGCGGCGACGATGCGCCTGCGCGCTGGCGGCTCACCAACCGCCATTGCGAAATCAGCGAGGCGGGGCCCCACGTCTGGGTGGTGAGCGGCAACCTGCGCGTCTGGCTCGATCTCTTCCGCCAGGGGCTGGCGCTCGAGGCGCGCCCCCTCGTCGCGCCGATTGCCCCCGCCGTCTTCGGCGAAACAGCCTTTGCCGAGGCCGCCCCTTCCCAGCCCGATGCAGCCGCCGCAGCCGCCGACGCCAGCCTGCTCGTCCCTGTAAAAGATGGGCAGATGGGCATCACGCTGCTGGGCTATACCCAGCCGGTCATGGATGACGCGGCGCTGCTCGAGCACCACGGCGCGGCGGTCTTCCTCTTTGAGGGCATCAGCCGCACCTGCACGCACCAACTTGTACGCCACCGCCTAGGCAGCTTTAGCCAGGAGTCGCAGCGCTATGTGGACCTCTCCAAAGGCGGCTGGACGCCGATTGTGCCGCCCCCCTTTGCCGAGCAGCCGGAGGCGCGCGCCGTGCTCGACGACTTCTGGGCCTTGGCTGAGGAGAAGTATGCGCAACTGCGCGCACTGGGCGTGCGCAAGGAGGATGCCCGCTTCCTGTTGCCCAACGCCGCCGAGACGCGCATTGTCACCAGCATGAATTACGCCGCGTGGAGCCATTTCTTCTGGCTGCGGGCCGTGGACAAGGCCGCGCAATGGGAGATTCGCACCATGGCGCAACACGCCCTGCGCATGCTCCACGCCGTCGCCCCGGGTGTCTTCGCTGCGCACTGGCAGGCCTACGAAGAACGCTTCGCCACGTAGAAACAAGACGCCTTAAGCTTTTGTGCGCGCCGCCATTCTTTCCCGTATCCCCAATGCGTATGCTATAGTCATTCTTTGCAAACCGGCCGCTCATTGGGTGGCCGGTTTCGTAGTCATCTTTGTGCGCCTGCCGGCGTGTTCCGGGCGCACAGATTCCGCAGCGAACTGCGGGGGGCTTTATGGCGTATGTGAAGCAGGATTTGAATGAAAAGTTCGCGGCGCACAACGCACATGTGGCCGTCATTGGCCTGGGCTATGTAGGGCTGCCGCTGGCCGTGCGCTTCGCCGAGGCGGGTTACACAGTTACCGGCATCGATCTCGACCGCCGCAAGATAGAAGCCATCGCGCGGCGCGAGTCGTACATCGAGGACGTACCCTCCTCTGCGCTTGCCGCGATCCCCAACTTCACCGCCACCGCCGACTTTTCGGTGCTGGCCGATTGCGACGGCGTCTCCATCTGCGTGCCCACACCCCTCAACAAGACCGGCGACCCGGACATGAGTTTCATTGTGTCGGCCACCGAGGCGATTGCGACGCACCTGCACCGGGGCATGGCGATTGTGCTCGAGTCCACCACCTACCCCGGCACAACCACCGAGATGCTGCTGCCCCGCCTTGAGGAGAGCGGCCTGCATTGCGGCGAGGATTTCTTCCTCGCCTTCTCGCCTGAACGGGTGGACCCCGGCCGCACCGACTGGACCACGCGCAACACGCCCAAGGTCATTGGTGGCGTGACGCCGGCGTGCATGGAAGTCGTCACTGCCTTCTATGGCGAGGCAATTGATACACTGGTGCCGGTCTCCTCAGCCAGCGCCGCCGAGATGGTCAAGCTCTACGAAAACACGTTCCGCTCTGTGAACATCGGCCTGGCCAATGAACTCCAGCTCATGTGTGACAAACTGGGTCTGGACGCCTGGGAGGTGCTCGACGCTGCCGCGACCAAGCCCTTCGGCTTCATGAAATTCACGCCCGGCCCCGGTCTGGGCGGCCACTGCATCCCTATCGACCCGCTCTACCTTTCGTGGAAGTTGCGCACCCTGCAGTACACAGCGCGCTTCATTGAACTGGCAAGCGAAATCAACGGCGAAATGCCCCGCTATTGGGTGCAGAAGGTGCAGGATACGCTCAATGATGTGGGCAAGGCCGTCAAGGGCAGCCGCGTGCTTGTGCTTGGCGTGGCCTACAAGAAGGATGTGAGCGACCTGCGCGAATCGCCCGCGCTGGACATCATCCACCTGCTCGAGGAAAAGGGCGCACAGGTGGCGTATCACGACCCGCACGTGCCCGCCTTTCAGCACGAAGGCGTGGAGATGACGGGCGTCACCGATTTGGACGCGGCACTGCGTACGGCCGACTGCGTAGTGGTTGTCACCGACCACAGCGCCTATGACTGGGCGCAGGTGCAGGCGCTGGCTGTTACGGTTGTGGACACGCGGCGGGTGCTGGGCAACGTGCGTGCTACAGCCCCTCTACCGGTGCGCTGATTCTGACTGACCTGATTCGGTTTGTAACGACCGGCTGAACGAAAGGTACACGGTTCTCGTGGCAGTCCAATCCGTCGACACGCTTCCCCCAACACCCCAAGCCCCGCATCAGGACTCTTTTGCCGATGATGATGTGATCGATCTGCGTCGCTACATCGCAGCAATTGGCCGCTGGTGGCGCGAGATTGTGCTGATTGCCGTACTGCTGGGGCTGCTGGCGGCGGCGGCTGTTTACTTGCTCGCTGCAATCGGCACACCCTCCTACAGCGCCTATGCCGACGTGGCCATTGTGCGCACCGTGAGTGACGTCACCTTTGACGAGCGCTTCACCACGACAGCCGACACACTCTCGGCCGCCACCGTCAGCGCGCGCCGCAATGCGCTGCTTGCGCTGGCGGTGAGCCCGGCGCTGGCCGCACAGGTTGTGGAGCAGATGGATGGCGCGCTGCCCGAGGATCGGCGGAATCCGGCCGCGCTGGCGCGTTACGTAACAGCCGCCATGGCAGCCAACGGTGGTCGCGGCGACAGCGACCTGATCCGCATCACGGCACAATCTGCGGACCCCGAACGCGCCGCCATGATTGCCACAGAGTGGGCGCGCGCCTACGTGGCGCAGGTGAACGCCGTCTACGGCAGTGTGCCCGACGAGCGGCTTGCCTCGGTGGTTGCGCAGCAGGCCACTGCCAAGGCCGAGTTTGACGCCGCACAGGTGGCCTATGAGGAGTTCCTCAACACCAGCCGCTACTGGGAGCTTAACCGCCTTGTCAGTGACAAGGACAATTCGATTCGAGCTCTCTATCAGGGGCGTCAGGACGCGCTGGCGGCTGCGATTGACAGTGTGGTGCAGGCCTTCAGTTCCATCACGCGCAGTCAGGCCGAGGAACAGGCGCTTAATGTGACCGAGCCCTTTGCTGCCGAACAGGCCGCCAAGCGCAATTATGTGGCAACCTCAATTGATGCGCTCTACGGTGGCCAAACCAGTGTGCTGGCCGAACAGGTGCAGAGCGATCAGGCGCTACTCAACGGCTACTACAACAGCCTCGTCCAGGTGACGCGCGCGCTGGACAGCGCGCAGTCGCTGCGTGCGCTGGTTGCCTCGACTGCAGGCGCCGAGATTCCGGGCAGCAGCGCGCTGGTGGCGTCGCTCCTCAAGCTGCAGGCTTTTACACAGGCTGCCGATGCGCAGCAGCCGCTGGCGCAGCAGTCCGACCTGCGCAGCGCGCCGGCTACACTTTCCGCCGAAGGCGATAAGGAGACGACGCCGGTTCTGGCTGTACCTGCCACTGTGCAGACGAGCCAGCCCGTGCAGGTGCAGATTGGCGCGACGCCTCTGCAGATTCAGTTGAGCGATGCAGGCTCGGTCAACCGCCAGGCGCTGCTCGACGAGCTGGACGCACTCAACAGCGTGCTTGCTGAGCGCAAGACAACGCTGCAAAGCGAGATTGACGCGCTTAGCGCGCGCTTGCTCAGCGGCGACCAATATACCGATCTTTTCCAGTCTGCCCCGGCCGAGAGCGCGCTGGTGCAGGCGCTGCAAAATGACGCGCCCCAGTTCATGGAGCGCAGCGTGCTCGGCGGCTCGGCCGTCTTCACCGCAACCGTGTCCGCGAGCGCAGATGCAGGAACAGTGGCGCTTTCCGCGCCTGCGGGGATTGCGCACTCCTTCCCTGACGCCGAACTGGCCGCAGCTGCAGAAGCCGGCAGCGCAGGCGCAGCCGCGGCCGTGGCGAGCCAGGAGGACGAGTTGCGCCGCCTCCGTTCCCAACTGGAGCAGGAAAACGCACGGCTGAATGAGTTGACCAAGGCGCGCGATCTGGCCGCAACGACCTTTGAGACGGTGAGCAACAAGGTGGCGGAACTCACTGTGTCGCGCTCGGCTGCCGACAGCGAGGTGCGCTTCGCTGCGCCGGCGATTGCGCCCGACCGCGCCAACGCCGGTTTGAGCTGGCTGCTGATGGGCATCCTGGGCGCGGCAGCAGGGCTCATGCTTGGCTTGCTGGTGGCCTTCGTTGCCGAGGCGATGGGCGGGCAGCCCTTCCTCCCGCGCCGCAAACAGGCCGTTTAGGCGTGCTTGCGCTTCCACATCACGCTGAATTGGGGAATGGCATGAGAGGCATCATTCTGGCAGGTGGGCACGGCACGCGGCTCTACCCGCTTACGCGGGCCATGAGCAAGCAGTTGCTGCCCGTCTATGACAAACCCATGATCTACTATCCCCTTTCAATGCTCATGCTGGCGGGGATTCGCGAGGTGCTGATTATCAGCACGCCGCAGGCGTTGCCCCTCTTTGAGGAACTGCTGGGTTCCGGCGCGCAGTGGGGCATGGAGTTCCGCTACGTCGTGCAGGATGCGCCGCGCGGGCTTGCCGAGGCGTTCCTGCTCGACCGTGGCTTTGTGGATGGTTACCCTACCTGTCTGATATTGGGCGATAACATTTTTTACGGCCACGGCTTGCCGGCGCAGTTGCGCCAGGCGGCAGCGCTGCGCGACGGTGCGCTGATCTTCGCCTATCCTGTGCGCGACCCTGAACGCTATGGCGTTGTGGAATTCGACGAGAGCGGCAAGGCCATCAGCATTGAGGAGAAGCCCACGGCGCCGCGCAGCAACTTTGCCGTGCCTGGGCTTTATTTTTACGATGACCAGGTGAGCGAGGTCGCTGCAAACCTCAAGCCGTCGCCGCGTGGCGAACTGGAGATCACCGACCTCAATCGTGTCTATCTCGAGCAGGGCGCGCTGCGCGTGGAGCAGTTGGGCCGCGGCACTGCCTGGTTGGACGCGGGCACGCACGAGTCGCTTCTCCAGGCCAGCATGTTTGTGCAGGCGCTCCAGGATCGCCAGGGGATGACCATCTCCTGCCCCGAAGAGATTGCGTGGCGCATGGGCTTCATTGACGATGCGCAACTGGCGGCGCTGGCGCACCCCATGCGCCAGAACCAGTATGGCCAGGCGCTGCTCTATGCGCTGGAGCAGAAGCGCTTGTTTCCAGCAGTGACTGCGGCGGCGAAGGATTAGATTGTTATGCATGTACTGATTACGGGCGGCGCGGGCTTTATTGGCAGCCATTTGACGCAGGCGCTGCTCGAGTGCGGCGACAGTGTGGCGGTGCTCGATAACCTGAGCACCGGCTCGTTTGAGAACATCAAGCGCTTTCGAGATCACGCGCGCTTCAGCTTTGCGATCGAGGACATCAGCAACACATTGGTGCTGGATCGCCTTGCCAGTGAGGCCGATGCAATTGTTCACCTGGCGGCGGCTGTTGGGGTGCAGTTGGTCGTCGAGCGCCCTACAGAGACAATTGAGACCAATGTACTTGGCACCCATTTCGTACTCGCAGCGGCGCGTCGCTACCGTTGCCGCACGCTGCTCGCCAGCACCAGCGAGGTTTATGGCAAGGGCGTGAAGATTCCCTTTGCCGAGGAGGACGACCTGCTGCTGGGCCCATCCAGCCGCAGCCGCTGGAGCTATGCGGCCTCCAAACTTCTCGACGAATTTCTGGGGCTGGCGGCGCATCGCGAGTTTGGGCTGCCGGTGACGATTCTGCGCTTCTTCAACACCGTCGGGCCCGGCCAAACGGGTCGGTATGGTATGGTGGTGCCCCGCTTTGTGCGCGCGGCGCTGGCGGGCAAGCCGATTCCGGTCTTTGGCGATGGCGAGCAGAGCCGCTGCTTCTGTCATGTGGCCGATACCGTGCGCGCGCTGGTGGCGCTCATGGATCAGCCCGAGCAGACCGCAGGCGAAATTTTCAACATCGGCAGCGTCGAGGAAGTGACGATTAACGAACTGGCGCAAGCAGTGCTGGCGCGCACAGGCTCTGCGGCGGGCATCGAGCACATTCCCTACAGCGAGGCGTATGCGCCCGGCTTTGAGGACATGCGCCGGCGCGTTCCCGACACGAGCAAGCTCTACGGCGTCACCCGCTGGCAGCCGGAGCGTTCACTGGATGCGATTCTGACGGATGTGATTGCCTGGGAGCAGGCGCCCGCCGATACGCCTGCCGCGCCGGAGGCGTTGTTGCCCGCATGAGCGCCTATTCTGAAGCGCAGGATGCACTGCGCGCCCAACCGCGCACCTGGCTGGTGACGGGCGTTGCCGGCTTCATCGGCTCGCACCTGCTGGAGACGCTGCTTGGCTTGGGGCAGCAGGTGGTGGGGCTGGACAACTTCGCCACGGGCCACGCGCACAATCTCGACCAGGTAGGCGCTGCCGTGGGCGATGTTGCCTGGGCGCACTTCCGGCTGATTGAGGGCGACATCCGCGACGACAAGACGTGCGCTGCGGCAGTCGCCGGTGTGGATTGTGTGTTGCATCACGCCGCATTGGCGTCTGTGCCCGAGTCGATTGAGAACCCACGCCTCTACCATGACGTCAATGTCACCGGGTTCGTGAACGTGCTCGAGGCGGCGCGCAGTGCAGCGGTCGAGCGCTTCGTCTATGCGTCATCCAGTGCGGTATACGGCGACGAGCAGCGTATGCCCGCCGTCGAGGATCGCATTGGCAGGCCGCTCTCGCCCTATGCGCTGACGAAGTCGCTCAACGAGCAGTATGCGCACCTCTACGCCACCGCTTATGGATACCCGTCCATTGGCTTTCGCTACTTCAATATCTTTGGGCCGCGTCAGGATCCCAACGGTGCTTACGCCGCTGTTATTCCCCGCTGGATCGATGCGCTGTCGAAGGGCGAGCCCTGCGTGATCAATGGCGACGGCGAGACGACGCGCGACTTTTGCCACGTGGCAAACGTGGTGCAGGCCAATTTGCTGGCGGCCACCACCGATGACCCCTGTGCACTCGATCGCGTCTACAATGTGGCGATGGGCGAGGCGACGACGCTGAACGAGCTCTTCGTGCTTCTGCGCGATGGCCTGGCGCAGCAGGACCCACGCATTGGGGATGCAAAGCCGGTTTACGGGCCGGAGCGGGCGGGGGATGTTCGGCATTCGGTGGCGGATGTGGGGAGGATTGGGGCGGCGTTGCGTTTTGCACCCGAGAATCAACTCTCCGTAGCCATAGGCTCCATGCAGGCATTGTACACGCGCACATTGGGTCTTGCAGGTACGCCACCGCAATGAATGTTGCCCTCTCATCCGCCGGACAAAGAAGCTCCATCAGTCGCTGACCCCTCAACTGCCCTTCTGGGTTGCAGCAACTTCGCTAGAGTCTGTTAGGTATTTTGGCGTGTGGTGTATGCTGGCGGCATGGACACATCGCAGCCGTCATCACGCAAATCATATCCGACCGACGTCTCAGATGAGGAGTGGGAATTTGCCGCACCCTATCTGACCTTGATAAGTGAAGATGCACCGCAGCGCAAGTACCCGCTGCGCGAGCTCTTCAATGGACTACGCTACGTTGCCAGAGGTGGCATCTCATGGCGCATGGTTCCGAACGATCTGCCACCGTGGCATGCGGTCTATGAGCAGACGCAACGCTGGCTGGCAGCAGGTGTGTTCGAGCAGATGGTGCATGATTTGCGCGCGCTTCTGCGTCTGGCAGCAGGTCGTCATCACGAACCGACTGCGGCGATTCTCGACAGCCGCACCCTGCAATCAACACCAGAGAGTGGCGCTCGTGCTGGCTACGACGGCGCCAAGCGCAAGAAGGGCAGCAAAGTGCATATGGCGGTCGACACGCTTGGTCATCTGCTCAGCTTGCATGTGACACCGGCAGACGAGCAAGACCGCGCACAGGTCGGCGACCTGGTTAAACAAGTGCAGCAGGAGACCGGCGACTCAGTCGAGATTGCCTATGTTGACCAAGGCTACACCGGCGACAAACCCGAAGAGGCTGCTGCGATCTATGGCATTGAGCTGGTCGTCGTCAAGTTGCCAGAGGCGAAGAAGGGTCTCGTTCTCCTGCCCAGACGCTGGGTCGTCGAACGTTCTTTTGCCTGGGCGGCGCGCTTCAGGCGGCTAGCAAAGGACTACGAACGCCTACCCGAAACCCTTGCCGGCATGCACTTCCTGGTCTTCGCCATCATGATGCTCAAAAACTATGCCACCATCGTCTCTAAAAGTACCTAACACGCTCTAGAGATATGAGCACATGGGTCGATTGCTCAACCGGGTCGCGTGCCAATAACCCGCGCTCATACTGGTCGTCTTCTCTATACCTGAAGTTGCGGGCCAGAATGCGCTGAACATCCGAAATGTAGGGATGCTAATGAGTCTCGTGGTCACTGTTGTGAGAAAGTTGTCCTATCAGCGCGCAACGGAACTGGCGAGTGCCTGGGACAACTTCAGCAACATAGGAGATTTGTCCGTATGGCCCGCTTTGGTACCTTTGCCCATTTCGTGCACGCAGTCTCGTCGGAAGGGTGCAAGTACCCTATACGTAATGTGAAACCTTAACAGAATCTTCGCATTCCGTCTCAAAATAAAGCGTCTTCTGGTGCAAACACAGATACTGCGTGTGGCTACGTATTTGGGGAGAAACATGGGTATAGGCGTGATTGGATGTGGATACTGGGGCAAAAACCTCGTTCGTAACTTCCGTGAATTAGGCGCATTGGATTTAGTATGCGACACAACCGTGTCAGGTCGCGTGCAAGCCAGCATTCTCGCTCCCGAAGCGACAATTGTCGACGATGTCGATGAATTGCTGCGTTCCAATATCACCGCAGTTGCGATAGCTACCCCAGCCGAGACACACTCCGATCTGGCCATGCGCTCGCTCCGTGCAGGCAAAGATGTGTTTGTCGAGAAGCCGCTTGCTCTCAATTATCATGATGGACAGGAAATCGTGAAGGCGGCAGCGCAGTCGAACAAAATTCTAATGGTTGGCCATGTGCTAGAGTATCATCCTGCCGTAGTCAAGTTGACCGAACTAATTGCCACAGGTACATTGGGCAAGATTCAGTACATTTATTCCAATCGGCTTAGCTTGGGCAAAGTCCGGCGGGAAGAGAACATTCTTTGGAGTTTTGCTCCACATGATATCGCGGTGATTCTCCGAATCATCGACGGTATGCCATTTCAGGTGAGTGCGTCTGGGGGCAGCTATCTGCAGCCGAACATAGCTGATTGTACGGTCACCAACCTGCTGTTTGACAACGGCATTCGCGCTCACATTTATGTTTCGTGGCTACACCCATTCAAGGAACAGCGACTTGTCGTAATCGGTTCGCGGCAAATGGCAACATTTGATGATGTATCTAAGAAACTCGTCCTATTTGACCAGCGCGTTGAGTGGAAGGAAGGAGAGCCCGTCCCTGTGCGAAACGAGGGTCAGGAGATTGACTTTCCGCGCGGCGAGCCGCTGAAGATTGAGTGCCAAGCATTTCTCGAAGCAATCAAGAGCCGCAAAGCGCCATTGACCGATGGTGACAGTGGATTACGTGTCTTGCGCGTCTTGCAAGCTGCACAGCGATCACTAGTTATGAATGGCGAACCCGTCCGGCTTCCACTCGAATAAACGGAAATCCAGAGATCAACCTGTGACAGAAAACTACTTTGTCCATCCCAGTTCGTATGTTGATCAGCCCTGCGAGATCGGGGAAGGCACACATATTTGGCACTTCAGTCACATTATGGCCGGTGCCCAAATCGGCAAGGCGTGTAACCTTGGACAGAATGTGCTTGTAGCCAGCGGTGTGGTTATCGGCGACAACGTCAAGATCCAGAACAACGTCTCCCTCTATACGGGCGTGATTCTTGAAGATGATGTCTTTTGTGGTCCTTCCTGTGTGTTCACGAATGTTGTCAACCCACGTTCGGAGATTCCGCGTCGTAACGCATATCAGCGCACAGTGGTTCAAAGAGGTGCAACGATAGGCGCTAATGCGACTATCGTCTGCGGGGCAACGATTGGAAGATATGCATTTGTAGGGGCGGGTGCCGTCGTTCGGGGTAGTATTCCTGACTATGCGCTTATGCTCGGCGTTCCAGCGAAGCGCAGGGGCTGGATGAGCCGACATGGCCACCGGCTCGTGGGACGAGATGCGCAGGGGTACCTGATATGCCCAGAGAGTGGCTGGCGCTATCGTGAAGTGCATCCGGATGAGTTGCGTTGTATTGATTTGCCTGAAGACCAAGAATTGCCTGCACAGGAAGCATAGACGCGTACTGCCCAAAAAGCTGTCGTTGAGAATCCGGTACGGTATTCGCTCAATATATCAAACGAGAGACAACCCATGAACCACGTATCTGCGGACGCAGTAGTACCAGTGCCGCTGCTTGATCTAAAAGCCCAATATGCGACAATTCGCCATGAAGTTCGTGATGCAATCGACCGGGTCCTTGAAACACAGCACTTCATAATGGGGCCTGAAGTCAAGGCTCTTGAGCAAGAAGTTGCGGACTACTCTCAATGCGCGTACGGAATAGGCGTCTCCTCAGGTACTGACGCACTGCTAGCAGCACTAATGGCAATTAATCTTCAACCCGGCGATGAGGTGATTACGACGGCGCACACCTTCTTCGCGACTGCGGGCAGTATTGCCAGACTCGGAGGGATACCCGTCTTCGTAGACATCGATCCAGCCACCTACAATATTGATGTAGATGAAATAGAGCGAAAGATCACTGAGCACACACGGGCGATTCTGCCTGTACATCTCTTTGGCCAATTGGCTGACATGGCCCCAATCATGGCCATCGCAGAACGGCACAATCTGATTGTCATCGAGGACGCAGCGCAAGCTATCGGTGCAGAATACAACGGTCGACGTGCAGGTTCAATCGGCCATATGGGTTGTTTCAGTTTCTTCCCCTCTAAGAATCTTGGCGGTTTTGGCGATGGTGGCATGGTCGTCACGAACGACGCCGAGCTTGCACATAAACTGGACTTGCTGCGCAAACACGGGGCTGAACCCAAGTACTACCATAAGATCGTGGGTGGGAATTTTCGTTTGGACGCGATTCAAGCGGCAGTTCTTCGTGTCAAGCTCAAGTATCTAGACGATTGGAACGCTGCGCGACAGCACAACGCAGAGATTTATCGAATATTGTTTGCTGAGAGGGGACTTCCCCATGTGAAATTGCCGACGGTACTTCCAAATAACCGCCATATCTACAATCAATTCGTGATTCGTGTGCCGCAGCGCGACGCCCTCATGGAGCACCTCAAGGCTCGACGAATTGGAACAGAGATCTATTATCCAGTCCCGATGCATTTGCAGGAGTGCTTTGCTGCATTGGGCTACCAGAATGCGGACTTCCCCAGAAGTGAAGACGCAGCAAAATCAACGCTTGCAGTCCCAATTTACCCCGAATTGAGCAAACACATGCAAGAAACAGTCGTCTCTGCAATTACCGACTTTATGCGTGTATGAGAGTAGCAGTAATCTGCTCCTCTGTGGCAATCAATTCCCTTGGACATGTGGCCACGCAGAAGATTCCACCAAGAGCTAAGGTGTCGCGACCAATTGTAGTTACGCTCAGCAGCAAGGCGAATCGTGGACCGGTCTGCAGGCAGCGAAACCCTGCATGAGCGACTCATCGGCACCGCGGCGTATTTTTGACGCGTTTTCTAGCCGTAGCATATTTGTGCGAAACGTGCTACTCGTTAGTGGAGGTACGTTATTCGCGCAAGCCCTCCTCCTACTTGCCTCACCCTTGCTTACACGGTTATACAGCGCAGAAGCATTCGGTTTGCTTTCGCTTTTCACTGCGTTGGTAGCAATCGGGTCGGTGCTGGCAACACTTCGCTACGAGATGGCAATACCGCTACCAAAGCTGGATACAGATGCATTTGGCCTCATCGTTGTCTGCTTAACGAGTGTAGTAGGCATTTCCGCGTTGGTGGCCATATTCTTGCTGGTTTTCGCTGACTTGTGGACCAACATTCTAGGGCTTTCGGGCAAGGAGTATTTATTGTATTTAGTGCCCATTGGAATGTTAGGCATGGGTGGTTACAACACATTCTATTATTGGGGTGTGCGACGCCAGGATTTTTCGACGATTGCGCGCACGCGGATCCTGCAAAGTATCGGCAGCATTAGCGTTCAAGTCATTGCGGGTTTTCTCGTGCCATTGCCGGCAGCCCTCATGGTGGGACAGATTGTTGGACAGTCGCTCGGAATCGGCAGCCTGGCAAGAGGAGGAGGCAAGCAATGGATTCTCTTCTCGCGACAAATGGTGACCCGAACTCCGGCACGCATGGCTGCCGAATACCGTCGGTTCCCTACGTTCATTCTTCCGTCGGCATTGATCAACGTTTCAAGCGCACAACTCCCAGTTTTACTCCTGTCACGATTCTTTGGATCTGCTGTTACGGGTTGGTATGGGCTTGCGTTCCGCGTCCTTCAGGTGCCGCTCTCCCTTGTTGGTCAAGCGCTGGGCACGGTTTTTTTCGCTAATTCCAGCGCGCAGCATAATGAAGTCGTTGTAACCAAACAGTCTTTACGAGTCTTCCGCACACTAGTTACGCTATCTTTGGGACCTATGCTTCTCGCTGCGATTGTTGCACCAGAGTTGTTTGCGGTTCTGTTCGGTAATGACTGGCACACAGCGGGCCTTTATGCACAGTTACTCATGCCATGGTTCTTCATCGTGCTTGTCACTTCGCCATTGTCAAGCATAGTCTTGATGTTCGGACATCAAAGAGGTGAACTGCTATTTCAAATCTCGCTTCTCGTAATTCGTGTCGTCTCGTTACTTCTTGGAGCACTCATCTTCACAAATGCGTATGCCGCACTTACGCTTTACGCTGTTTGCAGCACAGCCGCATGGGTTGCCTACCTTAGTTGGCTAATGTACATATCTCGCAACGGCGCAATCGCTCCTTTGGCGCTGATACTTCGCGAATTGGTGCTTTCTGTAGTACTCGCTTCGCCCACATTGCTTGCTGCATTCTGGATCACTGATGGGCGGCTCCTCTTGGGCATTGCCGCCATGAATGCGCTCGTAGTCGGTGGCCGAGTCTTTCTTGGCGTAAAAGCGCAGCTTCCGACATCGAGCGTTGCCTAGAAATTTGTTAATGTCTGGTCAAATGTGGTGTGAAGATTCTTTACGCAATCCCCAGTTACACCTTATGCTTGTGCGGATGGAAGGCTTCGCCTGGCATAGAGCGGCAACGCGCCACGATGACATTGTTTTCGCCAAGGGCTTCCTCTATCTGGGTGACGGGAAGGTAGTCGAGAAGGCGGACTTGGCGGAATACTTGGCGTCACGGCAATCCAGCGGCAATCTTGGGTCAGTGCTTTCACAAGCGAATGGTTCATTTGCGTGTGTGGTTGTAACCCCGTCACTTATTTGGGCCGCCGTCGATGCGGTGCGGAGTATGCCTCTCTTCTTCGCGACGGAAGACGGCCGGCTTCTGCTGTCCGATGACGCGGATACGATTCGGCAAGCATTGACCCACGTAGATGTTGATAACGTCTCCGTAAGCGAATTTGTTTTGTGCGGATATGCAGTCGGGCAACACACGCTCTATAAGCAGATAATGGAGATACGGGCTGGCGAATGGATGCAGTTTAGAGACGGTGCTCCTAAAACGCATCGCTATTACCTGCACTTGCATGGCAATTACCTGCATGCTTCTAAGGCGGAGAAATATGATGCACTCGCGGCACTATCGAAGCGGGTTGGAGATCGTCTTGTTGCTTCAGTATCGGCGCGGCCAATCATACTACCGCTCAGTGGGGGATATGATTCACGCTATATTGCGTGCCTTTTGCATGAAGCAAACTTCGCGAATGTAATTTGCTACACCTATGGTCGACCCGACAGTAAAGAAGTGGCAGTCTCGCGTACCGTTGCGAAGGCATTGGGATTTCCCTGGCATTACATTGAATATAAGGATGAACTCCTGCTTGATACCCTTCGCAACGACCAGCGATGGCACGAATACTGTTGGTATTGCCACAACCTGGGTTCCTTGCCCCATGTGCAGGAGTATGTGGCTCTGAGGGAGCTTCACGCAGCGGGAGCATTGCCATCGGACGGTGTGGCCGTGCCCGGGTTCTGCGGAGACTTATTGGGCGGTAGCTATGTACCCGTTGAAGTCAAGGCCGGCAATAGCAAGGCGTTGCTGGAACGCGGAATTGTAGACTACATAGCAGATCGCCACGCTGTAAATCGGCTGTTTTATTCAGAAACTCTGTCCTCAGATTCGGGTGAACGCATACGTAATGACCTCGCAGACTACCCTGTGTCGGTCTCAGACATCGGCGCGTTTATTGGCACGAATGAGGCATGGTTCACAAGTCACAAAGTGGCCAAATTCGTCGTCAATTCCCTGCGCGTCTATGAGTTCTTTGGACACGAATGGCGAATGCCTCTTTGGGATAGAGAGTTGATTGACTACTGGTATCGCATACCGCTAGTAGACCGTCTCCACAAAGAACTATATGATGGTTTCCTATTTGACTACTACTTCAACCCACTAGATATCGGCATTCGCAAGGAAGCGACAAATCGTCTCTTGCGCCTGCATCAACGTCTGACGTCGATCGGTGTCCCTTCCGAAGCCGGCCTGAAGCTGTTGAAGCGCGCCAAAAGGCTATACACACGACTCAAGCCTGCCGCGCCGCACTTCAATGCTTTCGACGTCATGGAGGACTTCTACTTGAAGGACATGCCGGCGCTTGCAGAAACACCGTTGCAGCTTCCGAACATTAACGGAATCTACGCACGATGGTTTATCCAAAAGTACTATGGACAGATGCATGTCCCGCATACTGAGACATAGATGATACAACCTACGGTGGGCTATTTCTTGATAAGCATTGCTGTGGGAGGCGCCAGTTGGCTGCTTTTCCGTGCAGCAGCCGGCAGTATGTCGTTGCGCAAGTTGAATATCGTATCATGGGCCTTCTACCTGCAGTTCTTCAGCATGACCTTTGTCGCAGCCGCGCTGACCGTTCTCGGAGTGAGCCACTACCTAATTGATCGTGTCGATCCCATCTATAGGGTAGCGAGTTTTTGGGCCACCTGTTATGTGGTGTTGGCAACGCCGCTGACTATGGCAATAGTCCAGAACGCATTCTTTGGCGGGCGCGTCCGTACCAAGCTGAATCGCTACTTTGCCGAACCAGCAGTCATTACCAATCATCAAGCGGTCTTCTGGTTTGCGCTTTCCGTTGTAGCCGCCGTTGCCACCGCCTATGTCTACGCGATTAATCGTCGAGTTCCGTTTGTGACCTTCTTGACAGCAACTAGCACAACCGACCTGGCAATTGCGCGCATTGATTCGGGCCGGGGGTTCATTGGAAATGTGTATATCAAGAACGTTTTCAGCCTCGGTATGGCACCATTCGTGTCATACGTTGCATTGGGATACGCTGTCGTATACAAGCGGCCATACTTCCGCGTCTGGTTTTGGGGAACAGTCTTGGTGGCTACCATGGCGGTGACGTACGCTGGCGACAAGTCACCAATCATTCTTTATCTGGCCAGCCTATATTTCTCGAGAAGTTTCTTGCGCGGACCGGCTAATATGAAGACGGTCATATTCGCCGGTGCTTCGGCATTCGTGATCATGGTGCTTGCCTACATTGTGTTCAATGGCAGATCATTGTCATACGAGCTCGTGCGGGGCCTCGTCAGTCGCATTTTTCAAGGTCAGTACGCGGGCATGCCCCTTACGTTTGCTCTCTTCCCAAACCAGCACCCATTTCTTGAGGGTGCGAGCTTCCCCGCACGGTTTGCCGCTTTCCTGGGCCTGGAACATGTGCGATCAGGTCGTCTACTGATGGAGGTCGCCAATCCTGCTGGAGTAGCGGCGGGCACCGCCGGTGTCATGAATTCACTGTTTGTGGCAGAAGCATGGGCGAATTTTGGCTGGGCGGGCCTGCTTCTGGCCCCTGTGTGGGTAGGCACGCTTTTGCAGTCAATCCACAACGGGCTGCTTGTCGCACCGAAAACACCGCTCACGGTCGCCTTGATGACGTACTTCATGACCGCGCTTCCAATAACCGGCGGTTTCGTCGATTTTCTTTGGAACCCGATGATGATAATCATCGGATTGCTTGCGATCACAGGCTCGCTTATCCATGCGTCCGGCGGAACAGTCTACCTGCGTACACGTTTGCGGTTTCGAAGAACGCGTTTAGCATAGAATACGTACGACCGTTTGCGCAAGGCACTTACTGGCTATAGTAGACGTAGCAGCGTCAAGTTCGTTGTGATTTCAGTAATCGAGTTCCGGAAATATCGATCCGATCCATGGGCGAACCGACCATTGTTTTTCACTTTCCATTGCCGATACAAGTCAATGGCAGTTCCGGTAGTCAGGTGCGGCCGCTGCAGATGCTGCGCGCGTTTGAGGAGATTGGATATCGAGTTGAACTTGTGGCCGGTTATGGAAAAGAGAGGGCCACTGCGGCTAAACGAGTACTCACGCGCATGGCCAGCGGGGAGCAATCGTTCGAGTTCGTTTACTCTGAATCATCAACACAACCCACGCTGTTAACAGAACGCAATCACCTTCCGACCCATCCGCTATTGGATTTTGGGTTCCTGCGAAGGATGCGAAAACACGGGATACCAGTCGGGTTATACTATCGAGACATACATTGGCGAATGGACTATTACTCGTCAACGGTCTCACTTGGCAAGCGCTTAGTGACGATGCCCATGTATAACTATGATCTAGTTCAGTACCGTCTGAGTGTCAGTCACCTGTTCTTGCCTAGCATGGAAATGCTGAATGCGATTCCTTTTGACTGGCCCGAAAGCAGTGCAAGTGCATTGCCGCCTGGTTGCGTAATTCAAGATGTCGAATCTGCCGTATCGTCCGATCTTTCTCGCGGCACTAGCTTATTGTTTGTTGGTGGCATTGTTCCTCCCCTCTATGACCTGCGCCCAGCACTGAATGCTATTGGAAATATGCCCAATGTCCACCTCACCGTGTGCTGCAGACAGGCAGAATGGGAAGCATATAGGAGCTTCTATCTGCCATTGCCACAAAACGTAACATTTGTGCACGCCTCCGGAAAATCGCTTTCGCCTCTTTATGCTGCGAGTCATGCTGTGCTCATTTTGGGTGATCATCCATATTACGGTTTTGCCGTACCGGTAAAGTTTTCTGAGGCGCTTGGCTATGGGAAACCGGCGATTGTGATTGGAGAGACGCCTTTGGCAGCTATGGTGGAGGAGCAAGGAACTGGCTGGAAAGTTCACAGTGCGGAACAGTTACCGGAGTTGATTCGGGTAGTAGGCAGTAGCCCCGATGCATATTCCAAAAGGCTGACTGCAGTCAGAGCTGCGCAGATGTCCAATACCTGGGAAAGTCGTACTCGACAGGTTCAGGCTGTAATGAGCACCTACACATCAAGAGAATGAATATCGTACTTCGATTGGGAATGGTTGGGGCAGCTACTCTAGTTGTTGTGGCTACTTTGCGACCAATAGTCGATGCAATCCAACGAAACGGAGCGTCACAGGCTGAACTGCGAAATCTCGCCAACGATGGCAACTACTATATAAGTCGCCGTGACGATATTGTCGTTCCATACTTGGGTGGCGTGCGTGCTTTTGATGCGGGCAAATTTGAACGTGCTCTTCACCTCTTTGCGCAAGTACCGGATCGGCATGGACTAACCGCATGGTTTACGCTCCGCGCCCTGGGAGAAACCGGGCGGTGGAAAGAGGCGCTTGACCTGGCTGATACTGACGTGCCGGCCGAACGTGACTTGTTCGCCCAGATCTTCACGTTGCATGAATCGGAATTGACGCAGATTGAGCGGGCGCATTACGTACAGATTCTCTACCGAGATCCCGAGTCTATACTAGCATATTCCACTCGCCTACTCTCATTCAGGCGTTTTGGCGAGGCTGCAGAAGCAGCAAGTGTGGCAGCGGATTCATTCTCGGACCCACAGGAGCGCAGCCGTGCGCTATTGGTTGCAGCCAGGGCGCAATTCTACTTACACGATTGGGATGACGCTCGAGTAATTCTCGATCATTTGGTGCAAGAATTCGGTTCGCCTCACGCAAGATACTGGCTTGGACGGACACGATTCGAACAGGGGGAGATCCAACCTGGCTTGGCGGATGTACGCGCCGCGATTGAGCAATATCCAGTTGAAGCGAGGCCTGGATACATCGCGGAGTACGCGTATCTCCTGGTGCGTTCAGGCCAATGCGCCTTGGGCGAAGATATCCTGGGTAAGGCGGCGCTTGACCCGCACTATGCCCCTAATCGCCCTTTGCTTGAAGAGGCACTTGAAAGAGTGCGTGAACGCTGTTGAGGAGATTGTGAAGTGCGCCTCAAAGCCTACCTCTTTGTCCTTTTTCGCCCTGTTCTGCTGCGCTACCTCCTTTGGCGCTATGGCGGCATATGGGGGCTAAAGGAACATTTGCGCACGACAGTTCCAGCGCATTATTCGGTTCAAGCGTACGAGTACTACTTCACTCGCCTTGGCAGCTGGATCGGTCATCGCGCGCAATTTGGGGGAACACCCTGCTTTCCGCATGGACCTGTTGGAGTCTTCATTTCGCATGGGGCCGTCCTAGGGCGCAACGTAGTCATATTTCAGCAGGTTACCATTGGCTCCAATAGCTTGAGCGACACGGCAACACCGGGTTCGCCTAGAATCGGCGACGCCGTCTATATCGGCGCTGGGGCGAAGATCATCGGCGGAATCACAGTCGCTCATAATTGCCGGATTGGCGCCAACGCAGTTGTATACAGTGACTTGCCACCCAATTCGGTGGCTGTCCAGGCGCCAACACGCGTTTTGACGCGCGCAAAGCTCGATAATCGCTATGTCACTGAACGGGCGGATGGCATACGAGTGTATTTTGACGACGGACGATGGATTCCTGTTGGCGACGCCAACGCTCAATCTGATTCAGTTGATGTATCGTTGCGAAAGTCACCGACGGATGGAATATTTGGACCAATTGGGGCCCAGAAATGATTTGAGTATCCAAGTGCCGGTCGCGTGTGCGTATCACCTCCCGCGCATATCGACTTGCTGCTTGATTCTGGAACGGAGAACAACGCTTGAAGCTGATTCATGTCGTGGGCGCGCGCCCCAACTTTATGAAGGTCGCCCCTGTTTATCAAGCACTCGCGGACTATCCGGATGTTAAGCAGTTGACTGTGCATACGGGGCAACACTACGATGCCAATATGTCTGCTGTCTTCTTTGAGCAATTGGGACTGCCAGCGCCAGATGTGAATCTCGGTGTTGGCTCAGGCAACCACGGCGCGCAGACCGGCCTTGTCATGATCAAGTTCGAAGAGCATGTGCTTGCAAACCGTCCCGACTGCGTTGTCGTATATGGCGACATAAACTCCACTGCGGCCGCAGCGCTCGTTTGTGCCAAGCTGGGAATCCCAGTCGCGCATGTTGAAGCAGGATTGCGATCATTTGATCGTACGATGCCTGAAGAAATCAATCGGGTGGTAACTGATCATTTGTCGGACCTGCTTTTTACTCCATCGCTTGACGGAAAT
This sequence comes from uncultured Caldilineaceae bacterium, assembly GCA_964427845.1. Classification (GTDB taxonomy): domain Bacteria; phylum Chloroflexota; class Anaerolineae; order Caldilineales; family Caldilineaceae; genus UBA5069. Next base: position 22,779 of record CAYRVP010000027.1, read on the forward strand.
GAGAATCTGAAGAAGGAAGGCATTGCTGACGAAAAGGTCTTCCACGTTGGAAATGTCATGGTAGACACAATCGTTCGCCTTATTCCTGCAGCGCGTAGATATTGGCCTGATTTGAAGAGAAAACTTGGACTGGGTGAATTTGGCCTGGTTACTCTTCATAGACCGTCCAATGTGGACGTTCCAGATATACTCTTCAAGATACTGACAACTCTGGCGGCAATATCCGCAGATCTGCCGCTGGTGTTTCCCGTACATCCGCGGACGCGTGCTCGCATCGCGAGCATTGGAGCCGATTCGTTGAGCGACAGTATTCAGTTGACAGAGCCATTGGGATACATGGAGTTTCTCGTTCTGCAAGAAGAAGCGCGTGTCGTATTTACCGATTCGGGTGGTGTTCAGGGCGAAACGACATTCTTGGGCACTCCATGCATTACAATTCGGGACAACACAGAATGGAATGTGACTGTAACGCAAGGAACCAACACTTTGGTCGGCCTCGATATGGAACGCCTGCGCGATGAAAGTCGGCGCATTATCTCCAGGCCGCCGACCGCGTTTGGGATCCCGCCCCTGTGGGATGGAGAGGCTGGAAGGCGTATCGCAGAAATTCTGATGCAGCAAGTTGATCTACAAGCAGCTTGAGCGTTCGCGACATGGCATCGACTGGCATAACGCGACTTGACATGGAATTGCACCCTTCAAACTATACGGCACGCGCACGGGGCTTGAGAAAACAAAGTGACCACACGTCGTATTCTGTTCGTTCATGGTGGCATGCGTACATTTACCAAAATCGATCTCGACATCCTGCGCAACAGCCACATCCTGCGTGAGGTACATGTCGATCGTTCCGGTCTTCTCCCTTTGATGCAGAGTCTTAATCAAGCTGTTTTGGGTGTATTCTGGTGCGAGATTGTCTTCTCCTGGTTTGGCGCGTATCATGCCCTACTGCCCTTTGCATTCGCCAAGCTTCTGGGAAGGCGCACCATTGTGGTGGCTAGCGGATACGATGTAGCGAACCATGCGGAAATTGACTATGGCAATATGCGGCCGGGGATTCGCCGCTGGGTGGGCCTGGCGGTATTTCATCTTGCCGATAGAATTCTCGCTGTCTCAGAATTCACAGGAAGCGAATTAGCAGCCAATGTAGGTGTTTCGGCCGACAAAGTGACCGTCGTCCTACATGGCGTTCCCTTACCAGAGCGCGCCGATCTCGGCTACAACCGGCCAAAGGAACCTCTGGTGCTTACAATCGCTATTATTACGCATAACAACCTCAAGCTTAAGGGGCTTAGCACTTTTGTGCAGGCTGCGCGGGCCTTTCCGCACGTCCCCTTCCTGGTAGTTGGACCTTGGAAGGATGACTCTGTCAAATCATTACGCGCTGTTTCACCACCGAATGTCTTGCTTATGGGTCCGATTTATGGCGATGACCTGACCGATTTGATGTGCAGGGTCAAAGTCTATGCCCAACTTTCGGCTTACGAATCGTTTGGTATGGCGCTGGCTGAGTCGATGGCATGTGGCGCCGTCCCGGTCACCACCCGGAGTGCCGCAGTTGCAGAGGTTGCCGGCGATTGTGGTGAGTATGCTCCATACGGGAATGTAACGGCTACGGCTGAAGCAATTGCGCGTGCATTGGATTCGGACCCGCAGCGAGGTGTCGAAGCGCGCGAGCACGTATTATCAAGTTTCAGTCTTGAGGCACGAGAGATTGCGTTATTGCATGAAATTGACCAGTTAGCACCTTGTGGAGAACGCAGGTGGAAGCTGCACATTTCGGGCGGCTAGTCCTCTGAACGATTGCACTAACTTGTTGTGGATCGTCCATAAGCGACAAGATATCTCTCCGCTTAGCAGGCTCAGAAATGCAGTTGAATATGCGTACTGTATTTGTGAGGCTCTGCCCACGCGACAAGAAGTTGCCTGGCAGTAGCCTACCGCCTCACGAAATAGCCTATCACAATCCAGAAAGTCACTAGCACTTCAGGTGGCGTGATAGGTCAAGATAGTACATCCAATAGACGAGCAAATCAATGCGAACACTCTTGATTCACCAGGCTTTCGCGACTCCAGATAGCCCTGGTGGCACACGTCACTTTGAACTCGCTCAGCATGTAGTTGAACGGGGACATGCGTTCACAGTTGTAGCCAGTAATCGTAACTACCTGACGGGTAAGGTATTTGCCCCATCGAGCTTCGGCCAAGATGACGATTACGACGGTCTGCGTGTGCTGCGTGCGTACGCTGCGCCTACACTGCATCAAAGCTTTGCCTTGCGCGTCGTTTCGTTCATCAGCTTCATGTTGACATCGATTTTGGTCGCGCTACGTGCTGGCCCCGTCGATGTTGTGATGGGTACGACGCCACCGATATTCCAGGCAGTCTCTGCGTGGCTGATTGCTGTCATACGGCGTCGCCCTTTCCTGCTGGAGATTCGTGACCTTTGGCCAGAGTTTGCGATCGACATGGGCGTCCTTACCAATCCTTTTCTGATCACCTCGTCGCGCGCGCTGGAATCCTTCCTGTATTGGGCTGCCGATCATATTCTGGTTAATTCGCCCGTATATCGTGACTACCTTACGAAAAAGGGTGTTGCAGCGGCAAAAATCAGTGTGATTCCCAACGGTGTTCAGTACGAGAAGTTTGATCCCGACGACGATGGCGAGCCGCAGCGTAAGCAATGGGGTGTGGAAGGCAAATATGTCGCCATGTATGCAGGTGCCATGGGTATTGCTAATGACTTAACGGTACTAGTCAAAGCTGCAAAGTTATTGAGTGAGAACGACTTCATCCATATCATATTCGTCGGAGATGGCAAGGAGTGTACCAGTCTCCAACGCCTAGCTGTAGAGATGGGGCTGACGAATGTGACGTTTGTCGGCACGGTAGCCAAGTCACGCATGCCTGAGGTACTTGCGGCCTCGGACGCGTGTATTGCAACTCTGCAAAATATCCCTATGTTCAGGACTGGCTATCCAAATAAGATCTTTGACTATATGGCCGCTGGACGTCCTACAGTCCTGGCGATCGATGGCATAACTCGTGGCATGGTCGAAGAGGCCAAAGCCGGCTTGTATGTGCCCCCGGGCAATCCGCAACAACTGGCACTCGCCATCCTTGCATTGGCGACAAACCCTGAGGCGGGGCACGCCATGGGGCGCGCTGCGCGCACCTACGTTGCGGAGAATTTTGACCGCGCGCAGCAAGCCGACCGCTTTGTGGAGCTTTTGGAGACAGTCGGCAGGGGGACAAGGGTCGATGTATCGCCGTTTCTGTAAGCGTGTTTTTGATCTACTGATTGCCGTTCCAGCGCTCATCATCCTCTCGCCGCTCTTCGCCGTTCTTGCCATCCTGGTGCGCGTCAAGCTCGGCGCGCCCGTGCTCTTCCGCCAGGCGCGGCCCGGGCTGCACGGCAAGCCTTTCCGTATGGCCAAGTTCCGCACAATGACCAGCGCTCGTGATGCACAGGGCAATCTGCTGCCCGATGCGCAGCGGCTGACTTCCTTTGGCCGCTTCCTGCGCAGCACCATCCTCGATGAGTTGCCCGAACTGTGGAACGTACTGCGCGGCGACATGAGCATCGTAGGGCCGCGTCCGCTACTCATGCAATATCTGCCCCTCTATACCCCCGAGCAAGCGCGCCGCCACGAGGTTCGCCCCGGCATCACCGGCTGGGCCCAAGTGAATGGGCGCAACGCAATTTCGTGGGAGCAGAAGTTCGCATATGATGTCTGGTACGTGGACCACCTGTCGCTCTGGCTGGACCTGCGCATCATTGCCCAGACACTTGCCAAGATCGTGCGGCGCGAAGGCATCAGCCAGGCCGGCGAGGCGACCATGGAAGTGTTTAGAGGATCACCGCGCCAGGAAGTGTAGGATAATGTGATCCGTACGCTGGATGAATCAGACCGTCCTATTGTCGAAGCGCTGCTGCAACGTGCGCCCGAGTGGACAATCTACTATCAAGCCAATATCGAAGCGCTGGGCTTTTCTACGCCGCACTGCACATTCTGGGGCGATTTTTCATCCAATGGTGGGCTGCGCGGTGTTGCCAACCGCTTTGGTGCGGGCTGGGGAATCTACGGGCAGCCAAATGCAGATTGGCCGGCGTTGGCGGCGCTTGTGGATGCTGACCCGAACGCGAAGACCTTGCAGGACAATCCCGGCGGTGTGGAGTCGTTGGAGCCTTTGCTTACGCACTGGCGTGCCAGCCTGAAGTATGTTGAGCAGTTCATGCGCCTCGATGCGGTACACTTTCGTCCTGCGCTAACCACGGTCGGGGTGCGGGCCCGCATGGCAGAAGAAATGGACCTACCTGTGCTCAGCGCTTTCTATGTCGACGCAGTTCCTATGGCGCGCAGTGCAGAGTCCACAGCGCGCGCATTGCGCAACGGTGGCATTGCGCTTGTAGAACGCGACGGTGCTATTCTTGCGGCAGTTCTTGTACACGCCCGCACGCGCCAATACAGCATGATCGGCGGTGTCTATACGTTGCCGGCAGCGCGCGGCCATGGCTACAGTACGGCGGCGTGCAGCGTGATATGTGCGGCTATCCTCGAATCTGACCGCACGCCGCTTCTCTATTGGCAGCATGCCGATGCAGGCGCAGTCTACCGCAAACTTGGCTTCACCCCCATCGGCACGTGGCGTTCACTCTGGCTGGAACGCATTCATCAAGAAGGCTGAAGGATTTATCATGGCACTCATCACCCAGGAAGACGTCCTCAACGTCCTGCGCGAAATGAATCTCCCCGGCGTCTATGTCGACTTTCTCGACGTGGACCAGCCCTTCATCACACAGGGCATTGATTCGCTCGACGCGCTCTCCATCTTCACGCAGGTGGAGGAGAAGTACGGCATTCACATCCCCGACGAGGACTTTACGAAGCTTGATTCGGTGAGCGATGTGGTCGCGTACCTGAACACGCACTTCGCCGAGCGCGCGGCATGAGCACGGCAGTCGCCGCGCCGCCGCGCATCTACCTCTCGCCGCCGCACATGTCCGGCCGCGAGCAGATCTATGTCAACGAAGCCTTTGCCACCAACTGGGTTGCCCCCGTGGGCCCGCACGTGGACGCGTTCGAGCGCGAGTTTGCCGCCGCGGTGGGCGCGCGCCATGCCGCCGCCGTCTCCTCGGGCACCGCCGCGCTCCACCTTGCGCTGATTCTGGCCGGCGTCGGCGCGGGCGACGACGTCATGGTCTCGACGCTCACCTTCTCGGCCAGCGCCAACCCCATCGTCTACCAGGGCGGCCGCCCCACCTTCATCGATAGCGAACGCACCTCCTGGAACATGGACCCCGCGCTGCTGGCCGAGGCGCTGGAGACGCGCGCCCGCACCAATCGACTGCCCAAGGCCGTGATCCTCGTCCACCTCTATGGGCAGAGCGCCGACATTGCCCCCGTGCAAGCCGCGTGCGCCCGCTACGGCGTCACATTGATTGAGGACGCCGCCGAGGCGCTGGGCAGCACCTATCAGGGACGCAGCCTCGGCGTCTTTGGCAAGCTGGGCATCTACTCCTTCAACGGCAACAAGATCATCACCACCTCGGGCGGTGGGATGCTGGTCTCGGACGATAACGCGCTGGTGACGCACGCGCGTAAGCTCGCCACGCAGGCGCGTGACCAGGCCCCGCACTACCAGCACTCGGAAATTGGCTACAACTACCGCATGAGCAACATCCTCGCAGCGATTGGGCGCGGCCAACTCGAGGTGCTCGAGGAACGCGTCCAGGCGCGTCGGCGCAACTTCGACTACTATGGCGAGCGGCTGGGGCGCATGGCCGGCATCGACTTCATGCCCGAGGCCCCCTGGGGGCGCCACGCGCGCTGGCTCACCTGTATCACCATTGACCCCGCGCACTTCGGCGCCGACCGCGAGGCGATCCGCTGCCTGCTCGAGGCGGAGAACATCGAAGCGCGCCCCGTCTGGAAACCACTCCACCTGCAGCCTGTCTTCGCCGAGTGCGAGAGCGTTGGCGGCGACGTGGCCGCAGATCTCTTTGCGCGCGGCCTCTGCCTGCCCTCGGGCTCGAGCCTTACGGTCACGGATCTCGACCGCATTTGCACGCTGATTGAGGCGCAATACCGACCATAATCAGCACGCTAACAGAGCAGGTCGTATTGCGGATTTGGCCAATACAGGGGTAACACGCGTCCGGCAGCAGCCGGGCGCGTTTTGATCCCCGCCTACTTCTGCACCACGGGCAGCAGCACGCGCAGGTCGGGTGTGGGCGTCACCGCATCGGGGGTCGAGACGCCGCCCGGCGTGGGCGTGCTGGGGCTGGGTGCCGGGGTCGCCGCGGCTGTGCTGATGGCGGTGTTGGTCGACGTGCTGGTGGCACTGGCTGTAGGCGCAGCAGTGGCCGTGTCGGTGGCCGTGGGGTTTGGCAGCGGCGTGCGTGTTGCCGTTGGCGTGGGCGTGCGCGTTGCCGTGGGTGTGCTCGTGCTTGTCGGGGTGCGGGTTGGCGTAAGGGTGGGCATTGGAGTCAAGGTCGGTGTCGGCGGCGGGGGCGGCAGCACCACATCCAGGCCGGCAATGCGCGGCGGCGCGCCCGCGATTGCCGAAATGCCGGACGCATAGCTCGCCTCCACGCGCACAAACCAGCAGCCCGGCGGCAGCTTCCAGCCAAACGCGCCGTCTTCTCCAGTGAGTTGGGGGTTGACGGACGTTAACCCCTCAGTGGCAGGGTATGCAAAGATCGCGCCCGCAGTGGGTGCAGGGTCGCTCCACGGCGCGCCCTCCTCCAGCGACGCGGCCGACGCGCACGTGAAGGGCTCTGCATCCCACATGGCCGCGCGCGCACGGAGACCCGGCACCTTGTAGAGGGTGACGACTGTCCCCGAAATAGGAGCGCCCTCCGTCGTGCTCACGTGGCCAGTCGTCGGCGGCGGCGTTGTCGCAACGAGGGTTGGCGCGGGCAGGAGTTCAATCCCGGGCAGCGACAGAGTCCCGCCGGCGGTTACCGTGAAGGGCGCACTGCTGGCCGGCGTGTACTCTCCCGCCGTGTCGCGCGCATAGACTGTGTGCGTCTCCAGTCCCAGCCCGGAAAACGCAAAGGCCCCCAATGCGTCGGTCGTCGTTTGCGTCAGCCACTCTGTCTCGCGCAGGTAGAGGCCTACCTCCGCCCCGGCCAGCGGTGCGCCGCCCGCCGTGATGCCTCCATTCACCGAGCCGCCGAGCCTGAGGATACCATCGATATTGGGTTGATAGGGTCCATCATCTGTGATGATGGAAGTCGCGTCGATGAGGGTTTCTGCGCTCGCGTGGTAATCCGGCGCATAGCGCCCCTGTGGATCAAAAAAGCCCACCGTGTAGGTCACAGGGACCATCGTCTGGAAGGCGTAGCGTCCCGCTTCATCGGTGCGGGCGCTTTGGAACCACCACCAGCCCACGGCGCCCGGCCGGTAGAGGCGAACGTCCACATTCTCGAGCAACGAGCCGTCGGGCGCTTTGGCAGCCCCGGCTACGTAACCTGCCGGTCGCAGCATGGCGTTGACATCACCGCGCGTTTCACCAGCAGCCAAATCGATTACACTGCCCAGCGGAATGCTGGGCTGATGCTCGAATGCCTGATCAAAATAGCGCGGCGGCCACTCTGTATCGAAGAAGACCACGTGGTATGCGCCTGCATACAGGCCGTTGATCTTGTATGCGCCACCTTCGACCGCGCTGGATTCAACGCAATCCGTAGTTTGCCAGATGCCGCTGGGCGGGGCCACAGCACCGGCAGGCAACAAACATGCGTAGATGTGGCCTGGCATGCTGCCGTCGAGGTAAGTGACCGTGCCGGTGATCGCCGATACGGGCGCGAGCTCAGCGTTGATATTCGTGATGACTTGCCCGTTCGAGAGCACAATGTCAGTCGCATTCTCCAGCGTGGCCTTGCCGTCGAAGTACTCGCCAAAGGCGCGCGGCGGACTCTGAAACTCGGTGAACTGCACGCGGTAGCGACCAGCGCGCAAGCCGCCGATGGAATATGCGCCGTTGGCGTCCGGTGTAGCCCGTGGACCCGACTGCCACACAGGCGGCTCACCCTCTTGCGCCTGGAAGACGTCCACGTGGATGTTGCCGGAAATTGGAGTGCCACCGGGCAGGGTGACAAGCCCGCTCAACCGCGCCGTAGGCGAGAGGGCAATATCCAACAAATCTCGCGACTCAGTTGCGAAAATGGGCACAGTGGTACCGGATGCAAGATCCGGTTCTCCCAGATAAGCGACAGGCTCGAAGTTGCCGGCCGGATCGGTAATAGTCAGTCGGTAGTCACCCGGTTCCAAGCCGGAGAATACGAAGAGACCTGTGTCGGGAGTTTGATCTATGTAAGTCACGAAATCCCGATTGTCCCAGACGCCGTCGCCATCTTCGCAGAAGAGCAACACCTGGATGCCACCAAGCGGATTGTGGACCGCATCGACAATGCGCCCGCTGATCTGCCCGCCACCGCTCCCCAGCACTGCGCGCGGCGCGGCCTGCGCAGTCCAGGCAAGTAGAAGTAGACAACAGGAAATGAGGACCTGCCGCGCGGCGCGCACGCATAGATGCAGTGGATTGAGTGGAGATTGTGTAGGCCGCATGGGAGTTTGGCGGCGTGGCTCACTGTGGAGCGGTGTGGCGCGCAGATCGGGAGACACTCCAGGCGCATATCGAGTGTACGCCCGACGTGTGCCCGCGTCAAGAGTGAATTGGCGGGAATGTGTATTTCACTGACGTGACTCCCCACTCCCCACTCCCCACTCCCCACTCCCTACTGCCCACTCCCGCAGATTGCGCCCCCATGCAACTTGGGGTACAGTGCAGCCGGGGTCTCGTAGCGGCCCTGCCCGTCAGCCCGCCCCCACCCCAAGTGCATCATCGATAGACTGTTCATTGTGACAACTGCCGCGTGACGGCGCGCGCCCAACAAGGCTGGCCGTGCTGCACAGCGCGAATCGTTTGCACCCATCAGCATCTGCAAAAGTCCCAGACGCACCTAAACAGGAAACCCGTACGCCATGTCAAACCCATTGCACACGCTTGTTCAGTCGGCCACACGCACCGTCATCATTGGACCCGACCAGCCCTTCGCCATCATTGGCGAGCGCATCAACCCCACCGGGCGCAAGAAGCTTGCCGCCGAAATGCAGGCGGGCGACTTCAGCCGCGTGATCAGCGACGCGCTCGCGCAGGTCAGGGCCGGGGCGCATATCCTCGACGTCAACGCGGGCGTGCCCAGCGCCGAGCCGCAGCGCGTGGAGCCCGAGCTCATGGTGCGCGCCATCGAAACCGTGCAATCCGTCACCGACCTGCCGCTGAGCATCGACAGCAGCGTCGTGGCTGCGCTCATTGCCGGCATTCGCGCCGCCAAAGGGCGGCCGATTGTCAACAGCGTCACCGGCGAAGACGAGCGCCTCGAGGCCATTTTGCCCGTGGTGGCCGAGTACAACCTGCCCGTGATCGGCATCTGCAATGACGAATCGGGCATCTCCTATGACCCGGTGGTGCGCCTCAAGGTGGCGCGCAAGATCATCGAGCGCGCCGAGCGCTACGGCATCAAGCGCGAAGATGTGCTGCTCGACCCGCTGGCCATGCCCGTGGGCGCCGTCAACAGCGCCGGGGCCGACCTCTTCGCACTCGTGCGCATGATTCGCGAGGAACTGGGCTGCAACACCGTCTGCGGCGCCAGCAACATCTCCTTCGGCCTGCCCAGTCGCCACCTCATCGACGCCGTCTTCGTGCCCATGGCCATGGCCGCAGGCATGACCTGCGCCATTACCAACCCAATCAACACACAGGTGCGCCACGCCATCTACGCCGCCGATGTGCTCATGGGCCACGACGAAAGCTGCATGCGCTACCTCACGGCCATTCGCGAGGCCGCGCAGCAGGAGGGGGCGGACCCCGGCTCTGCAGGCGCCACCGCGGCCGGTGACGAGCGGCGCAGCGCGCGCGAAGCACGGCGCGCAGCACGCGCCACGCGCGACGAAGCGAGCGCATAAGGGCTCGCACCGTCCGGCTGCACCGGCTTGCAGCCGTTTGCACGACGAATTAGTGTTCCATTTTCATGTGAAGATTTGCGCGAACGGCTTGCCGCTGGCTATACTGTCTGCGCTTTCACCAAACGCAGATTCAGTCGTGTTGCCAAGAGTCATCAAATCTTTGTGTAAGTATTGCACGAGGTGAAGCGCACAGGGCAGGCTGTTGTGTTTGCTCAGCTTCGCACAACGCAGACCGGAGAATCGTGAGGTCGCGCTTCTGCTGGCGACGCACAACCGTGACGCGTGGGAATTGAGCCAAATGTGGGCAAGGATGTGATTGCGCCTCAGGGTGGCGTCACAGGCAGTGGTGGCAAAGGCAGCAGTGACGGGCCGCCACGCCTCCAGCTTTGGCCGCTGACAGTGCGTCTGCTGCTGTCGCTGGTGCTCCCGGTGAGCGTGGCGCTCCTGCTCGATTGGTCATTGGGCACCATGCCCTGGTTGACGTTGATCACTTCGTTGCTCTGCATTCCGCTGGCAACGGTGATTGTTGGCAGCGCCGTCCTGCGCGATTTTGAGCGCGTGCTTGCACAGGTGGCGCCCGCAGATGCTGCAGAGCTGGATACATCCGAGGCCGCAGCAAGTGATCCTGATGTGGCGCCGGACGGCTGACGTAGCGCGGTTGATGAAGATTCAAACTCCCTGACAAGTCGCAGGCAAGCGCTTGCGCGACCGAAGAGAGGCAGAACGCATGGCATCTGATGAGAAATCCCCGGTCGACCCTTCTGCAGCGAGCAATCCTGAGCCCCTTGGCGCGCAGGCTGCCGACGCACAGCCTGCTGGTTCGCCGCAACCTGGCAAGCTGGTTGGCGAACATGAGGTTGTCGATCATGCGAGTGGGGCAACCCCGGTGATGGCCGAAGCACTCCCAATCGGCGCCGAGCGAGGGGATGCCGGCGTGGTCACTGCGCCGCCTGCCAAACCAGGCATGTTCGCGCGCATGGGCGCTGCGTTCAAGCGCAATCCTTCGCGCACGGCGCTGTGGGGGGGCCTTGGCTTGCTGCTGGTAGTCGGCTTCATATGGCCGCCCGTCGGCCCGCCACACGCATCGCTTGGTGGCGAACAGGCCTTCGCAAATGGCCCCGCATGGCTCACCAACTCGCTGGTCCTCACATTCATCATCGATGCGGTGCTGATCATCATGGCCTTGATCACCAGCACGACCATGAAACTGGTGCCGTCGGGACTGCAGAATGCCATGGAGATGGTGCTTGAGTACTTCATGGGGCTGGCAGAACAAGTTGCCGGCAACGCTGCACGCAGCTACTTCCCCTGGATCATGACAATCTTCTTTTTTGTCATTGTCTCAAACTGGTCCGGGTTGATCCCAGGCGTGGGCACCATTGGTTGGGTGAGCAGCACGCCTGCGGCAGCGGAAGAAGCAAGGATTCAGAACGTTGCCAACGCCGAAGGTCAGCTTGCCATGGCCAACGGCAGCCTGCTCCTGCTTTCCGCCGAAGAAGTTGCCGCTGAGGAAGAGACGCCACACGGAGAGGGCACTTTCATCCCCAGTCTGCGCGCTCCCTCGGCTGACCTCAACATGACCTTCGCGCTGGCGATTCTGACCATGATCATGGTGCAGATCCTGGGTGTGAGGTCGCTGGGCGGCTCCTACTTCCACAAGTTCTTCAACTTCAGCGGCAAGAGCTACATGCGGCCGATGAATGCGTTTGTGGGCATCCTTGAACTCATTTCCGAGTTCTCCCGCGTTCTCACGTTTGGCTTCCGACTCTTCGGCAACATCTTCGCCGGCGAGATCGTGCTGGCAACGATGGCCTTCCTGGGCGCCTTTATGTTGCCATTGCCCTTCTACATACTCGAACTCTTCATTGGCTTTGTGCAGGCGCTGGTCTTCACGATGCTCGCCCTCGTCTTCTTCACAATGGCGACGCAGGGACATCATGACGACAGCCCCGCCGAGGCGCATTGAGCGCCAGGTGCGGGCTACAGAGAGAATTGTGCAGGTAGTGAGCCAGGTATTTTCGGGCTGATCTTGACAGCAGCAAACCGACAGCAATTTCAACAGATGGACTCTTGGGCCGTCACACGTTAAGGAGATTTGCAAAATGGATGCAGAGGCAGCGAAGCAGCTAGGCGCCGCTCTAGCCATTGGTCTGGGCGCAATCGGCCCCGGCATCGGCATCGGCCTGATTGGTTCAAAAGCACTCGAGGCCATGGGGCGCAACCCTGAAGCCGCAGGGCTTGTCCAGACGAACATGTTCTTGGCGATCGCGTTCGCCGAGTCCATCGCCATTTTCGCGCTGGTGATCTCCCTGCTGCTCAAGTTCGGCTAGGACGACCCGGCAATCGCCCGCACCGCGTCGCAAAGCCTGGCTACCGCCAGCGGACGTCGGTGACGGGCGACTCAACCCACAGAAGGAGATTCCCTTGAGCGGGATTACCGAAGCGTTCAAGATTGAGTGGCCACTGCTGCTCGCGCAGATGGTGAATTTCCTGCTGCTGATGGCGATCCTGTATGCATTTCTCTTCCGTCCCGTGCTCAACATGATGGAGAAACGCAAGGAACGCATCGCGCAGAGTATGAAGGACGTCGAGCGCCTGAGTGTCGCGGCGCAGGAAGCCGAGCAGGAGAAGGCTCGCGTCCTCGACGGCGCACGCCGTGAAGCGCAGGAGGTGCGCGCACAGGCCACACGCGACGCTGAACGGATTGCGCAGGATGTGCGCACGCGCGCCGAGCAGGAAGCCACCGACATCCGCATGAAGGCGCAGGCTGACGCCAAGCAGCAGCTTGAGTCGGTGATGGCCGACGCCAACAAGCAGGTGGCTGACCTGGCGATCCTGGCGACGGAACAACTGCTGGGCCGCGAACTGGCGCAGAAGGACGAGCAGCGGCGCTTTGTGGCCGAGTTCCTGGCGCAACAAAACGGCGCGACCAGCGCACCCGCGCGCTAAGGAGCCCTGCACCATGAGCGACACACAGGCCCGTACCAGCCGCTATACCCAGGCGATCTACCGGATTTTCATCGATCGCTGGCAGGGTGACCTCAACAAGGTTGCCGCTGCCGTGGCGGGCGACGGCGCGCTCGCTGCGCTCCTCAATAATCCCAATCGCGAAGCCGCCGAAAAACTCGCCGCGCTGGACGCGGTGTTGCCCGCCGACTTGCCCGCCGAAGCGGCCAATTTCGTGCGCCTGCTTGTGCAGGAAGGCGACTTTGCGCTTCTGCCTCAGGTGAGTGCGGCCATTGCCCAAACCGGCAAGGGGCGCGGCGGCCCCACCAAGGCGGACATCCTCAGCGCTGTGGAACTCACGCCCGAAGAGCAGCAAGCGTTGCGCGCCAAGCTCACGCAGGAGAACGGCGATGGCCTGGTCTTCACCTTTGTGGTGGACCCGGCGCTCATGGGCGGGCTGCGCGTGCGCGTGGGCGACAAGCTCATCGACACCTCGGTCGCCAGCCGCCTGGCGAGCCTGCGCGAATCGCTCGCCTCGGTCGTCCGCTAACAGGTCGCGCACGCGTGTGACTTTGCCAAGCGCAACACCCGGCACTACCCGGCGCGGCAGCGCGCGCGGCATACATTGTGGGAGGAACGTCAATGGCTGTACAGACTGAACAGATTACGAATTTGCTCAGAGAGCAGATTCTCAACTTCAAGCCGCAGCCGAGCCAGGTGGACGTAGGCGAGGTGATGGAAGTCGGCGACGGCATCGCCCTCATCTCGGGCCTGCGCGGCGCGATGTCCTCCGAGCTGGTCGAATTCACCAAGACCGGCATCCTGGGGATCGTGCTCAACCTCACCGCCAGCCAGGTGGGTGTTATCGTCATGGGCGATTACACCACCATCGAAGAAGGCGACCTTGTGCGCAGCACCGGGCGCATTGCCCAGGTGCCCGTGGGTGACGCCGTGATTGGCCGCGTCATCAACGCCATCGGCCTGCCGATTGACGGCAAGGGGCCGATTGCCACCGACAAGTACCGCCTCATGGAGCGCATCGCCCCTGGCGTCATCAAGCGCCAGCCGGTGAACACCCCCGTGCAGACTGGTATCAGCGCCGTAGACGCACTCGTGCCGATTGGCCGCGGCCAGCGCGAATTGATCATTGGTGACAGGCAAACGGGCAAGACAGCGATTGCGCTCGATACCATCATCAATCAAAAGGGCAAAGACCTCATCTGCATCTATGTTGGCATTGGCCAGAAGCAGTCGAGCATTGCCCAGGTGGTGGGTACGCTGGAAAAGCACGGCGCAATGGAATACACCATTGTCGTCAGCGCACCCGCGGCCGACCCGGCCGCTCTCCAGTACCTGGCCCCCTTTGCGGGCACGGCCATCGGCGAGGAATTCATGGAGCAGGGGCGCGACGCGCTCATCGTCTTCGATGACCTCTCCAAGCACGCCCAGGCCTACCGCCAGGTGTCGCTGCTGCTGCGCCGCCCGCCCGGCCGCGAGGCCTATCCCGGCGACGTCTTCTACCTGCACAGCCGTCTGCTCGAGCGTGCAGCGCGCCTTGGGTCCGAATACGGCGGCGGCAGCCTTACCGCCCTGCCCATCATCGAGACGCAGGCGGGCGACGTCTCCGCCTATATTCCCACCAACGTGATTTCGATTACCGACGG
>CAYRVP010000028.1:0-36984 GCA_964427845.1 uncultured Caldilineaceae bacterium
TCGGCATCGTGTCGATTGCCACCATCAGGTCCAGATTCTGAATGGCCTTGATGGCTCCTCCCTGTCCGGGCACCTCCTCAACAGGTTCCAGCCCGACACGAACCAGGGCCTGGACCGGGCGAGCCGGGCGGGTGATTGGGGCCGCATGATGGAGGTGGGAGGCGGCCGGAGGGCGAACCGGTACGCCCCGTCCCGACTCGCCACTCCCAGCTCACCCCTCCCCCCCGTTACCTGTTGACGCCCCCCACCGCAATCCCCTCGACAAAGGCCTTCTGCGCCACGAAGAAGAGGATGATCACGGGCAGCACTGTCACCAGTGAGGCGGCCATGAGGTAGGCCCAGTTGGTGGTGTAGGTGGTGCGGAAGAATTGCAGGCCAAGCGTCAGCGTGTAGAGTTCCGGGCGCTGCAGGTAGATGAGTGGCGCAAGGAAATCATTCCAGGCGTATTGAAAGGTGAAGATGGCCACCGTTACCAGCGCCGGCAGCGCGAGCGGCAGCATGATGCGCCAGAGAATCTGCAGCAGATTGGCGCCGTCGATGCGCGCCGCATCCTCAAAGTCGCCTGGAATGGTGCGGAAGAACTGGCGCAGCAGGAAGATGTAGAAGGCCGCGCCCAGGAAGGCCGGGACCACCAGCGGCAGGATTGTGTTGATCCAGCCTAGCCGGCTGAAGAGCACGTAGAGTGGCACCATCGTCACGGGGTAGGGGAGCATGAGCGTTGCGAGCAGCACAACGAAGAGCGTTTCGCGGCCGGGTGCGCGCAGGCGGGCAAAGGCATACGCAATCAGCGTACAGGAGAGCAGATGGCCCACAATCGTCAACAGCGCAATCACAGCGGTGTTGATGAAGTAGCGACCAAAGGGGAGGATTGTCAGCGCTTCGCGGTAATTCTCCCAGCGGGGCGGGCGCGGCAGCCAGCGTGGCGGAGTCTCGAAGATCTGGTAATTGGGCTTGAGCGACGATGAGAGCATCCACAGAATGGGCACCAGGAAGAGCAGCGCCACGCCCCACAGCAACGCCGTCAACAGGGCGCGCCGCACCTGCGCCGGGATCATGGGTGCTTCCGGCCCCCGGCCGGCGGAAGCCCGCATTACTGCGCCGCCTCGCCATCATAGAAGACCCACCACTGGCCGCTTCGCAGAATCAGCAGCGTCAGCAATAGAATAATGACAAAGAGCACCCACGCCAGCGCCGAGGCGTAGCCCATGGCAAAGTACTGGAATGCCTGGCGATAGAGGTAGAGCACGTAGAAGAGGGTCGAATCGAGCGGGCCGCCGTTGGTGGCCACGAAGGCACTCGTGAAGGTCTGGAAGGTGGCGATGATGCTGAGCACGAGGTTGAAGAATATGGTGGGCGTGATAAGCGGCAGCGTCACGTTCCAGAAGGCGCGCCACGCGCCCGCGCCGTCCATGCCGGCGGCCTCGTAGAGGGGCTGCGGCACCTGCTTGAGGCCGGCGAGGAAGATTACCGCCGTGCGCCCCAGTCCCCACAGGCTCATCAGCCAAAGCGCATAAAGGGCGGTGTCTGGGTCTGTGAGCCAGCGCGGGCCCGCAATGCCTATTCGCGCCAGCGTACCATTGATCAGCCCTGCGGAAGGATGAAAGAGCCACATCCACACCACCACAAAGGCCACGCCGGAGAGCACCGAGGGCAGGTAGTAGATTGTGCGCACCACGCGTATGCCGCGCACGCCCTTCTGGTTCATCAGCAGCGCCAGGATGAGGCCGCCGACGAGTTCCGTGGGCACATAGAGCATCGTGTACCTGAGCGTGACGCGCAGCGACTGCCAGAAGAGGCGGTCTTCCACCATTTGCATGTAGTTACGCACGCCGATGAACTGGGGCGGGGTGAGCAGGTCCCAGCGCGTGAGGCTGTACCAGAAGGAGGCGACGATGGGGCCGAGGGTGAAGATCAGCAGCCCCAGCAGCCAGGGTGAAATGCAGAGGTAGAAGGTCAGCGCTTCGCGCCCCGCCAGGCTGAGGCGGCGGCCGCGGTTTATGGTTTGGTACGCAGTTGGACCTTCGGTGGACACGCGCCTTGTCCGATGGGGAATTTGCAGGCAACGCAGCGAGACTCCCGCTTGCGGGAGTCTCGCTGCGTTGCCGTGATTACTTGCTTTGCTGATCGAGCGCTGTCTGCGCGTCCTGCGCAGCCATGGTCAGCAGCGCGGCCACGTCAGCGGCGGGGTCGAGGATGGCGCTTTCGAGCACACGCCGCAGCGCCGGGTCGGCGGTTTGCCCCCAGAAGGGTGTCGATACATAGGCGCGCGGTGCGAGGTCGTTCAGTGCGCTGATCCAGACGCCTTCGATCGGGTCGGTGGTCAGCCCTGCTTCCTCAGCCACAGAAGCCACCGCAGGCAGCGCCCAATCCTTCCAGACCTGCGCGCCCTCTGCACCCACGTAGTAGCGCAGGAAGCGCCACGCCGCCTCGGGGTTCTTGCTCAGGCTCGAGATGCCGAAGCCGCCCCAGAAGAGGACGTCAGCGCGCTGCTTGCCAACGGGCATGGGTGCGACTCCCAAATCGATGTTGGGGTTCTCCATCATGCCCGACTGCGGCCAGCGGCCAAAGATGCGCATGGCGGCTGTGCCGTTGTCAAACTCGGGGTTGCCGCCGCCAAAGGCGTTCATGTCGGCCGGGGGCGGGGCCACCGCATATTTGTTGTAGAGGTCGGCGTAGAACTGCACGGCCTCCTGCACGGCGGGCGAATCCATAGAACCGACGAAGGATGTTCCATCCTCGCTGATGAGGCGGCCACCCGCGGCCGCCACCCAATACTCAAAGCCGGTTGTCCACGGGCCGGGCAACTGCACGCCCCACTGTGTCGTGGCGCCGCCGTCCGTCCTGGTGAGCGCTTGCGCGGTGGTCAGGAACTCTTGCCATGTCCAGCCGTCGGTGGGGTAGGGGATGCCCGCCGCATCAAAGAGCTTCTTGTTGTAATAGACGGCCAGAGGCGAATAGTCCTTGGGCAGCAGGTGCTGCTGACCATTCCACTGGCCCGGCTCAAGCATCCCCGGGAGGTAGATTGAGGTGTCCAGCGGATATTCGGCGCTGTTGATCCAGTCATCCAGGGGGATGAAAGCGCCCTTGTCCACAAAGTTGGGAACGGCGTCATCGCCAATCTGGAGGATGTCGGGTGGGTCGCCCGCGGCGATTTGGGTGAGGATGCGGGCGTAGTAATCGCCGCTGCCCACAGGCTCCAACTGCACCTGAATGTCCGGGTTTGCGGTCTCAAACTGCTGAATGATCGTGTTGTGCGGGGTCAGTCCCTCGCCGCTGTCGCCTGTGCCCACGCGCAGCACAATCTTGGCGCCTTCGGCAAGGGGTGGCGGGGTGGCGGTTACGACGACCGTCTGCACGGCGCCGGGTACGGCTGTGCAGCCAACTGCCACCAGACCCGCCAGGACAAGTGCCATGAGAAAGACAAGTCGCTTCGGCATGAGTCTCCTCCTCTGGATGGTTGAGGTATGCGGGAGATTCGCTATGGACGTTCACACATTGTGGCGCAGCGCCGTTGGGTTGGGTCCGTCTTTGTATAGCACCGCGCTCGTGCAGTTGCAGCCGGGCTCTCTCCAGTCTACGCCTGCGCAGTCGCAATTGCAAGCAATTGAGCGTTCTAGGAGATGGCGTGCAGGCGCACCGGCGCGCCTGTGCTATACTCCCTGGCTATGATTGCGCCGCGTATTGTCATCGGCCTCACCGGCAACATAGGCACGGGCAAGAGCACTGTCATCGCCTATCTTGCTTCCAAGGGGGTGACGACGCTCGACGCCGACAAAATTGCCCACGAGGTGATGGCCCCCGGCATGGCCGCCTTTGGCCCCGTGGTGGATGCCTTTGGCTCGGGGATTCTCGCGGACGACGGCACGATCGACCGCGCGGCACTGGGCGCCATTGTCTTTCGCGATGCAGCGGCGCTGCAGACGCTTGAGGCCATCGTCCACCCTGCCGTGCTCGAGCGTACGCGTGCGCTGCTGCAGGCGAGCGCTGCGCCGGTTGCCGTGGTGGAAGCAATCAAGCTGCTCGAGGCGCAAAACCTGCTGCGCCTGTGCACCGAAATCTGGGTGGTGACGGCGGACGTAGCCACGCAATTGCAGCGCCTGATGACAGCGCGCGGCATGAGCGCCGCCGAGGCACGTCGCCGGCTTGCGGCGCAGTCGCCCCAGGTGGACAAGGTGCGCATGGCCACGCGCGTCATCGTCAACGATGGTACGCTTGAAGAACTCTACGACCTGCTCGATGCGGCTTGGGCCGACCTTGCAGAGAAGTATCAGCTTGCGCAAATGGGTGAGGAGAAACTGTAACTTGTAGTTGGTAATTTGTAGTTGTTTTTGGTGATCGGCGACCTCAGGAGTTACGCCGAGTTGCCAATTATCAATTGTCAATTATCAATTATCAATTATCGTTTGTCCTTCCCTCCCCAGGGAATGACTAAATGAACGCAATCAGAACCTTCTGGAACCAATACCCGGTGCTCTCCAACTGGGCTGTGCTGGCGCTGGGGATGGTGATCATCCTGGTGATCAGCGCGTGGAATGTGGGTTTCTTGCCGCTGCAGTGGCTGGCGCTGGTGGTGGCCACCGTGCTGCTGGCCGGGCTTTGCGCGTGGATCATCAATTGGGAATAGGCACGCACGTGGCGCGCGGGTGTTGGCGGCGGTCGGAGCCGTCGCGTCCAACGGCCGTGTGCGATTTGTACCTTTTGCTGGTTGGTCCGCGGTTTCTACACTAAATGCGCCACGCTGTTTGTAGCGGAAGGCCTCCTGGCCTTCCTTCGCGGGCGCAAAGTGAAGGCCAGGAGGCCTTCCGCTACGAAGCGCGCGCCGGTTTTTCTTTCTGCATTGTGTAGATAACGCAGGAACCTGTGTGTACAAACTCCTTGTGTTCACGTGAGTTTCAGTGTCCAGGCGTGCTTCCCCACCAGGATTGACGCCAACGGCAGTTCATCCTGCGCAGCACGAACAATTTCACCCTCGCGACGCAGCGACTCAAGCCCCTCTCCGCCCACTACCTCTCCACCCACTACCACTCCACCCACTACCTCACCAACCACTACCACTCCACCCATTGCGTTGTAGTCTCCAAATTGAGTAATCAGTCTCTGGCAGTGCACGTGGCAGTGCATGTTCACGCTGCGTCCGAACTGCCTGCGGCCAACATGCCGGCACTTTGCCCCTCAAGACTTCTCAGAAATTGTCACTCCGTTCCGTCAGGGCGAATTCGCGAACTCGTTGCCTCTGCTGCTCTCGATTGCATCTGTGCAACGCGCCGGGCAACTGCGCGCCGCGGACGGTGGCTTGATGGCGCTATCGCGACATTTGGGGTCTCCTGCGGCGACGAGCGTGCACAAAATTGGGGATTGACAGGCGTGCGTGACAGGAGTAGACTCATGGTATCCCATCTGCATTCAATCTGCATTCCATCTCGTTTGGCGCTGCGTGCCGCAGCAAACAACCCCTTCCACAGAAGGTTCCTTCGATGACGGGAGACGCAACTCGCAAACTCGAAGGGTATCTGGCAAAGCAGCCAAAGTACAGCGAAGAGGGCGAGCTGCTCAGCGATGTCGCGTACTTCCGATTGCTTGACGCGTTTCGCCATGGTGGCTTCCACGCCGAGGACACATTCTCGAGAAATCGCGTTGCTGAGGTGATGGGGATAAGTCGCACACCCGTTGCGCAGGCGATCCAGCGCCTCGCACGCGAGGGTATGGTCCGCATCGTGCCGGGCTTTGCATTTGCGATTGCGTCCCCCACGCTGCGCGAAACGCTTGACGCAGTCGAGATTCGGGCGCGATTGGAGCCGTGGATGACGGGCCTTGTCGCAGGCAGGCTTGAGCCGTCGTCGCAAGTGAAGCTGGAGGCGATACTTGTCGAGATGGAGCGGGCCGCGCTGGCCGACGATCGTCCCGGCTGGTCACGCGCCGATACCAGCTACCATGAATTGGTGATTGCGGCCTGCCCGAACCGTCTCCTGGGAGACTTTGTCTTCCAGGCGCGCAATCGCATCCTGCGCACAATTACCGACGATTACGCCACGCGCCAATACATAATCGATGGAACGGCAGAGCATCGGGCCATTGCAGAGGCCATTATGCAAGGGGATGTTGCGCGCACTGAGGAACTTGTCTCCCAGCATATTCGGAATGTGCGTGCCAACATCCTGAAGCGAGTGTTATAGCCGCAGAGCATTGCCAACTACGTCTACGCGACTTCCAATGGCGGAATAACCTGTGGATACGAAGTGGATTCTGCTCACCCTCAACGGGCTTACGCAAGCGTCGCTGCTCTTTGTGCTTGGCAGCGGGCTAACGCTTGCCTTCGGGCTCATGCGCGTCGTCAACCTTAGCCACGGCGCACTCTATTTGCTTGGCGGATATATCGGCTATACGGTGAGCGTGGCAACGGGCAACTGGCCGCTGGCGATTGTGGCGGCGGGCGCCACCATTGCCATTCTTGGCTGGGTGATTGAGCGAGGGTTGCTCTTTCGGGTGCGTGGCGGCGACCTGCCGGAGACGCTCCTGACGGTTGCGCTCTCCATCATCATTGCCGATGTGAGCCTGGCCATATGGGGCGGGCACACCCTCTCCATCGACACCCCCGATTTTCTCAAGGGCGCCGTCACCCTCTTTGGCGTCACCTATCCGGTTTTCCGCTACTTTCTCATGGCCGTGGGTGTGGCCATTGCCCTGCTGCTCTGGCTCCTCCTCTATCGAACCAAACTGGGGGCTGGTGTTCGAGCCGGTGTGGACGACCGGGAAACGGTCAGCGCACTGGGCGTCAACATCACGCTGCTCTACAGCCTCGTTTTTGTGCTCTCCACATTCCTTGCAGGCGTTGCCGGTGTCCTGGGTGGCACCTATCTGCAGTTAAGCCCAGGCAGTGACTCGACAATTCTCACCTATTCGCTTGTCGTCATCATCGTCGGCGGCATGGGAAGCCTTATCGGAGCCGTCGTCAGCGCGCTCCTGCTGGGGTTGCTCATCTCCTTTGGACGCGCCTTTGTGCCCGAATATTCGACCTTCCTGATCTTCGTCCCCATGGCACTTGTGTTGGCACTGCGGCCGCACGGCCTCTTCGGGAAGGAGACGCGCCGGGCATGAAACTCACCTCCAAGGCATGGCTGCTGATCGCTTCAGCCATTGCCCTCCTGCTGATCCTGCTCCCGTACTACGCCAGCGACTACACGGTCACCACCTTCATCCGCATCATCTATTTCGGATTTCTGGCCGTAAGTGTGGGCTACCTGATTGGCCAGGGCGGCATGGTGAGCCTCACGCAGACCGCCTTCTTTGGCATTGCGGGCTACACACTGGGCCTCGTTGGCTATGAGCGGGGTCTCCTCTTTCCCTGGGCCGACTTGACTGCCATGGCGGTTGTGCTGGTCTTTGCGTTATTGATTGGGCTGGTTGCGGCGCGCACTGAAGCCATCGTCTTCCTCATGATCACGCTGGCCTTCGGACAGATCGCGTGGGCCTTTGCCTCCCAGAACACCACGTACCTCCACGGCTGGGCGGGTATACGCGGCATTCGCCCTTACACAATTTTCGGGCTGGATTTTGGCGTGCGCGAGAACTTCTATTGGGTCTCGCTGCTGCTGCTGGCGCTCGGCATGTGGGTGCTCTGGCGGCTGATCCACTCTCCCTTTGGCCTCGCACTCAACGGCGTGCGCGACAACCCCCGCCGCATGGCGGCGCTTGGCTACCCCGTTTACTGGCTGCGTGTAAGCGCCTTCCTGATCGCGGCGTTGTATGCCGGCGTGGGCGGCCTGCTCGCCACCTACAACACGGGGATCATCACCCCCACGACGATTCACCTGAGCCGCACAATCTGGATTCTGCTCATGGTTATTCTCGGGGGCGCCGGCTACTTCTGGGGGCCCCTCGTCGGCACAGTGATCGTTGTCTGGCTGGATGTTCTCATCAGTCAGGTTACGCCTCGCTACAACACAGTCATTGGCATCATCTTCTTGCTGGTAATCATGTTCTCGCCAAGTGGCATTTTGGGCATTGTGATCGGGCGGCGGCGTGCAAGAGCGCCACTGCTTCCCCATGCGCCCGCCACCAGTGAGGCAGATAGCGCAGATGGCAGTCCGTCACCCCCTCTGGAAACACCGCACTAAGGGCAGGTCAAGCAAGGACAAGGCAGCACCATCAAGCATGTTTCTCGATGGATTCAGTCAGTTCAAAGGAGAATGTGACATGAAGCACAGAACGCAGATGTTGATCTCACTTGTACTCGTAGTCCTGCTGCTGGCCGCTTGCGCCGGGGCCGTTCAACCGTCGACCGCTGCGCAGACGGATGCAGCGCCGGCCGCTGCCGCGACGACTGCCGATGCGGCCGCGCCTGCTGCCGATGCGGGCAGCGGCGACCCCGTCAAGATCGGCTTCATCAGCGCATTCACCGGTGTCTTCTCCTCGTTCGGCAGCATGCAGAAAGAGGGCGCCGAACTTGCGCTTGAGGAAGTTGGCTACGTGGTTGCCGGCCGGCCGATCGAGGTCATTTACGAGGATGATCAACTGGACAACGAGCAGGCTGTCACAAAGGCCAAGAAGCTCGTCGAACAGGATCAGATTGATATCCTCACCGGCATGGTGTCGGGTGACGAGGGGCTCTCCGTCGGCGACTACATGAAGGACAAGAACATTCCCGTGTTGCCCATGTACTCCGCCTCGGAGGACATGACCATGCGTGAGTGGTTCCCGTTGCTCGTCCGCCCGACATGGACAGGCGCCCAGCCGATGGATGTCTTTGGTTACTGGCTGGCCACCGAACAGGGCTACAAGAAAATCTACGCGATTGGCGAAGATTACTCCTATCCGTACAACCAGGGCGGCGGCTTTGTGCGCGGCTTCTGCCGCGGTGGTGGTGAGGAAGTCACGACGGTCTGGCACCCCGTGCCGCTGGACGACTTCTCCTCCATCATTGCCAGCATCCCCCTTGATCAGGGCTATGATGCCGTGCTCTACAACGGCGCCGGCGGTGACGCTGTCGCATTTGTCAAGCAGTTTGTTGACCTGGGGATGACCGACAAGATCACGCTTATCGGCCAATCCAATACCTTCGAGAAGCCTGACCTGTTGGCCATGCCTACGGACATTGTCGGTGCACGCTCGCCGCATCTGACTGCCGATGATCTCTCGACGCCCGAATGGACAGCCTTCCGGGATGCCTTTGAGGCGCGTTGGGGCAGTGCACCGTCCGCAGCCTCCGAGTTTGCCTACATGACCATGCGCCTCATCCTGCGCTCGATTGAGGCAACGGGTGGCGATGTCTCCGACCCTGCCGCGCTGGTGGAGGCGATGCGCAATGTGGACCTGTCGGATACGCCACGCGGCCCCGTCAGTCTCGGTGATTACAACGCTGCGGTCGAGAATGTCTATATCCGCGAAGTCAGCCTTGCGGATGATGGCACGATGTTCAACAAAGGGATCGTCACAGTCACGGACGTGAGCCAGTTTGGGCCCTACGACCCGGACCTCTACATGGCGCAGCCGCCCGACAGCAACACCTATCCGCCGCAGAAGTGCGCCGACTTGCCACCGGAAATGCTTGAGGGCGCAGCCTACACCTTTGGCGCCTTTGGCGAATAGCCTGGGAGCCGGAGAAACATCTCCTTCTTGATTGCTGCCCGACAGGGTTTGACAAATGGACGCGTTGAGCGTTGAACAGATTTCCAAGTCCTTTGGCGGCGTGCAGGCGGTTTCTGCTGTCAGCCTGCGCGTTCCTGTCGGTGAGCGCCGCGCCCTGATCGGGCCGAATGGCGCCGGCAAGACGACGTTGTTCAGTGTCATTGCCGGCGAATATCGGGCCGATCAGGGCGTTATCAAGCTTTTCGATACAGACATCACACATGCTTCGGTGCAGCAGCGCGCCAAACGGGGCCTCGGCCGCACCTATCAGATTTCGCAGCTCTTTAATCAGTTGACGGTCGAAGAGAATCTCTTCCTGGCGGCTGCGGCAACCAGGAACCTTGAGTACAACCTCTTTGGACGATGGCAGAAGCACGCAGAGGCGCGCACCTGGGTGCGCGAGGTAGCCGCGCAGGTGCAACTGGAAAGTCATCTTCATACACGTGTAGACGAGCTCTCTCACGGTTTGCAGCGCCAGCTTGAGGTGGGCATGGCGATTGCGCCGCGCCCGCGCCTTATCATGCTGGACGAGCCGGCTGCCGGGCTCTCTCCATCCGAGCGCGCAGTGCTGACGCGGCTCATCAGCGGGCTCGCGCGCGAGCTCACCCTCGTCATCATCGAGCACGACATGGGCATTGTGCTCGAGATCGCCGATCGAATCACCGTACTTCATCGGGGCGCCGTGATTGCAGAGGGCAGCCCGGGCGAGATTCGCGCCAATACCGAAGTGCAACAGGTCTATCTAGGCAACACCTATAGCTGACTGGCACGCGCACATGGCTTTCTTGCTGGAGGTGACCGATCTACATACCTACTACGGCGACAGCCACATTCTGCAAGGCTGCTCGCTGACTGTAGGCGCAGAGTGCGTTGCCGTGCTCGGCCGCAACGGCATGGGTAAAACCACGCTGCTCCGCTCCATCATGGGGCTGACTGTTCCCCGCAGCGGCAGCATTCGCTGGGATGATGTGGAGATCGCAGGCCACAAGCCATTCGCTATCGCCAGCGTTGGCGTGGGCTATGTGCCGCAGGGCAGGCGGCTCTTTCCGTCGCTCTCGGTTGAGGAGCATCTCACGCTGACCGCGCGCAGGCGCAACGCAGCCGAGCCATGGACACCCGAGCGTGTCTTCGCGCTCTTCCCGGAGTTGGCTGAACGACGCAAGATCGGTGGCACGCTGTTGAGCGGTGGCGAGCAACAGATGCTGGCAATCGGGCGTGCGCTGGTGACCAACCCCTCGATCATTCTTCTCGACGAACCTTCCGAGGGGCTGGCGCCCGTGGCCGTGGACCGCGTGATTGACACCTGTCGTGCGCTGCGTGCAGCAGGTATTTCCGTCCTGCTTGTGGAGCAAAACCTGCGTGTAGCCGAGGCGCTGGCCGATCGCGTCTATGTGCTGGTGAGCGGCAAGACCGTCTACGATGCATCAGCGGCAGTCTTCCTGAACGATCATGAACTTCGCATCCGCTACCTGGGCGTGTAGGAGGAATTGACTGTGGCAATCAATGGCACGGCGAGGACAGTTGCGCTACTAGGCACGCTGGACACCAAGGCCGAGGACTATCTGTTTCTGAAGCAGGAGATTGAGAAGCTAGGCTGCGCCACCCTCACAATCAACGCGGGGGTGTTGGGTGCGCCGGGCTTTGCGCCGGACATTAGTGCAGACGAAGTCGCGCTGGCAGCGGGCGCATCACTGGCGGACCTGGTGACGGCGCACGATCGTGGCAAAGCACTGGATGTGATGACGCAGGGAGCGGCCGTTCTGGCACGACGGTTGTACGAGGCGGGCCGCTTTCAGGGAATCATTGCCATGGGGGGTGGTGGCGGCACAGCGTTGGGCGCCAGCGCCATGCGTGTACTTCCCATTGGCGTGCCAAAGCTGATGGTCTCCACCATTGCTGCCGGCGACACCGCCCCCTATGTGGGTACGAGCGACATTGTGATGATGCCCTCGATTGTGGACGTGGCCGGTGTAAATCGCATTAGCCGCATCATTTACAGCAACGCTGCGGCTGCCATTTGCGGCATGGTCACCAGCAGCGAGGTTCAGGAAAGCAAAGACACCGACAAACCCCTTATCGCCGTTTCCCAATTTGGCAATACCACGCGCGCTGTCACACACGCACGTGACATCCTCGAACGCGCCGGCTACGAAGTTCTCGTCTTTCATGCCACCGGCACGGGCGGCCGCATGATGGAGAAATTGATCTCCGAAGGCTACTTTGCCGGCGTGCTCGACATGACAACGACGGAGTGGGCCGACGAACTCTGCGGCGGTGTGCTGAGCGCGGGCCCCACGCGGCTCGAAGCGGCGGCGAAAGCCGGCGTTCCCCAGGTTGTTGTGCCCGCCTGCCTGGATATGTGCAACTTCTGGGCTCCGGAGACGATCCCCGATCGCTATCGGCAGCGACTCTTCTACCACTGGAATCCGAACGTCACGCTCATGCGCACAACGCCTGAGGAGAACGCACAGCTCGGCCAAATCTTCGCCGACAAACTGAGCCAGGCGCATGGGCCGGTCAAGGTGCTTGTGCCGATGGGTGGCTTCTCCGAAATCGATGTGCCTGACGGGCCCTTCTGGTGGCCGGAGGCCGACCAGGCGTTCGTCGATGCGCTTCGCCGGCGCCTTCGCCAGGACATTGCGGTAGAAATCATCGACACGGATGTGAACGATCCGGCGTTCTCGGCGCGCGCCGCCGAAGCGTTGCTTGCAATGCTTCCCACCGATTAGGAGGACTCAAAAATGGCTGTTCCACGCAAGGAGATTCTCAACAAGCTCTACGCCAAAGCCAAAGCCGGCCAGCCAATCATTGGCGGCGGCGCCGGCACGGGCATCTCGGCCAAATGCGAAGAGGCAGGCGGAATTGACCTAATCGTTCTCTACAATACGGGGCGCTACCGCATGGCCGGACGTGTCTCGATTACGGGCCTCTTTGCCTACGGCGATGCGAACGCCATTATGATGGAGATGGCCAACGAAGTCCTGCCGGTTATCAAGCATGTGCCTGTCATTGCGGGCGTGAATGCCACCGATCCCTTCCGCCTGATGCCCGTCTTCCTCAAGCAGGTCGCCGAGACAGGTTTTTCCGGCGTGCAGAATTTCCCAACGGTAGGTCTCTTTGACGGCATCATGCGTGCCAATATGGAGGCGACGGGCCTTGGCTACGACAAAGAGGTCGATATGGTTGCCCTTGCACACCAGATGGACCTGCTGACCACGCCCTATGTCTTCAATGAGCGCGAGGCGCAGGAAATGGTGCGCGCAGGTGCAGATTTGATTGTGGCGCACGTGGGGTTGACGACGGGGGGCACAATTGGCGCGGCGGCGGCGATGACGCTTGACGAAGCGATTGATGTGACCAACCGCATTGCGGCTGCCTCACGAGAAATCCGCAGCGACGTCCTCGTCATCTGCCATGGTGGCCCTTTTGATGAGCCCGAAAACGTGGCGGCTGCACTGCAGCGCATGCCGGCCGTCAACGGCTTCTATGGCGCAACAAGTATGGAGCGGCTGCCTGTGGAACGTGCAATCACCGCACAGGTGCGCCAGTTCACGCAGATGGCCACGAAGCCCTTTGGGGTGTAGGTTGCTTGCTCGACAAGGCAGGTTGCAGAAGGTTTGCGTGTCCTTACGTGATTCCGCAATAGTATCTACATCGGCATGGTGAATGACGGCCAGGACGTCTGGTCGTGGCAACCGGTGGGTCCGGCCGCCTGTGGCTGGGCTTGCTCCGCCGCCTTCCGGGCGGTCTGCTCCGCAAGTTCCAAGGCGGGGGAGACCGCCTGTCTGTTTATTGGCATCGTCCTCGAATCTTCCCTTGAGCAAGTCAGCCAGCCGAGGATCTGGCGCAACCCAACAACTACGCACCCGACATGCTGGATAGTCCGCATATCACGACGGCGAACATATGGCTGCGAAAGCACATTCGCATATACTGCACACACGGCAACGTGGGAGCCATTTTGATTTCCTAGCGGAGAATTGTGCATGTCCAAGCGTGATTATTACGAAGTATTGGGTGTGGAGCGCAGCGCCGACAAGGAGGCCATAAAAAAGGCATTCCGTCGCCTCGCGCAGAAGTACCACCCCGATGTGAACCGTTCGCCAGAGGCCGAGGCGAGCTTCAAGGAAGTGAATGAGGCCTACCAGATCCTGAGTGATGACCAGAAGCGGGGCGCGTACGACCGTTATGGCCACGCCGGCGTTCAGGGGCCCGGAGCCGGCGCACCCGACTTTGGCGGCTTTGGTGACTTCAGCACCATCTTCGAGGAAATCTTTGCCGGCTTTGGCGGGCAGCAGGCGCAGCGCTCCGATCGCCGCCAACCGCGCCGCGGGGCCGACCTGCGCGTCGATGTGCACCTCAGCTTTGAAGAGGCGGCTTTCGGCAGCGATCGCGAGCTGGAGATTCCCCGCCAGGAGTTGTGCGACCGCTGCGCCGGTAACGGCGCCGAGCCGCCCACGCAGCCCGTGGCCTGCGCCATGTGCAATGGCACGGGTGAGGTGCAGCGCCGCCAGCAAAGCCCCCTCTTCGGCACGGTGGTGACCTCCAATACGTGCCCCACCTGCAACGGCGCGGGCGAGGTGATTCCGTCGCCCTGCAAGAAGTGCAACGGGCAAAAGCGCGTGCGTGTAAGCCGCAAACTCAGCGTCAAGATTCCCGCGGGCGTGGACGAAGGCACGCGCATTCGCCTTGCCGGTGAGGGCGAAGCGGGCATTCTGGGCGGCCCCCCCGGCAACCTCTACGTGGTCGTTACAGTTGAGCCTCATCCCATCTTTGTGCGCAACGAGTTTGATGTGCAGATGGAACTGCCCCTCAACATGGCGCAGGCGGCGCTGGGGGCCAGCGTACGCATTCCCACGGTCGATGGCAAGGAGGAGTTGCTTGAAGTCCCTGCAGGCACGCAGACGGGCAAGGTCTTCCGCAAGCGCGGCTATGGCATCCCCAAGCTGCAGCGGCAGGGGCGGGGTGACATGCTGATTACGGCGCGCGTTGTGACTCCCACTGACCTGAACCCCGAGCAACGCAGCCTGCTCCAGCAACTTGCCAAGACCCTTGGCGACGAGTCCATTCAGCAAAACAAAGGTTTTTTTGATCGCATTTTTGGCGCCTGATGCGATTTCACCAGGGCGCCGCAAGAAAATTCTGGTGCGCAGAAAAGACGGAAGAAACGGAAACAGCAAGAAAAGGCTTCTCATGTTGTATCCGCTGTTCCCTCGTTGTCTTCGTACTGGAATGTTCGTATCGTTAAGCACCCAGTCACTTGGCTGGGTGCTTGTCAATCAGGGGGTAGGGTATGGCCGAGTTTGCGGCGGACGCATTGCTGGAGCTGGCGGTGGAGTGCGACCCCGAGGCCGCCGAAGCGGTGAGCGAACTCTTCAACCGCTTCAATGGTGGCGGCTATGACGAGGAGAACGAGGCAGGCGAGGCCGCAGGCGGCGGCGCCGTCATCGAGGCCACGGGCTTCGACAATGACGACGACCAACTCGTGCCCACGGCGCACCGCATCGTCGTCAAGACTTTCATCAAGCCGGGCGCGCGCGGCGTTGAGATTCGGCGCGCAATCGAAGAGGGGCTGTGGCGGCTCTCGCTGCTCTACCCCATCCCCGAAGCGCAAATTCGTGAGGTGCGCGAGGAGGACTGGGCCAACGCGTGGAAGCAGTTCTACAAGCCGCTGCGCATTGGCAAGCGCGTCGTTCTCAAACCCACCTGGGAAACATGGGAAGAGAAGCCGGGCGACCTGATCATCCACCTGGATCCCGGCATGGCCTTCGGCACGGGGATGCACCCCACCACGCGCCTGTGCATAGCCGCCCTCGAGGAGACCGTGCAGCCGGGCGACCGCGTGCTCGACGTGGGCACGGGCAGCGGCGTGCTCGCGGTGGTGGCGCTGCGCCTCGGTGCGGCTTCTGTGTTGGCAACGGACATTGACCCGCTGGCCGTGCGCGTGGCGCACGAGAACGCCGCGCTCAATGCCGTAGCCACGGGTGCAGGTGCGCCGCTCGAGATTCGCCAGGGGAGCGTGCCGGCGGGCGTGGCGGGCGGCTTCCAGGTGGTGGTGGCCAATATTCTGGCCGAGGTGCTGGCCAAGCTCTTTGATGGCGCCTACGGCAACACGCCCCTGGCCGAGCCGCTTGCGCCCGGCGGCCACATCATCCTCTCGGGCATTCTGGCCGACCGTGCCCCGCTTGTGGAGGAGGCCGCCAAGCGCCACGGCCTCACCGTCACTGGCCGCCTGCAGGAGGGCGACTGGGTGGCGTTGGTGGCGCAGCGAACCCTGTAACGCGGGCTCAACGGTTCAAGAGTTCAAGGTTCGGTGCAATCGAGTCTCATCGTGAATGGGGCGACCTCTGCGAACACGAACCCTTGAACTCTTGAACTATTGAACTCTTGAACTCTTGAACCCTTGAACATGCTTATGCACCGCTTCTTTCTCCCGCCTGGCACGCTGCATCCCGGCGCGCCGGTGGTGCTTGATGCCCACGCGCACCAACTGCACGCTGTCCTGCGGTTGCAGGCGGGCGATGGCATTTTGCTGCTTGACGGCAGCGGCCACGAGTATCCCGCAACGCTTACCGCGGTGAGCGCCAAACGCGCTGCGGCGGCCGTGGGCGCGCCCCGTCCCTGCCTCACGGAGCCCCGCCTGCAGATTACGCTCTACATGTGCAGCCTCAAAGGCGAAAAGTTCGCGTGGGTGCTGCAGAAGTGCACGGAATTGGGCGTGGTGCGCTTTGTGCCCGTAGTGAGCAAGCGCAGCATAGTGCGCCCACCCGTTGCGCTTGACCTCAAGGCCGAACGCTGGCAGGCAGTCATTCGCGAGGCCGCGGAGCAGTCGCACCGCGCCATCCTGCCTACGCTGGCCCCGGCGCTTGATTATGGTCAGGCGATTGAGCTGGCGCAAGGGCTGCGGCTGCTGCCGTGGGAGGAGGCTGCCGCAGGTGGCGCACCGCTGCCGGCGCTGGCGGGCGTCACGGAGGTCAGCCTGCTCGTCGGCCCGGAGGGTGGCCTGGCTGATGACGAAGTCGCTGCGGCGCAGGCGGCGGGCTGGCAGGTGCTCTCGCTGGGTCCGCGCATTTTGCGCGCCGAAACAGCCGCCATTGCAGGTGTGGCCGCACTGCTCGCGCTTGCGGGCGACATAGGCAGCGCACAGTAACTGACTCGGACGCACTGAATCGCCGGCCCGGTTTCAACACCTGCCGCCGCGCCGGTGGCATGAAGTGGGACCTCCCCATCTCGGTGAGGGAGGGGCCGCGAATATGGTTTTGCCCGTTTGCGCCACCTTGACATTGCGCCCTACGCATGCTATAAGTTTATCGATCATATGACCGATCATATTCGCTCGCCGGCGCCTGCTGATGGTGCTCCCGCTTGGCAACCTGCATGCGCCGCCCCAGCTCTCACTGGCGGAGTATGCTGATCGGTTCACCCGCCTGTGGGTGTACAATACAGGTAGCCTGCTCCACACCTCCTAACCAATATCCGACTACGCGTGCAACCGAAGGCTGCGTGTTTGCATGGACAAGGCGAACGCCCTGCTCTGGATGGAAAACGTCAGCAAGACTTTCCCTGGCGTCAAGGCCCTCGACAATGTGAGCCTGCACGTAAACGCGGGCGAAATCCTTGGCCTGATCGGGCAGAACGGCGCGGGCAAGTCCACGCTGATGAAGATACTCTCGGGCGTCTACTCGATTGACGAGGGTGCGATCTACCTCGAAGGCGCACCCACCCAGATTCACAATCCCCACCACGCACAACAGTTGGGCATCTCCATCATCTATCAGGAACTCAATCTGATGCCCAACCTCTCCGTCATGGAGAACATCTTCATCGGGCGCGAGCCGGGGCCGCCCGTGTACTTCTCGCGTCGCGCCTGCGAGGCTGCCGCCCAGGAACTCCTCGATCGTCTCAAACTGACCCTGAAGCCCACCGCCATTGTCCGCACGCTTTCCGTCGCCGAGCAGCAGATGGTCGAAATTGCCAAGGCCATCTCGCGCAAGGTTAAAGTCATCATTATGGACGAGCCCACGTCGTCCTTGAGCGACACCGAAGTGCAAACGCTCTTCGGCGTGATCGACGACCTCAGGCAGCAGGAGATCGGCGTTATCTTCATCTCGCATCGCCTCGAAGAGGTGCTCCATGTCTGCCACCGTGTCACGGTGCTGCGTGACGGGCGCCATGTCGGTGATGCAGACATTCGCGACGTAAGCAAGGATGACCTGATTCGCATGATGGTTGGCCGGTCGCTCGAGACATTCTTCCACGAAGAGGAAGCCACCTCTGCAACTGCCGCCGATGTCGTTCTTGAAGTTCGGAATCTGTGGCGGCAAGGCAATGCGCTGGACCCCAAAGCGGAAGTATTGAAGGGGATTAACTTTTCCCTGCGGCGCGGCGAGATTCTGGGGCTGGCTGGGCTCGTCGGCGCAGGACGCACCGAACTCGTACGCACGATTTTTGGAGCCGACAAGCGTCAGGCAGGCGAGATCTTCATCAATGGTGAGCTCGCACAAATTCACTCACCGCAGGATGGCATCAGCTACGGCATTGGTCTTGTGCCGGAAGACCGCAAGGGTCAGGGGCTGGTTCTGGGGCAAACTGTACGCGCCAACATGACGCTTGCCAACTTGCGTGCACTGACGCAGT
Organism: uncultured Caldilineaceae bacterium; assembly: GCA_964427845.1. GTDB lineage: Bacteria > Chloroflexota > Anaerolineae > Caldilineales > Caldilineaceae > UBA5069. The sequence continues at coordinate 18,262 of CAYRVP010000028.1, forward strand.
TTGGCATTGTGCGCACCGGCCAGGAACGCGCGCAAGTGAGCGAGTTCATCCGGCGGCTCACCATCCGCACCCCGAGCCAGGAACAAACCATTGTCAACCTCTCAGGCGGAAACCAGCAGAAGGTTGTCATCAGCAAATGGCTGATGGTGAAACCCAAAATCCTGATCATGGACGAACCGACGCGCGGCATCGATGTAAGCGCCAAGTCGGAAATCTATGATCTCATGCGCCAGTTGGTGATGCAGGGCATCAGCATTCTGATGATCTCGTCGGAGTTTCCTGAACTACTGGCGATGTGCGACCGCATTGTCTGCATGACTGAAGGCCGAGTCACCGGCGAACTTTCCCGGCGCGAGGCAACCCTGGAAGCCTTAATGCATTACTGCACGATGCGCGACCATGCGATCGTCAAGGAAATCTGATCTGCGCAGAGGAGAATTGCTGTGACGGCCAACACGATTAGCGCCCCTCCCAAAGCCAAGCGCCGCGACTGGGTGGCCTTTGCCGGCCAGTTTGGGGCCTTGCTTGTCCTCATTCTGATAAGCCTCTTCTTTGCCAGTCGCGAGGAAGCCTTTCTGACTACCCCCAATCTGCTCAACATCTTGCGCCAGGTTTCGATTTACGGCATTCTCGCCATCGGCATGACATTCGTTATTCTCACTGGAGGCATCGATCTCTCCGTGGGCGCCGTGCTGGCGTTGGCGGGGCTGGTCGCCGGCGCTGTCTACAAGGGGGGCTTTGGCCTGATGGCCGCAGGTGAAAGCCGGGGCTACGGCCTAATCGCCGCAGTCGGCGCCGCGCTTCTAGTCGGGCTTGCGGCAGGATTTCTGCAAGGCGGCGCGGTGATTGGCCTCAAGGTGCCGCCTTTCATTGCCACCCTGGGCGGCTTCACGGCCTTCCGCGGCCTTACGCTGCTGCTCTCCAACAGCGCACCCGTCAGCAATTTCGACGATACCTATAAATGGTGGGGACGTGATTCGATCGGCCCCCTTCCGGTTCTTGTGCTGGTCTTTGTGACGCTTGCCGTCGTTGGATGGGCCATCCTGCGCTATACACGCTATGGACGCCATGTCTACGCCGTGGGCGGCAATGCCGAAGCCGCGCGCCTCTCGGGTCTCAACAGCAGTCGCGTGACCATGAGCGTCTATGTGATTAGCGGCTTTCTCGCGGGCCTCTCAGGCTTCCTGCTCTCCTCGCGCCTCAATTCCGCCGAGCCCAATGCAGGAGTCGGCTACGAACTGACGGTGATCGCCGGCGTGGTTATTGGCGGCACCAGCATGTCGGGCGGCTCCGGCAATATCCCGGGCACTGTGCTCGGTGTCGTGTTGATCGGCGTGCTCAGCAACGGGCTGACGCTGATGAACGTCTCGCCCTATTTCCAGCAGATTCTGACCGGCTTGATCATCGTCTTTGCAGTCTTCTTCGACCAGGTTGTCAAGCGCCGCCGTGGCTAATCACCAGCTTCGCACCGGTTACCCTGTATTATCACGTTTTGTCTCGGTTACACCGTTCAAAGATGTTTCGCAAGCCAACCAACCATACCGACAGGAGAGTGGAACAAATGCGTACCAGAATGCCGCTGTTTTTCACATTGATGGTCGTCTTGATGATGCTGGTCGCCTGTGGCGCCCCTGCGGCGCCGGCGGCGCCCGCTGCCGAAGCACCGGCCGCCGAAGCACCGGCCGCTGAAGCGCCTGCCGCCGAAGCACCGGCCGCCGAAGCACCGGCTGCTGAAGCGGCAGCCACTGAGGCTCCCGCCGCCGAAGCACCTGCCGCCGAAGCACCTGCCGAGGACTTGCAGATCGCCTTCTCGCTCCCCGGCATGAATTTCCCCTTCTTCGTCCACATGGAGAAGCAGTTCCGCGCCGCGGCCGATGAAATCGGCGGCATCGAAGTGCTTACCCTCGACGGCCAGGACAACACTGCGACCCAGGTGGCAGGCATTGAGACCGCCATCGCGCAGGGTGTCGATGGCATCGTCATCAGCCCGCGCACAACGGACGGCCTCTCGGCCGTCATTCAGCAGGCGATTGACGCCGGCATTCCCGTCGTCAGCGTCGACCGGCAGGTCGAAGGCGTAACGGGCATCCTGGCCCATGTCGGCGCAGACAACGTTCTCGGCGGCGAGCAGCAGGGTGAGGCGATTGTGAGCCTCTTCCCTGACGGCGCAAAGATCATTGAACTGCTTGGCACCCCAGGCGCGTCGCCCGCGATCAACCGCAGCGCAGGTCTCCACAACGTGATTGACCCCGTCACAAGCATCGAAGTCGTCTGCCAGCAGACGGGCAACTTCAACCGTGCAGATGGCCTGAGCGTCACCGAGAACTGCCTGACGGCAAACCCGGATGCGAAGGCGATCGTCGCGGCCAATGATGATATGGCCCTGGGCGCCGTCGAGGCCGCCAAGGCAGCCGGTCTGGCAATCCCCGTCATCGGTTTCGATGCCCTGCCCGAAGCACTCCAGGCAGTGGACAGCGGCGACCTGTACGGCACCGTCGAGCAGTTCCCCGGCGAGCAGTCGGCCACCGCGCTGCGCACAGTGCTGGCCTTCATCGCCGACGGCACGGCGCCCGAGAGTGACTCGATCTTCCTTGCCCCCAAGTTGATCACCAAGGACAACTTGAGCGAGGGCGAGCGCTCGGCCGAGGCTGGTCTGTAGACGTAGCAATGCAGGACAAGCACTACTTCGTCCTTTGATGCACGAACTTCAGGAGGGGCGGCAAACGCCGCCCCTCCGATCGATGATAGGCCCAAAAAGCACCGCGGAAGGCGCTTGACGTCCACCGCCGCTTGCGCAAAATGCAAACTCATGGGAGCCGCATGGGCCTCATGAAGGGAGAAAAGATCATGGCTGTGCACAGTTCAACTTCAACCGTCCAGCGCGCGTTTGATGCCGGCGAAGGCGTCATGCGCCTGGCCCCCACATGGGTGCCGCGCTCTTTTTGCATTCCGGGCCGGCGCATCAAGCTTGACCCGCGCGACTACTACTCGTTCGGCGCCCATCGCGGCGGCATCGACGAGCGTTGGTTCTCCTCCACCACCAAGGCGGACAACGGCCCCCTCACCACGCCTGACGAGGGCTTGAGCTACGTGGTCCTCGAGGATAGCGGCCGCGTGGAAAAGGTGGTGCTCATCGACGCCGTGGCCGAACTGGGCGCAGCGCTACTGGGCGACAGACTGTGGAACGACTTCGGCAAGGGGCCCATCTATTCCAAGTTCTTTGACAACCGCGACCCGCTCCCCCACCACCTGCACCAGCGCGCCGAGCACGCCCACGCCGTTGGCATGGAGCCCAAGCCCGAGGCCTACTTCTTTCCGCCTCAATTGAACAACCATGGCGGCAGCTTCCCACACACTTTCTTCGGCCTGGAGCCGGGCACCACAAAGCAGCAGGTGCGTCACTCACTGGAAGTCTGGAGCGAGGGCGACAACAAGATCACCAACCTCTCCAAGGCCATGCGCCTGGAGCCGGGCACGGGCTGGTATGTCCCCGCCGGGCTGCTCCACGCCCCGGGCAGTCTTTGCACCTATGAGCCGCAATGGGCGAGTGACGTCTTCTCCATGTTCCAGTCGCTGGTGGCCGAAGTGCCAATTCCCTGGGAACTGTGCGTCAAGGCCGTGCCCGAGGACAAGAAGAACGACTACGACTACCTGGTTTCCATGGTGGACTGGGACGCCAACATCGTGCCCAACATCAAGGAAGTCTACTTCCGCCCGCCGGTGCCGGTGAAGGGTGCGAAGGAGATGGCAGACGCAGGTTACCAGGAGAACTGGATCACCTATGGCAACGAATTCTTCGCGGCCAAGGAACTGACGGTGTTGCCCGGCCGTACGGTCACAATCAAGGATTCCGGCCCCTACGGCTTCATTGTGCTGCAGGGCCACGGCACGCTCAACAAGCACGCCATCGAGACCCCCGCGCTGATTCGCTTTGGTCAACTGACCCATGACGAATACTTCGTGTCGGCGCAGGCCGCGCAGGCCGGTGTGACGATTGCGAACCCCAGCGGCGCCGATCCCATCGTTATGCTCAAGCACTTTGGCCCCACACCCGAAGCGCCCGCCGCATAGCCACACGCAGGCGCAATGAGCCGGCACGCAGAAAGAGCGGATACAGCAGGAAAGGGCAGGAATGCTCTTTCTCTGCTGTATCCGCTCTTCTGGCGTACAGGGGCCTCAATGCGCCTTAATGTGGCTAGCTCTCGAACATCCCTGCGCCCTGTACGGGCTCGACGGGAAAGATATCGGCCACAATGCCGGTTTCCATCAGGTAGTGCTCACCTGTGGATTTAATAAACGCGTCGACTTCTTCCTTCTCGATCACGGCCACCATCGAACCGCCGAATCCCGCACCGGTCTGACGCACGCCGATGATGCCGGGCGCATGGTTCGCGGCATGCACCATCGCGTCCATTTCGGGCACGGTAATGTTGTACAGGTGGCCTGCGCCACGATACGAAGCGGACATCAGCTTGCGAATGGCCTTGCGGTCACCCATCTCCAGCGCCTCAGCCATGCACACGACGCGCCCGCTCTCCTCAATCACAAAGCGTGCACGTTTGGCAAGTTCGGGTGAAAGATCGGGTGCGAGGGCCTCAAAGGTGGCGCGCTGCAGGTCGCGCAGCGAGCGAATGCCGGGCACCTTGCCGCGCAGTGCCTGCACAACTTCCTGACATTGGCTGCGCCGCACGCTTGTAAGCGAATCAACCGGGCGACGTGGTGCATTGGTGTTGCAGACCATCACCTGCAGCCCTTGTGCGAGCTTCAGATTGAAGCTGTGCAGCGAGCGCGAGTCTACCATGAGGATGTGGCCGGCGCGCCCGGCACTCACGCTGTACTGGTCTGTAATGCCGCAGTCGACGCCCACGAAGTGGTTTTCGGCGCGCTGCCCCAGTACGGCGCGTCGTGGCGCGTCCAGCTTGACGCTGCACATGGCTTCCATGAGTGCGCTTGTGGCCATTTCGAGGGCGGCCGAAGAACCAAGGCCGATGCCCAGCGGCGCCGTCGAGTGAACGAGCACCTGCGCCGGCTGCAGCGGGCAGCCAGCTTCGGCAAGCACCCACGCCATGCCGCCCACATAGTTGGGCCATGTGGGCGTGACGAACCGCTCGAGGCGCTTCAGGTCAAACGAATAGGAGCCGGGCGCGTTCAGGGACTTGACTTCGAGGTGTGCCGAGGAGTCTCCAGGCGTTGTGCGGCCGGCCACCCAGGTGTCGCGATCGATATTCATCGTGAGCACCCAACCCTGATTGTAATCAGTGTGGCTGCCCATCAAATCGATACGGCCGGGTGCGCGGGACCAGTGCGTGGGCAGTGCGCCATATCTTTCGGCGAATGCGGCGGACATTGTCGCAAAACGCGACGCGGCGTTCACATCACTGGTCACGCAGGTGACTGCCGTGTGATGCATTGCAGGGGGGATTGCATGCATGTTCGCTGTTTCCTGTATTGGATTCGTAAAGCACGGTATTTGGGAATGGTCGCAACGACGCTTCCCGGTTAGCGGATGACCTCGGCTATTTGAAAGGATGGATTATGGTTCTTACCGAAGCACAGGCACACGCGAGGCGCCCGCCCTGCGCATTCGGCCAACCAGCGCAATGAGAGCGTGGGGATCACAGTGAGGAATACAACGCAAGCTCTTGCCCGACATTATACGATCATCCTGACAAAAACGCAATAGGCTGTAAGGAATTCGTAGGCATTTTGCAAGACATTCTAAGCAAGCGCTTCTGCGGCGTGCTGCGCCGCAAGCCGGCGCCTGGCGCAACGCCTGGCGCAACCCGCTCAACTGCTGTCAGGAACTGTATGCTTGGGCGGGTTGCCCAGGCGGAATGGAGATGCACGCGGACGCGTGTGCATTCGCAGCCTGCGTCCCTATCCTCGCCATTGCCGGCCGAATCTGGAGTGCGCCTCCGCCAGGCGCTAGGCGGCGCTTTCGGTCGCGGCTTTGCTCCGCTTTGCAGGCGCCCGCTTGGTGACCGTGGCTGACTTCTTTGTGGCCGGCTTTGCTTTTGAGTTCGTTGTCTTCTTGGCGGCTGTACTTTTCCTGGCCGTCGCACTCTTGCTTGCGGCGTTGGCCGGCGTGCTGACCTTCGCTGCGGGTTTGCGCGTGCTGCGTGCGGGGGCATCGCCGCGTGCTGCCCTGCGCGCGGCGGCGGCAACCAGCAGCGCCAGCGCCCCGTCCAGCGTCACGTCGCCGGGGTTCATCTCTTTGGCCCAGTTGGCCGAGAGTTTGCCGTCGTTAACGTACGGGCCCAATCGCCCCACGCCGGCCTGCACCTGCCCTCCTTCGGGGTGATCGCCGATTTCGCGCAACCCGGCACGCCCCCCGCGTCCGCCGCCGCCCGTTGCCTTGTCGGCAAGCAATGCCAGGGCGCGGTCGAGCTCAATCGTCAGCACGTCATCCGGCTCGCGCACATTGGCGTAGGTGCGGTTGTGCACCACATACGGGCCCAGGCGGCCCACGCCGGCCAGCACGGCTTCACCACTCTCGGGATGTTCACCCAGCGTGCGCGGCAGGCTCAGCAATTGCAGTGCTACCTCGAGCGTTACGTCGTCGGGGTTCATGCCGCGCAGCAGGCTGGCGCGGGGCGGCTTGGGCTTGCCCTTTTCGGGGTCATCGCCGCGCTGCACATAGGGGCCAAAGCGCCCGGTGCGCAGCGTAATCTCCTGGTCGTCGTCGGGGTCCACACCCAGTTTGCGCGGTCCTTCGCTCTTCTGCGTGAAGAGCAGCTCGGCCATTTCGGCGGTCAGGTCGGCGGGTGCAAGGTCGGGCGGGAGGCTGGCGCGCACGATGCTCTCGCTGCCGTCGCCGTTGTGCGTGCGTGTGAGGTAGGGGCCGAACTGGCCAATACGCACCTCGCCGGGGAAGTCATCGCCCAGGCGCACGGCGCTGACGAGGCGCGGGTCAATGGCGCTTTCCTTTTCGCGCACCTGCGCCGCCAACCCGTCCTCGCCCAGGAAGAATTGGTTGAGGTAGGCCAGCCAGGCAGTGTCGCCATTGGCAATGTCATCGAGCTTCTGCTCCATGTTGGCAGTGAAGTTGAGGTCCACCAATTCGGTGAAGTGATCTTCCAGCAGTTGTGTCACGGCAAAGGCGGTGAAGGTGGGCACCAGTTCCTTGCGCTGCTTGAAGGCGTAGCCCCGCTGCAGAATCGTGTCGATGATCGACGCGTAGGTGCTGGGGCGGCCGATGCCTTCGGCCTCAAGCGCCTTGACGAGTGTCGCCTCGGTGTAGCGCGCAGGCGGCTTCGTCTCGTGGCCGGCGGCGTTGAGCGTCAGCAGCGCGACAATTTCCTCGATCGAAAGCTCGGGCAGGGGTGAATCCTGGTTTTCGAGCGCGGCGTCGGGGTCATCGCTCCCTTCCACATAGGCGCGGAAGTAGCCCGCAAAGAGCACCGTGCGCCCAGACGCGCGAAAGAGCGCATCCTCAACACCAATCGTGGCCGTCGTGAGCTTGAGGCGCGCGTTGGCCATTTGCGTGGCAACGGTGCGCTTCCAAACGAGCTCGTAGAGCGCGCGCTCGCGCCCCTGGAGCGGGAGCTGGTCGGCAGGGCGCATCTGGTCGCCTGCCGGTCGAATCGCCTCGTGGGCTTCCTGGGCGTTTTTGGTCTTGGCGCTGTAGCGGCGGGGCTGCGGGTGCAGGTACTGTTCGCCATAAAGCTCGCGCACGCGCATGCGCGCCGCGTCCACCGCTTGTTTGCTCAGGTTCACCGAGTCGGTGCGCATGTAGGTGATGTAGCCATTCTCGTAGAGACTCTGTGCAAGGCGCATCGTCTCCTTGGCGCTGAGGCCCAGTTTGCGGTTGGCCTCCTGCTGCAGCGTGCTGGTGGTGAAGGGCGGCCCCGGCGAGCGGCTCTGCTCTTTCTCTTCAAGCTCGGTGACGCGCCACGTACCCTTCTCAAGGCGGGCGGCCAGCGCGTTGGCTTCCACTTCATTGAGCAGCAACACCGACTTGCTGTGTGCCACCCGACCTGTACTCTCGTCAAAGTCGCGGCCGGTGGCCACACGCTTGCCGCCTACGGCGTGGAGCGTCGCTTGAAAATGGTGACTAGCGCGATCGGGTTGCTTGGTGAGGTTGGCCGTCAGATCCCAGTAGGCGCCTTTGTGAAATGCACGGCGGTCGCGCTCGCGCAGCACAAGCAGGCGCACGGCCACGCTTTGCACGCGCCCGGCCGACAGTTTGGGTGCGATCTTCTTCCAAAGCAATGGCGAGACGGTGTAGCCCACGAGGCGATCCAGAATGCGGCGCGTCTCCTGCGCGTGGACGAGATCCTGGTCAATTGTGCGCATGTCACGCAGCGATTCCAGGATAGCCTCCCGCGTGATTTCGTGGAAGACCATGCGCCGCACGGGTACGGTCGGCTTGAGCACCTCCTGCAGGTGCCAACCGATGCTTTCGCCCTCGCGGTCCTCGTCGGTGGCCAGAATCAGCTCATCGGCATTGGCGAGTTGCGCCTTGAGGGCCGTCACCAGCTTCTTCTTGGAGGCGGGGACCACGTAGAGCGGCTCGAAGTCATTCTCCACATTCACGCCCAGGCGCGCCCAGGGGGCGCCCTTGGCGCGTGCGGGAATCTCCGCGGCGGAGGCGGGCAGGTCGCGCACGTGGCCCATGCTGGCTTCAACGTGATAGCCCGCAGGCAGAAAGCCGCGAATGGTTTTGGCCTTGGTGGGGGATTCTACAATGACAAGTTTGGTCATAATCAATAACAGTCTCTATCTGAAAAGCGCAATGGTGCACGTGCGGCGCATGCGTGTGCCGTCAAGTGCATGAGAAGAAAGATCGGCGGCAGCCGTTGCCTGCGCTGCCAGGCCTTGTCACGGCGTCAAAGGGTCGCAAATGCGCAGACGCCGGGGACATTACATTGGGAGGGCGCAAGGGCAAGCGTGGGCAATTCTAGCCCACAGCGGCGGTCCTGCCCAAAAAGCCGGGGCGCACATTGACGCGAGCGCGCCCTTCGACTATCCTCGCATCCATGATCAAACAGCCGCGCGCACTTGTTGTCTGCCTGCTCCTCTCCTTGTTTGCCGGCCTGGCGCCGGTCGCCGCACGCGCGCAATCTGCCGCGCCCGAGACGGTTCCTGTCAGCGTCACAAGCCGCGCCATCACGCGCCCCGCCACCTGCAGCGACGGCTTCATTGCCCACGACCTGGACCATACGACCGCCACAGACGATGGCCTCATCCAGATGTTTGAGGCAAACGGCTCCGGTTTGGCCGCAGGTGACCTCGATGGTGACGGCGATCTCGACCTGGTGCTGGGCAACCTGGACGCGTCCAATACCATTCTCTGGAACGAGGGGCGTGACGCCGCAGGCGCGCCTGCCTTCCGCACCGAGCACTTCGGCGACGAGAACACGCGCGCCATTACGCTGGTGGACATAGATGCCGATGGCGCGCTTGACATGGTGCTCACGCGCAATACAGGAGCGCTGGCCTATTGGCGCAATACGGGCCCCGCCGCCGCCGGCAGCACCACATTCAAGCGTGTCATTCTCCCCGGCGTGGGCAGGCCGGCCTACAGCATGGCGTGGGGCGACCTGGACCAGGATGGCGATCTTGACCTCGTGACCTCAACCTACGATGCGGGCATGCTCACCGACTTGGGCAACGAATACCTGTTGAGCAACAACGGCGGCGTCTTCGTCTACACCAACAATCTGGGGCGCTTCCGTCCGCAGCAACTTGCCAACGAGGCGCAGGGACTGGCAACTTTCCTCTTCGACGCCGACCGCGACGGCAGGCTGGACATTGTGGTGGGCAACGACTTCAACGTGCCCGACATGGCATGGCGCAATTCGCCTGCCGGCTGGGTATGGGAGAAACCCTTCGCCGCCACGCCCCACAGCACAATGAGCATCGATGCGGGCGACATACACAACGACGGTCGCCCTGAACTCATGGCCACCGACATGAAGCCCTATGCACCGGAAGACCCCGCCGTGGCCGTCGCGTGGGCCCCGCTGATGGCGGGCATGCTGCCCATGGTGATGGCGCCCAACGATATCCAGATGATGGAGAATGTGCTGCTTGTGCGCGACGACTCGGACATGTACTACAACGTGAGCGAGGCCGTGGGCGTGGATGCGACGGGCTGGTCGTGGTCGGCGCGTTTTGGCGACCTCGATTTGGATGGCGCGCTCGATCTCTACGTGGTCAACGGCTTCATCGAGGAGCGGCTGCTGAGCCACCTGCCCAGCCACGAACTGGTGGAAGCGAACCAGGCCTTCCGCAACGACGGCATGGGCGTCTTTATCGAGATGTCGGCGTGGGGGCTGGGCAGCACGCGCAGCGGCCGCAGCATGCTGATGGCCGACGTGGATGGCGACGGGGACCTCGACATCGTTGTCAACAACGTACGCACAGCGGCGCAGTACTTCGAGAACGACCTTTGCACCGAAGGGGCCGCGCTTGAATTCGCCTTGCAGATGCCCGGCGTGCAGAACCGCAACGCCATCGGCGCGCAGGTGATTCTTAAGACCAGCGCCGGAACCATGGTGCGCGACGTGCGCGTCTCCAGCGCGTACCTGACAGCCGAGCCGCCCATCGTGCACTTCGGCCTTGCGCCCGGTACGGAAGTCCGCAGCGCCACGGTGATCTGGCCCGACAGCGCGCGATCCACCCTGCCCCTGCCCGCACCGAACAGTTTCATCACCGTCGCGCGCGAACAGTAACAACAGAACTTCGACACAGAGGCCACAGAGGGAACAGAGAAACACGCAGAACAGCAACAACAGGGCTGTTTGCCTCGTTGTTGCTGTTCTCTGTGTTTCTCTGTTCCCTCTGTGGCCTCTGTGTCGCTGCTACGCTGTTGCGGCCTGTGTGCGCCGCCGTCTGCGCCGCACGAGCCAGCGCACGATGAAGAAGAGCAGCACGAAGGGCAGCGCCAGCAGCAGCAGCACGGGCAGCACGGCTACGAAGAACCAGATCAGCGCCGTGCCCAGCGTTTGCAGGCCGTTCACCAGCGAGCGGCTGGCATTGCGCATCTCCACGACGGGCCGCCAGCCCGTCTCCACCACGGGCAACGAGGCAGCATCAGGCGAGAGCGACACCTCAATTGTTGAGAGCCCAATCAGGTTGTCAAGCATGTTCCTGCGCCCCTGCACCTGCTCTATTTGGCCGCGAATTGCCGTCAATTGATTGAAGACGGCGAGAATGTCATCAGCCGTGGCGTCGGGGCGCTCGCGCATCGTGGTGAGCATCGCGCGCAATTCTTCCTCGGTGGCCTCCAGGTTGCGCAACTGGGCGTCAAGGTCGGTGTACTGGTCGGTCACATCCTCGCGTGTAATTGTGCGGTTGCCCACCTGCAGGGCAAGAGCTTCGAGGCGCGTCATCGTTTCGTCCAGCGCCTCGGCTGGGACGCGCAGCGTCACATTGCCCGCAAGCACCGGCGTGTCGCCGCTGTACTGGTTGAAGAGATTGGCATCGGAGATGAAGCCACCCGCATCACCCACGATCGTCTCGATTGACCTGATCGTTTCCGCGGCGTCAGCCACAACAAGTGCGAGCGAAGCGCGCGCCACCATCTTGCGGTTGAGCAGCGCGCTGGTTGTCCCTGGCTGGCCGGGAAGCGCGCCCGCAGCAGAAGCCTCCTGCATGGCGGTATCCATGGCACCGTAGGCATCGCCGTCGGCGGCGCCGGCAGCGGCCGCGGGTGCAGCCGCCTCCATGGGCAAGGATTCATTGGAGGCGCGGCTACCGCACCCACCCAAGAGCAAAACGAAGACGAGTGCCAGGTACGCCCATTCGAATCGAGCCTTGCGACTGCAGAATTGAGTCATCGCGCACATCCTGCCGTGGGTGTTGGAGGAGGCCCGCCACATGGGGGCCTTGCAGTGAGGACGAGGTCACATGCTGGATTGTTCGGGCGCGCCGTTGCGCTTCTTGCCGCCTTGATCCCACTTTGCGCGTTGGACGTCGTCGAGTGAGAGCGGAGCAGGCGGAAAGCCCAGGACCTGCTCCACGCAGCGCTGGGTAATGGCCGCGAGCAGTGCGGGGTCGTCATTGCGGGTAGGGTGCATGGGTGTGAGGGGAATCAAGGTCATCTCAATGCGCCCCTTGTGGCGGGCCAGCCGCCAGACGGCTGCGGGCATCCACTCATTGCGTGAGCCGCCGTGCCACGTCACAATGTCGGGGCGGTTGTAGCGAATCGCACAAGGGAGGAACGCGACCTCGTTCTGCACCGCTAATTCAAACGCGCCAAAGCGATAGGGATTGAGGCGGTCGCCAGGGCCAAGCCGGCCTTCGGCGAAGATGGCAATGGGTGGGAACGGGTCGCTTTGCAGGGCGGCGCTGACGGCGTCGCGCGCCTCTCCGCGCGAGGCGCGATTGCTGCGGTTGACGAAGACCGTCTCCTGCGCCATGGCAAACCAGCCGATGATGGGCTGGCGCTGCACCTCCTGCGCGGCCAGGAAGCGAATTGGTGCGGCGTTGAGCAGTGCAATGATGTCAAGATATGAGGAGTGATTCGCCAGCACAAGCCCGTGATGGCGCGCCATGCGCGCCTTGTCGGTGCAAGTGGAGTGAATGTTGAAGATGCGGTTGAAGGCGTGCGAAATGTAGTAGGTAAGCCACGGCCCCAGTTTGGCGCCGCGGTAGCGCACGGGGATCAGGCTCAACAGCACCACCGGTAGAACACCCAGCGAGATGAGCAGGATGACCAGAAGCAGGCGTATGAGGCCGCGCAATATTGACAGCATGAAGTGGCCTGCAATTCAGTGTGGAACGAACCGGGCTGCCTGCAAATTGTAACCGCGTGCATAGCGAAATGTACAGCGCGCAAGACGGGCGCAGCCCGCTTTCCAGAGAGAACTTGAGCACACGCCGGCCCAAAACCGTGCTATACTCATCATTGCCGGCAGGCGCCGCAGCCCTGCAATCGATTTGTGACCCGTATTCCAGCGCGCAACGCATTTCCCCCCAAACCTGGCGAGGAGAGCATCATGCACCGCATTCCCGTTCGTCAGATCATGACGCAGGATGTTGTCACGGTCCGTCCTGAGGCGTTGGTGGTGGATGCCGCGCGGGTGATGGAAGAGCTCAATCTGCGTCGCCTGCCCGTGGTGGATGACGATGGCGCGCTTCTGGGCATCATTACCGACTCGGACATTCTGCAGGTGGAAGCGGCAGGCGACGCGATCCGCAACAGCTACGAGCCGGAGGCCGACGAGGAGTGGTTGACGGTGGGCGATGTGATGACGCGCGAGGTGGTGACGATTGATGTTGAGGCTACCGTGGGCGAATTGGCCACGCTGCTGATTGAGCACAAGGTGGGTGGCGTGCCCGTGGTTGGCTGGGATGACCCGTCGCGGCCGCAAGCGGCGCGCGTCGTCGGCATTGTCACCGAGACGGACATCTTCCGCATGATCGCCGGCGCCTGGGCGGCGCACCAGTCGACGGCGACTGCCCGAGCCTGACAAGGCGCGCAACCGCCGTACGCAGGATGTATTGCTTGAGCAAGGATCACAGCGGCATGGTCGGCTGCTATCCGTGCCCTGTCAACGAAACCTGAGTACGGCGGTTGTCTCTAAAGCAGCGCCTTGACGGCCGCCATGGCCGCGTCGTAGTTGGGCTGTTGGCCAATCACAGGCAGGTACTCCGCATAGCGCACGGTGTCGTCGGCATCCACCACAAAGACGGCGCGCTGATCGATGCGCAGGTCCGGCACGTAGGTGCCCCACGCCTTGCCGAAATTCATATTCACATAATCGGAGAGCATCTGCACGCGCTCGACGCCGGCGGCGGCGCACCAGCGCTTCTGCGCTGCGGGCATGTCCACGCTCACCGTCAGCACAATCAGGCCATCGCCCTGGTCGGCGGCCTCCAGGTTCATGCGGCGCGTTTGCGTGTCGCACAGACTGGTATCAATGCTGGGCACGACGCTAATGAGCCGTACCTTGCCCTGGGTATTGGCCAGCAAAGGCCAGGGGGAGGCAAAGCCGGTTTGTAGAATGACTTCGGGGGCACGGTCGCCCACCTTCAAGGTGGGTCCTTCCACGGTCAATTGGCGGTCTCGAAAGCCAAAGGTACGGTCGCTCATCTGATCTCCATGCGCTTGTTTGTGTGGCCCGGCGCATGCAAAACGCACGCGCGGGCACTGCAAAAATAAAGGGGTCACGACGTCGACGCCGTGACCCCTCCACTTTGCCCATAGCTGGCGCCTTCGTCTGTAAGCGCAGCCGCTAAATCTGGGCTGCGCAGCAACAAGGCGGTGTGGGGTGACTACTGCGACGGCGGCCCGAAGTACTTGGCGTAAATGGCGTCGTAAGTGCCGTCGGCCTTGATCTCGGCCAGACCCGCGTCAATGCTCGCCTTTAGGTCCGTCAAACCCTTTTGGATGGCGATGCCGTAGAACTCGTCGGTGAAGGGCTCGCCCACAATCTTCAGGTTCAGTTCGGGGTTCTCTTTCAGGATGTCGGCCAGTGTCGGCGAGTCCCCCACGACGGCGTCAATGTCGCCGGCAGCCAGCGCCTGCACGGCCAGCGGATTCTCGTCGAAGCGCTGCACATCGGCGTCGGTGTTTTCCGTCAGCCAAATGTCACCGGTAGTGCCCAACTGCACGCCCACCTTGATGCCGGCAGTCAGCGACTCGGGGCCGGTGATGGTGGTGTTGTCGGCGTTGGTGGCAATGGCCTGGCCGGCGTTGAAGTAGGGCTCGCTGAAGTCAATCGACTGCTTGCGCTCCTCGGTGATGGTTACAGCGCTCGCAACGGCATCGAACTCGCCGTTGGCCAGGGCTACGAAGATGCCATCCCATTTTGTGTTCGTCCACTCGACGGTGAAGCCGGCGCGCTCGGCAATGGCATTGACAATGTCGACGTCAAAGCCAACGATATCACCGTTTTCGTCAACAAACTCAAAGGGTTGGTACTCAGCGTTGGTGCCCACACGCACAACGGGCATGTCGGCGGCGGCTTCAGCCGCGGGTGCGGCTGTGGCTTCGGCGGGGGCGGCGGGGGCGGCGGGCGCAATCGGTGCGGCGCAACCGCTGAGGACGAGAGCCACGATCATGAACAGCGCGGCAACAATGGAAAGTGTGCGACGGGTCATTGGGAAGGTCCTTTCACTGGGAGTGGGATGCTGAACAGACGAGGGTCGGAGAGGTCAAAGCCGGGTGCGTTGCGCCTGCCCGTTGGCCTGCGCGGGAGAAGTTGTCTGCATGGGTGGCGCTCCCGGTGCGAGGCGGCCCGCAGGCAGCCCCGGCCGTGCGCCACGCAACGTCACCTCCGCCTGCATAAAGACGCCGTCATCCATATAGAAGGAGTTGACCTGGATATTGCCCGCGACGCGGCTGCCCGTAAGCAACTCGACGCGGTCAGCCCGCAACGTGCCCTGGAAGGCGCCGCGGATACTCACCGTCTTGGCGGTGATGTCGCAACTGACGCGTGCGCCCTCGGTCAGGATCACGTTGGCGGGTGTCTCAATCAAACCGCCCTCCACAGCACCGTCGATGCGGATGCTGGTTTCGGAGCGGAGCGTACCTGAAAAGGTGGCGCGTGGCCCCAGGATACATTCCAGGGCATCGGGTTCGGGGCGCTGCGTGCGTGTTGGCATGAAGAAGAGAGTGAATGGAATGGTGGGTGATTCGTGACTGGTTGACATAATTGACAATTGATGACAGATCATGAGCGGGCAGACTCGGTGACGCCGCCAATTATCAGTGATCAATCATCAATTATCAATCATCAAATATGTCGACTATCAAGTTTTGCCGTCACGAGAGTACCAGACGGCTTGAAATGCTCTCGCCGCGGTAGATCTTGTTGATGATTTCGGCGAGCAGCGGCGCAATCGAGAGCACCTCGACCTTGGGATGACGTTTCTCGGGCGGGACAGGTATGGTGTTCGTCACCACCAGTTTTTCGATGCGGTCGTCATCTTCCAGTCGCTGCAACGCTGTGGGCAGCAGCACCGGGTGTGTAATCGAAAAGATCGTTTTGCCCTCTGCCCCGGCGTCGTAGAGCGCATCCAGTTGCTTGAGAACGCTGCCGCCCGCAACAATATCGTCGATGATTATCGGCCGTCGCCCCTCAATATCACCCACCACGTGGGTGGTTTGCGTGGAACTGAAGCCCGTGCGTCGCTTGTGCATGACGACCAGGGGCAGGTTGAGCAGTTCGGCATAGCGGCCGGCAAAGCCGGCGCGGCCCACATCGGGGCTTACAATTGATGCCTTCTCATAGCCGGGCCGGCTGAAATATTCGGCCAACAACGGCAGCGCGCTCAGCGGGTCCACCGGAATATTGAAGAAGCCCTGAATCGCACGGTTGTGGATGTCCACGTAGATCACGCGGCGCACATCCATTGATTCAATCATGTTCGCCACGACGCGCGCCGAGATGGCCTCACGCCCCTGCGCCATGCGATCCTGGCGCGCATAGGGGTAATAGGGCATCACCAGGCTGACGCGGTGCGCGCTGGCGCGACGGAAGGCATCAAGGTAGAGCAGCATTTCGACGAGATGATCGTTGACCGGCGCAGAACAGGGCTGGATAAAGAAGATGTCCTGGTCGCGGACCACTTCCTCGATCTTCACGTGGATTTCGCTGTCGGGCAGGCGTCGTGTGGTGGCCTTGCCCAGCGAAACGCCGAGCAGTTGTGCGATCTCTTCGGCGAGTTCGCGGTGGGCTGAGCCGGAAAAAATGGACAGCGGGTGGTAGGAGTGGACCATGGCATGGCTTTCGTCGTGCTGGTGGCATGCGGCACGTTGCACGGGAGGGCGGCCGTGGAAAGTGCAGGTGAACAGCATAACAGCATCCGTCTGGGGACGGGGGAAGCCACCCATGTTCCGCCTTCACCCGATTCTATGATAGTATCATCCCGGGTGTCAAAGCAGGGCCAGCGAGGCGAGCATTTGCTGCGCGTGCAGCGGCCTTCACCATCCGACATCACCTACCAACATATCCTGGCGGAGAATTGCATGAAGCTGTTGGTGGCAACCCACAATCCGGGCAAGATTCGCGAATACCAGGCGCTGCTGGCCGATTTGCCGCTCGAGGTGACGTGGCTCGATGCCGAGGGCATTACATTTGACGTTGATGAGACCGGCAGCACCTTTGCCGAGAACGCGCTGCTCAAGGCGCACGCCTATGCGGCCGCCACAGGGCTGTGGACCTGGGCCGACGACAGCGGCCTTGTGATTGATGCTCTGGACGGCCGGCCGGGCGTCCAATCGGCGCGCTATGCCGGGCCGGGCGCCAGCGACGCCGACCGCTACAACAAGGTGCTGGCTGAACTGGCCGTCTTCCCCCGCACGGCATGGACGGCCCGCTTCCGCTGCGCCGTTGCGCTCGTGACGCCTTCAGGCGCAGAGCATGTGGTGGAGGCCGATTTCCCGGGCGTGATTACAGATAGCCCGCGCGGCGCAAATGGCTTTGGCTACGACCCTGTCTTCTTTCTTCCCGAGTTGGGGCAAACGCTTGCCGAGCTGCCCTCCCCCGTGAAGAATCGCATCAGCCATCGCGCCCAGGCGGCCCTGGCCGCGCATGATTTGCTCCTCAAGTTGTTGCAGCCTTTTCTTTTACTTCCCCCTCTGTAGCGGCGTCGCGAGGTCTTGTGGTTGAACTGCAGTCCGCACAGCGTGGTGAGCCCATGCATAAGTTGATCAACGACCCGGCGCACGCCGTGGCCGATTCGCTGCGCGGCTTCGCGTTGGCGCATGGCTCCATGGTGCGCCTCTTCGAGGATCCCTACGTGCTTGTGCGGCGCGATGCGCCCGTGCAGGGCAAGGTTACAGTCATCAGCGGCAGCGGCAGCGGCCACGAGCCGCTCAACACCGGCTATGTGGGTCGCGGCATGCTCGACGCCGCCTGCCCTGGCGATGTCTTCACCAGCCCCACGCCCGACCAGTATCTGGCCGCGATTGACGCGACGCACGGTGGGCGTGGCGTGGTGCTCATTGTCAAAAACTACGCGGGCGGCGTCCTCAACAGCGAAATGGCGATGGAACTGGCCGCAACGCGCAACGTCGAGCTTGCCTCCGTGCTCGTCTCAGACGACGTGGCTGTGCCCGACAAGGCGCGCCGGCGCGGTCTGGGCGGCGCCGTGCTGGTGGAGAAGATCGCCGGCGCCGCGGCCGAGGCAGGTTATGCATTGGCTGACGTGGTGGCGGTGAGCCTGCGTGCCAGTGCGCAGGTGCGCAGCATGGGTGTAGCGCTCAGCAGTTGCACAGCCCCCATGGTAGGGCGGCCCACCTTCCGCCTGCCCGCAGGCACCATGGAGGTTGGCGTGGGCATCCACGGCGAGGCAGGGCGCATGCGTCTTGAGACCACTTCGGCCGACCAGGTGGTGGAGTTGCTGCTGGACACCGTGGCCGCCGATCTGGAGCTGCGCCCTGGCGAGCGCGTGCTGGCCATGGTGACGGGCCTTGGCGGGACGCCACAGCAGGAGCTCTACATTGTGTATAACTGCCTGCACAGGTTGCTGCTGGCGCAGGGGGTCGTGGTGGAGCGCTCGCTTGTGGGCAACCTCGTTACCAGCCTTGACATGGCGGGCGCAGCAATCACTCTCTTGCGCCTGGATGATGAGTTGCTGCGCTTGTGGGATGCACCCGTGTGGACGCCGACGCTGCGGTGGTGAGAGGCTTCACGACCTTTGGTTGTCGATTATCGATCATCAATCATTGACTACTGATGACCAAATGATCATTGATCAATGATCATTGATCATTAAACTCGAATCACGTAGAGAGCAGTAGTTTTTCGTAGTTAGGGTCGAGTTCAA
>CAYRVP010000029.1:0-36757 GCA_964427845.1 uncultured Caldilineaceae bacterium
GGGGCTGGTCAATGCAGGTGCCCTGGTTCCGGCGGTTGTACTTGCGCAGGTGATATTCGCGTGCGGTGCCATCTTCTTCCTGCACCACAATGCGGTCGCCGGTGACGCTGACCACTTCGCCCGCGTTCCTGGCCACAATCACCTGGCCCGAGTCAACGGCCGCCTGCCACTCCATGCCCGTGCCCACAATGGGGGCCTCGGGGCGAATGAGCGGCACGGCCTGGCGCTGCATGTTGGAGCCCATGAGCGCGCGGTTGGCGTCGTCATGCTCCAGGAAAGGAATCAACGCCGCCGAGACGCCCACCACCTGCTTGGGCGAGACGTCCATGTAAGCAAGCTGCTCGGGCTGCGCGAAGAGGTAATCCTCAGCATAGCGCGATGAAGGACGCGGGTTGCGGAATTCACCCACGGCGTTCAGCGCCGAAGAGGCCTGCGCCACGTGCATCAATTCTTCTTCATCGGCCGTCAGGTAGACCACGTCGCGGCTGGCATAGGGCTTGACCTGCACCTTTTCCACGCCCGCGGCGACAATCTTTTTGGCCAGCGCCTCGTCAATTACTGCACCCTTCTCGGCCACCTTCTTGCCCTTGCCATTCTCCACGTCGGCAGAGAGGGTGTGGCCCACCAGTTCGTGCGCGTCCGCCGCCATCTCCTTGAAGACCTTGCGGTAGGGCGTTTCGATGAAGCCGTAGTCGTTGATGCGCGCAAACGAAGCCATGGAGCCGATGAGGCCGATGTTGGGGCCTTCGGGCGTCTCAATGGGGCAAATGCGGCCATAGTGGCTGTAGTGCACGTCGCGCACGTCAAAGCCGGCACGCTCGCGGCGCAGGCCGCCAGGTCCCAGCGCGCTCAGACGGCGCTTGTGCGTCAATTCGGCCAGCGGGTTTGTCTGGTCCATGAACTGGCTCAACTGGCTGCCGCCGAAGAACTCGCGCGTAGCCGCCACGACTGGGCGGATGTTGAGCAGGCTCAGCGGCGTCACCTGTTCGGGGTCGCGCACCGACATGCGCTCGCGCACCACGCGCTCCATGCGCAACAGACCGATGCGCAGCTGATTCTGAATCAGCTCGCCCACTGTCTTGATGCGGCGGTTGCCCAGGTGGTCGATGTCGTCGGCGCGCCCCTTGCCGTTGTTGATGTTGATGATGCGCTTGACGACCGCAATCAGGTCATCCTGCGTGAGGATGCGCGACTTCTCATCGAGGTTGAGACGGCGGTTGAGCTTGTAGCGCCCCACCTTGCCCAGGTCATAGCGGCGATTGGTAAAAAGCAGGTTCTGCATGAAGTTCTGGGCGTTGTCCAGCGTGGGCGGGTCGCCCGGGCGCAGCTTCTTGTAGAACTCAAGCAGCGCGTCGTTGACGCCCTTCTCGCTGTTCTCGGAGGGGTTGGCGGTGGGGTCTCGCTCCAGCGTCGACTCGATGAAGGGATGGTCCATGTTGTCATCGGTGTCGGCAAAGATCTGGCGAATCTCGTCGTCCGTGCCAAAGCCGATGGCGCGCATGAGGATGGTGACCGGCAGCTTGCGCTTGCGGTCAACCTTGACGCTGATGATGTCCCGTTTGCTGGTCTCAAACTCCAGCCATGCGCCGCGGCTGGGGATCATCTTGCCGCCGGCCAGGTCGCGGCCGGTGCTGCGATCCTCTTCTACGGTGAAGTAGACACCCGGTGAGCGAATCAACTGGCTCACCACGACGCGCTCGGTGCCGTTGATGATAAAGGTGGCAGACTCGGTCATCAGCGGGAAGTCACCCATGAAGACTTCCTGCTCGCTGATTTCGCCCGTGTCACGATTCACCAGTTTGACAGTGACCCAGAGCGGAGCGGAGAAGGTGATATCGCGCTCGCGGCACTCGTCTTCGGGATATTTGGACTCGCCGAAGTGAAATTCGCCGAAGTGCATCTCCAAATTCTTGTTAAAGCTGGTAATGGGTGAAATTTCGTCAAAGAGTTCGCGCAAGCCTTCCTCTTTGAACCAATTGAAGCTGCGCAGCTGCACCTCAGTCAGGCGCGGCAAATCGAGGACCGATGGCGTACGCGCGTAATTCTTGCGCTCAGTACGCTGTCCCCTTCCCGTTTGGCTTCCGTTGGCAACCAGTGTCATGTCGCTTCAGCTCCTTACACGTTTCGGCACGGCAATCGCGGTACAAGGAATTGCGTTCTGCAATGCAGTACAGTCAGAATGCGGTACAGTCAAAATGCGGTATATTGCCTGTCAATATTGACAGGCAATTCTAAACAATCCGGCTTGTTGCAGGTGAAAAATTCACTGTCACTCAACTGGGTTTAACCTCTGTCACGGCAAGCGCGCATCTGGCGACTCGACCTATGGCGTGCGCTACGGGCTGTTTGTGCAAAAGCGGCAAATGGAGTTCAATGAAGGACAGACTCCTTGCAGCCAATCACTACGCCTTCGCACTGCGCCCCCACACGCCGCACAACAAGCGCACTGTGACGCCAAAAGGCAACAAGACACCAGAGCAGGTGGAAAAACCGTCGGCGACGCCGGTCTACCATCTACAACCTGGTGTCTGCGCAAAGCATCAAGAATGTGTCAATGCGGACCCATACTATCCAATTGTAGACAACAAAAAATCAGGTTCTCGCTCGGGGTTCGCCGCCCACACTGCGGGCATGAAGTAAATCGGCATGTCACCCTGATTGCGCACCTGATTCCTTATGGCGCACGCGCTGGAACAATTGTGTGCGTGCGGTTGCAGCGTTGGCTGCAAACAATGGGCACAAAACCGCTGCATCGAACGCACGGGGTGAAATTAGTCACGCGCGGCGATGGGGCTTGGTGCATCGGTACATGTTATCGTAGTGTGTATGCAATGTCAAGTTAGAGATGCATTAGAAATCAATGCGTCGCGCTCCGCATTTCGTCCGGCCACGGACACGGCCCCTGAAGGGGCGCAAGGTGGCTGATTGTGCGGACAACTGCAGCCTCGCCCTGACTCTAAACTGGCACATTCCCCGGCACGTGTGTGCACCGTGCGCTTGCACATGTATTATGGTATACTCCACGTAGTCATGACGGGGGTTGCAGGGCGCGGGACCGCATTTGCGCAACCTGTATCACGCCAGGGCAATCTGAGCCGCATTTGAGCCGATAAGGCTCGCGCACAGGCCACGGCGCAAGCACCCGTCGAACGCAGCACCGGGACGCTCTTTCATCGCTGCCTTTCATTGCTGGGCATTGCACCCGATGCGAAATCTTCTGGCACGGCTCGCGCCACGCGCTGGTTGCGCCGCTCCTCCATTCTCTCCATCTGCAAACGCCTCACCGGTGCTTGCGTGTTTTGGCGCGCGGCCTGCTGTCGCGCATTCCGCCGCGCCTGGCAGTGTTTTTCCCACGCCATTTGCCGCAGCTGCGTGCGCCAGTCCCCACATAACGGCAGACATAGCTCCCAGCAGGTCTACACGAACCCGTGTTGCAAAGATCGCAACAAATGTCCTCGCGCGGCAGCCCCGCGTATGCACCCCGAGTATACTATTTCGCTACGCGCAATACGCAGGGTCGCCGTCGCGTGAGCATGCACGACGCCGTCCCCTTTACGCGCAATTTGGCCTACGATATCCCAACTTTCGCAACTTGGGAGTAGACACGCATTGGCATATCGGCTATACTGTGGGAGGTTCTGGGACAAAGTGGGAGAACATCCCTACGCCGAGGCGGTTGGCGAAACAATGTGAGTGGCGGCACTTGCAGCGCCTGTTGGCTCAAGGGCCGCTTGCTATCCAGCCACACTTGCACAACGGCAGCCGCGAGTCCGCCAGCCACGCAATCCCGAACCCACGGCTGACATTTTACTCAGCAGCGCAAACGCAAAATAGCCAATTGAAGGCATCTGCATCCCCCGCAGTCCGCACAACCGAACGGGCAGTCGCTCCATCGGCGCCCCTTTCTTTGCTGTTGGCCATTTTTCGGCGGCTTCTGCAGGCAGCGGCTAAACTCAGTGGAATTTGAGCGACGTCAACCATGTTTCTCGGCCAGTATCAGTATGCTCTCGATAGCAAGACACGGCTGACAATTCCCGCCAAGTTCCGCGAGGAATCGGCGCCGGCGCTGGTGTTCACCCGCCACCCCGGCGAGAGTTGTCTGATTGCCATGCCCATGGACGAGTGGGGGCGCTTCACCGAGAAGCTCAACAACCTGCCCATGGTGGACACCGATTCGGCTCTTTTGCGGCGCATCATCTACAGCGGGGCCGAAGATCTGCACCTGGACGGCCAAGGCCGCGTGCTGCTCAGCCAGCGGCTGCGCGACTTCGCCCATATCGGCGCTGAAGTACTCATCGTGGGGCTGGGCAACCACATGGAGATCTGGAATCCCGACGCCTGGAACGAGATCGAGCGCCACTTCCAGGAAACAGAACTGAACCGCAAAGCCTTGACGGCGCTGGGCATTTAGCAACAGTCGAGGCAGAGGCGAAAGGCCAGTATCTGCGTGGCGGATGTGCAGTTTGTAGCGCCCGACCCCGAAGAAACGCAGCACGTTCCTGTCCTGCTAAACGAGGTGCTGCACTATCTCTCAGTGCAGCCAGGGGCGAGGGTGATTGACGGTACCTTGGGTGGCGGCGGACATACTCGCCGCATCCTCGAGCAATCGGCCCCAGATGGCAATGTGCTCGGCATTGACGCCGACCCGGCGGCCCTGCGGCGCACACAAGCCCAGTTGGCGGCGGCCATTACCGAGGGACGCCTCACCATTGTGCAAGGGCGGCTGGAGAACATTGAGGCCAACGCCCTCGCCAACGACTTTGCACAACTCGACGCCATTCTGTTGGACCTGGGCGTCAGCACCTTTCAACTGGAGACGGCGCAGCGTGGTTTCTCCTTTGCCGCTGATGGGCCGCTCGATATGCGCTTTGACCCCCTGCAGGGGCCCAGCGCCGCCGATGTGGTGAACACCTGGGACGAAGCTGAGATTGCCAATCTCATCTTCCGCTACGGCGAGGAGCGCCACAGCCGGGCGATTGCACGGGCGATTGTGCGCAGCCGGCCGATTGGTTCTACGGCAGCCCTGGCCGCGATTGTGGAGCGGGCGGTTGGCGGACGCAGGGGCGCACGCATTCACCCCGCCACGCGCACCTTTCAGGCACTGCGCATCGCCGTCAATCGGGAGTTGGAGCAGATTGAGGCGGCGCTGCCCCAATGTCTGCGCTTGTTGCGGCCCGGCGGAAGGCTGGCGGTGATCAGCTTTCACAGCCTGGAGGACCGCCTGGTCAAGCAGTGGATGGCGCACGAAGGACGCATCTGGAACGAGGAGCCGCTTAATCCCTATGGCGGCACGGCGCACACACCCAGCTTGCGCGTCATCACCCGCAAGCCGGTGACGCCCGGAGACGCTGAATTGTCGCTGAATCCACGCAGCCGCTCGGCCAAGCTGCGGGTGGCAGAAAAAGCAGAGGATGCGCCGGCGTCGCTTTGACGCAAGCGCATCGGCTACGCAAGGACTCGCAAGACGGGACGCAGGATCGGCGTTTTGGCGCAGTGCAAGTCGCATCATGGGTTAGGGATTGAGCATGTACGACCGGAATCAGGCTGGGCAGGCAGAACCGAGCTTTGCGTCGTCACTGCCTGCGCCGCTGCACACATCGCTGCCCTCATCGCTGCCGGCTGGTCGGCGGTCCACCTCCCCCTATTCGACTATGGGTATTGCAGACGATGGCTACTTCTCGCGCCAGGGGCCGCTGCGCACGCGCCTGGCCACGCTGGGCGGGCTACTACAACTGCCCACGACGCTGCAGGGCTACCTCGTTTTCACCTTCTGCTTGCTCATCCTCGCCTTTACCATGGTGTTGCATGTCACACTTTCGGCGGAGATCATGCGCCTGGATGAGAAATTGATCGCCTTGAAGCGCGACTACGAGGCCACCGAACACAAGAACGCCGGCCTCATCTACGAGATCGCCCGCTACAGTTCGCTGCAGGATGTCAACCGCAAGGCGCTGCTGGCGGGCTATGTGCCAGCCGACAAACTCAAGTATGTGGTCGAACGCCCCGAGGTTGTCGACGCGCTGAACAACCCGACCCCAGCCAATCTGACACCCCAGTATCTGGTTCTTGGCAACGACCCGGCCGCTCAGGCTGCGCAGCCCGTGGCGCAGAGTCAGGCGCCGGGAGAAAGCCCGGCCGAAAGCGGCTTCTGGAGTTACTTCCGCTGGGAGAGCGTGCGCGGGGCGCTGGCCGAAACCGGCGCATGGCTTCGCTCGCGCTTGCCCGCATGGGGAACACCCTGAGCGGCGCCCACTTCATTCATGGTGATTGCCACCGACTGGCCCGATTTGTTCAACCTGTAGCAGCAGGGCAAGGGTCAACAGTGGGATTCTCTTTCGTTCAGCATCAGGTAGGCCGATGTACAAGCCGTAGCAAGTCATTTTCTGGGACATCACGCCGCACTGCTGCCCATCATGCCGTCATCGCCGCCCATCGCTGAATCGCCGCCGCCGCAAGATCATTGTTGACTCATGCCAGCATCGCACATGCACCGCCGCATCATCGCCGCCACACTGCCGCTGCATCGCACCTGCACTGCCGCCCCATGGCCGCAACATCACAGCCACTTCGCTGCCACATCGCTGCCCATCGCCGCTTCATTGCTGAGGCACCAAGGACAGAATTGCTTGTATGTCGGCCTACCTTGCTGATAATGAACTGAACAGCCCAGTCACGGCCGCCGGCGCGCCTGCGGAAGCCACTGCGGTCGCGCCTTCACTGCAGGAGCGCCGGCGCTGGCGCTTCTTGTTGCTTGTCGGCGTGCTGGCCGCTGCGGGCGCCCTGATTGCGCTCCGCCTGATGACCTATCAGGTGGTGCAGTGGGGGCTGTCGGTGCCCATCTACAATGGGCACGAGGGCAGCGCGGCGCGCGGCACGATCCTCGACCGCGACGGCGTGTTGATGGCTGCGGATCGCTTCTTCTACAGCGTGGCCGTCAACTCGCAGGGGCTGCGCAACGAAGAGCAGCGCGTGGCTGTGGCGCAGCAGTTGGAAGAGTTGATCGGCCTTCCCGCCAACCGCACGCTGGCGTTGCTCAACACCTGGCCCGACACCTACTATCTGGAGGTAGCCAAGGAGATTACGCTCGCGCAGGGCAAGCGTATTCTGGACAGGCAGGAAGAGTTGAGTCGGGAGAGCGACCTCTACCCGCTGCGCACGGTCTTCCTTACACCCGTGCCCAAGCGCTATTACCCGCAGCACGAAGTGGGCGCACATATGGTCGGCTTCGTCAACGCCGAGCGCATGCCCTTCTATGGCGTGGAAAGCTACTACGACCGCTTCCTGATCAGCGACAGCGGCATCGGCTTTACAGAAAAGCCCAACGGCACCCTGGCCGACCTGCCGCTCTCGGTGCAGCGCTTTGTGCCTTCGCTGGCGGGCAAGGATCTTGTTCTGACGATTGACTCCACAATGCAGTGGATTGCCGAAGAAGAGTTGCGCAAGGGGCTTGAGGAGTACCAGGCTGAGCGGGGCACCATCATTGTCATGGATCCGCACACGGGCGAGATTCTGGCCATGGCCAGCGAGCCCAGTTATGACCCGAACCAGTATGGCAATACCGAGGTCAAGCGCTTTCTCGATCCGGCCATCAGCGAGCAGTATGAGCCCGGTTCGGTCTTCAAGGTCGTCACAATGGGGGCGGCGCTCGATACGGGCGCCATCACACCCACGAAGACGTACAACGACACGGGCATGATCAGCGTGGGTGGACGCGTCTTTTTTAACAGCCAGCGCGTGGGCTATGGCGAAGTGACGGTGCAGAGCGCGCTCGCCAATTCGCTCAACGTCGTCACGGCGCAGGTGGCGCTGGACACCGGCAAGAACGCCTTCTACGACTATGTGCGTCGCTTCGGCTTCGGCTCGGCCACACAAGTGGACCTGGCGGGCGAAATCCCCGGCGCGCTCAAGACGCCCGGCACCCTCGACTGGAGCGAAGCGGACTGGGCCACAAACAGCTTTGGGCAGGGGCTGGCCGTTACGCCGCTGCAGATGGTCAACGCCGTCGCCTCGATAGCCAACGGCGGCAAGCTCATGCGCCCCCACGTCGTCAAGGCGCGCATCTATGACGGCGACGTGCTGCTCTCGGTGCCCACGGTGATTCACACCACACTGCGACCCGAGTCGGCGCGCCAGTTGACCGACATGATGGTTTACACCGTAAACGAGGGCAACAAGCTGGCGATGGTGCCTGATTTTGAAGTGGCGGGCAAGAGCGGCACGGCGCAAATTCCCGGCCCCGACGGCTACCTGGAGGACCAGGTGAACGCAAGCTTTGTGGGCTTTGTGCCTGCCCAGGACCCGCAACTGGCCATCATTGTGCGCTACGAGCGCCCCGACCAGAAAGTCACGTTGTGGGCCAACCAGAACGCCGCACCCACATTTGCACGCGTGGCCGCACGCATTCTCGACTCGATGAACATGGCCCCGGACGCAATTCGCGCGGTTGTGGCAGGGACGCAGAACAGCGAGGAATTGAGAATTGACGATTGATCAGTGGTAGGTAGCAGGTCATACGTGCGCAAGCCCCCGAATCGGGCGCATCGGGCAACTGTCTTCCTTTGGTCATCCATTACGAGTTTTCGTCTGTCCGTCACCAGTGCGCAGTCATCTCTTCCATGCCCGACATCGGCCCATCCGTCGACAGCAGCGTCACGCTGCACACACTCTGGCAGGCGTTAACGGGGACGCTGCCGCCGCTGGCGCTGCGGTCGCGGCCGCTGCCGCAGGCAACGCTCGACAGCCGCGCCGTCGTCGCGGAGAGCCTCTTTGTGGCGCAGCGCGGGCAAAAGACAGATGGCCACAACTACATTGCCGCCGCGCTGCACGCGGGCGCACGTGCGGTCATCTGCGAGGCGCAGGGACGCGACGCAGCAGCAGCCGCCGGCGCAATAATTGTGGACTGCACGACGCTGGGCGCCATGCGCGATGTGCCTTCCGCCCAACAATTGGCCGATGACGACGCGCGCTTTGCATTCATTGTGCCGAACGGCACGCGCGGGCTGCAGCATGCGGGCGGTTTCCAGCGGATACACCGCACCCGGCCCAACCTCTTTGCAATTGGCATTACCGGCAGCGTGGGCAAGACGAGCACCAAGGAACTCACCGCCGCCGTCATGCGCCAGCGCTACGCCACGCTCCACTCGCCGGGCAACCTCAACAGCGAGCAAGGGTTGCCGCTCACGCTGCTGGGGCTGGACACCCGCTATGAGTGCGCAGTGCTCGAAATGGGCATGTACGCCCAGGGGGAAATCGAAACGCTTTGCCTGTTGGCACGGCCGCGCATCGGCATCGTCACAAATGTTGGCCCGGTGCATCTGGAGCGGCTGGGAACTATCGAGAACATCGCCTCTGCCAAGAGCGAGCTGCCACGCAGTCTGCCCGCCGCCGACGATGGCGGCATCGCCATCCTCAACTGGGACGACGTGCGCGTGCGCGCGATGGCGGATGTGACCCGGGCGCGCGTCTTTCGCTACGGGTTGACCGAGGAAGCCGACCTCTGGGCCGACGAAATCCGCAGCGCAGGTATGGAAGGCATTCGCTTCCAGTTTCATCATCGCATTGCCGATGACAAGGTGGAGAATCTGCATGTACGGGTGCCGCTGCTGGGTCGTCACAGCGTGCACACGGCGCTGCGTGCGGCGGCGGCAGGCATTGTGGCCGGGCTGGAATGGGATGAGATCATCAAGGGCATGCAGAGCATTCCGGCTCAATTACGGCTCGTTACAGCGCCGGGCATCAATGGCTGCACCGTCATTGACGACACCTACAACGCCAGCCCCGACAGCACGATTGCGGCGCTCAACCTGCTTGCCGACCTGCAGCCTGCAGCCGGTGGGCGGCGCGTGGCCGTGCTGGGCGACATGCTTGAGCTGGGCGAATATGCGGACGAAGGGCACAAAATGGTGGGCTTGCGCGCCGCCGACGTGGTGGACCTGCTCGTCACCGTGGGCGACCTGGGACACGCCATCGGCGAAGCGGCCGCGACTGGCCTTGCGCCCTCAGCCCTGCGCATGGTGCCAAGCGATCGCGAAGCCGTTGACATTCTGCGCAGCACGCTCCAGGCCAACGACCTGGTGCTCGTCAAGGGCAGTCGCGCCGTAGGTATGGACGCCATCGTGGCCGACATTTTGCTCGTGCCCGAGCGGCGGCCCGCCAAGTGAGGCGGAATGCAGGAGCGCCAACTTCGCCTGCAAGCGGACGGACCAGAATGCCCACGGATTGGATTTTCTCATGGCCTATGCGCTAACGCTGGGCGCAGTCAGTTTCATCATCGCCGTCATCTGGGGCATGCCGCTCATCGGGCTGCTCAAGCGTTGGAAGATGGGCAAGCAGATCCGTATTGAGGGTCCGGAGAGCCATCAATACAAGACGGGCACCCCTACGATGGGCGGCATCCTCTTCGTGGTGCCGGTGCTGCTGATTTCGGGCGTGCTCAACTTCTTTAACCTGTGGGGATGGAACCTGATTGGGCAGAGCACGCTGATCCTTTTCTTCTGTGTGGCGTCGCATGCCATTCTGGGTGCGGTGGATGACTGGCAGGGCGTGCGCGGGCTGCGCGGCAAGGGCGAGGGCATGAGCGCCCGCATGAAGAGCTCGTTTCAGATCCTCTTCGCAACCATCATTTCACTGATTCTGTATTACGGGCCGCCCCACTGGGACTACATGGGCGTGCCCGGCGTGGAGGAGTTTTACCGCATTGGCCCGCTGATCATCCCGGTGACGATCTTTATCGTCGTGGCCTTCAGCAATGCGGTCAATCTGGCCGACGGGCTGGACGGACTGGCAGGCAGCATGGCCATGGTTGCCTTCGCCTGCTACGGCACCATCGCCTATCTGCAGCAGCAGGTCTACCTGACGGCCTTCTGCTTCACAATCGTGGGGGCACTGCTGGCCTTTCTCTGGTTCAATGCCCACCCCGCCGAGATGATCATGGGCGATACGGGCAGCCTGGCACTGGGCGCAACGCTGGGGTTGGTGGGCGTAATGACTGGGCAATGGCTGCTGCTGCCGGTGGTAGCACTGGTCTTTGTGGCTGAAGCCGGCTCGGTAACGCTGCAGGTGCTCTACTTCAAATTCACCAAGCGCATGTACGGTGAAGGGCGACGTATCTTCAAGATGGCCCCGCTGCACCACCACTTTGAACTCAAGGGGTGGAGCGAGATGCAGGTCAAGGAACGCTTCTGGATTGTGGCGGTATTGAGCGGCATGTTGGGTGTGGCTCTGGCGCTGGTCTAGATTGAGTGCAGAGCGGCTCAACGCCAGGCAAGGCACCCCAAGCAGCGGAATCCTGTGCGGCGCAGGACGCGATCGTTAGGCGGGCAGTGAGGAAATGCTCGAAGTGATACAGAGCGACCAGAATAGCCCACAGAATCCCAAGAGCGGGTTGCGCGCGCTGGAAGGCACGCGTGTGCTCATTCTGGGTCTGGCGCGCCAGGGGATGGCGCTGGCCCGCTACTGCACCGCCGCGGGCGCACAGGTGACCCTCAGCGACATGGCCCCGGCCGACAAGTTGGGCGACGAGTTGGCCTCGCTCAACGGCCTGGTGCGTGCAGGACGCGTGGCGCTGGCGCTGGGGGGCCACCCGCTTGCGCTGCTCGACGACTGCGACCTGCTGTGCCTGAGCGGTGGCGTGTCGCCGCAAAGCCCTATCGTTCAAGAGGCCATACGCCGCGCCATCCCGCTGAGCAACGACAGCCTGATGACCTTCCAGATTGCCCGCGCGCGCGGGCTGGGGCCACTCATCGGCATCACAGGCAGCAGCGGCAAGACGACGACCACAACGCTCGTGGGGCAAATGCTTGCCCAGGGCGCGGGCCGCCCAGTGCACGTGGGCGGCAACATCGGCGCACCGCTGCTGGACAAGCTGGACTCAATCGCACCGGGTGAGCCGATTGTGCTCGAACTGAGCAGTTTCCAACTCGAGATCTACGACCCGGCAGTGGCCTGGGGCGCGGTGGAAGGTGCGGGGCCGGACATTGCGGCGCTGCTCAACGTGACGCCGAATCACCTGGACCGCCACCCCACCATGGCGGCGTATACGGCGGCCAAGCTCAACCTCCTGCGCACCATGCCCGCCGGCAGCACGGCGCTCCTTTCGGCGGATGACCCGACCACGGCGCAACTGGCACGCGCCGCCGGTGTGGAGACCGGTGACGCGGCGGACGCGCCCGTCGAGTGGGCGCTTGCGCCGCTGCTGGACGAAGTAGGCGCACACCTGCGCAGCGTGGGTGTGCACGTCGCACTATTCAGCCGCACACACACGCTGCCGCAGGGCGCGTGGCTTGAAGGAGAAGAGCTTGTGTACAACCGCACCGTCTTCTGTCACAAGGCCGACGTGCAGCTGCGCGGCGCACACAACCTGAGCAATCTGCTGGGCGCGGCGGCCATCAGCGGCGCGGCGGGTGCAACGGTTGCGCAGATGCGCCATGTGGCCACCCACTTCGAGGGCGTGCGCCATCGTCTGGAAGTGGTGGGCACTGTAGGTGGCGTCACCTGGATCAATGACAGCATCGCCACCTCGCCCGAACGCGCCGTGGCGGCCTTGCAGAGCTTCGAGCCGGCGCAGCAGACGATCATCCTGCTGGCAGGGGGCAAGGACAAGAACCTGCCCTGGCAGACGTTTGCCGAAGAGGTGGTGGCGCGCGTCACCTTCTTGATTGGCTTTGGGCAGGCCGGGCCGATGATTGTTGACACGGTGCGCCACCATGCCGAGGGCAGACCCGAAGTGGCGCTGGGCACGGCGCTTGTGCATCGGCTGGACGAGGCCGTGGAACTTGCCGCGCGCAGCGCCAAGCCGGGCACGGTTGTGCTGCTCTCGCCCGGCGGCACCAGCTATGACGCATACAAGGATTTTGAAGCGCGGGGGGCGCACTTTGTGGCCCTGGTCGAGCAATACAGCGAACTTGCATTGCGCGGCGCAGACGCAGAAGGGGAAAGTCAGCCGGACAACCAGACCAATCAGCAGTAGGGTGAGCTCAATCCTGCTCGTTGTGCACGGGGCTGACCCCGTGCGCAACGAGCACCCACCCTGCCCGGATTGGCCTTTTCCACCGACGCTCAGGTAACGCCGCCGCCACATTGCCGTCGCATCGCCGTATCACTATCGCTCAATGCCGCCTTCATTATCGCTACATGATTGCCACATCATTCTCGCCATCGCTCCCGCACCATTGCCGCACCGCCGCACGCCGCCGTTCACTGTCGTATCATTGATGTATCATTGCTGACACACAGTCGCCGCATCATTCACGCACCGCCGCAACATTGCCGCTTGCATCGAGGACCATCAAAGCTGCATGGCACGAGTCAACGTAGAATCATCGTCGAATTCATCGCGCAGCACCGGGCAGGGTGGGGGCAGTTTTGATTGGCCCCTGCTCTCCATCGTCACGGCCATGTTGATCTTCGGACTCATCATGGTCTTCAGTTCGAGCTACCCCTACAGCGTGCTGGGCTGGGATCACCCCTTCTACTTCGTTGGATACCAGCTGGCGTGGGTTGCAGCAGGCGTGGTGGTCATGGTCGTGGCCGCGCGCATCCCTTACACAATCTGGGAGCGGTTGAGTGTGCCGCTGATGGGGGTGACGGTGGCCACGCTGGTGCTGCTGTTGCTCTTCGGCATCGAACGCTTCGGTTCCACACGCACGCTTGTGGGGGGCAGCGTGCAACCCAGCCAGCCTGCCAAGGTGATCATTGTCATCTACATTGCCGCCTGGCTGGCCAGCAAGGGCGACCGCATCCGTGATGTGCGCGTCGGGCTGATTCCCTTTGGCGTACTGCTGGGTGCACTCACATTGCTCGTGGTGCTGCAGCCATCCATTAGCACGGCGGTGCTGATTGTGCTCACGGCGTCCATCATGTTCTTTCTCGCAGGGGCGGCGCTGAGCCAGCTTGTGGTCATCGGCCTGATTTCGGGGCTTACCTTCTGGTTCGTCATCAACTATATTGCCTACGCGAGTGACCGGTTGACGAAGTATTGGAACTCGATTTGGGATCCAATCAACAGCGCCGAACATCAGGTGCAGTACAGCATTCAGGCGCTCACGCATGGCGGGCCGGTGGGCGTGGGGATTGGCCAGGGCGTTGCGCAACGCCCGGGCTTTGTGCCGGTGCCCTGGTCGGACAATATCTTCGCCGTCGTTGGAGAAGAACTAGGGCTCGTGGGTACGCTGCTAGTGATCCTCCTTTTTGGGCTGCTGGCGTGGCGAGGCTTGCGCATTGCCATGCGCTGCCGCGACCCCTTCGGCATGTTGCTGGCAGTGGGGTTGACCTCCATGCTCGTGGTCCAGGGCCTGCTCAACATGGGGGTAGTGGTGGCGTGGATTCCGCCGACAGGCGTGCCCATGCCCTTCTTCAGCTATGGCGGCAGCGCCATGTTGGCGACCATGGCGGCGGTGGGGCTGCTCTTCAGCATCAGCCACTACAGTCGCCACCGACCGGCCTCCAAGCCGAGCGTGCGCACAACAGCTGGGCTGGCAACGATTGGCCCCAACAGTGCTGGACCGCGCAGGGCAATCCCAGCGCGCAAGAGTTACGCCGCACAGGCGCAGATAGGTGTGGAGAAGCATGCGGGTCTTGATTTCGGGTGGGGGGACGGGGGGTCACGTCTATCCGGCGCTGGCGGTGGCGGCACAATTGGAGCGGGCAGCCGCTCTGGCAGCCAATCCGCAAGCAGCGGGCAGCGCGGCAGCCGTTCCGCTGGCGGCCGGGAGCACGGCTAGCGCCTTCGGGCGTGCCGCCACTGCACCTGCCACACAAAGCGCACATCGATCCCTGGAAACGCCTGCCGCGGCCCATGCCGCGAAGCAGGTTGATTTGCTTTGGTTGGGCAGCCAGGGGGGGATGGAGGAATCGCTAATCCGCCGCGCCGGCATTGCGTTTCGCGGCGTGGCCACCGGCAAGTTGCGCGGGGCCAACCCGATCAAGAGCGTGCAGGCAGCGGCAGCGCTGGCGCAGGGTGTGCGCCAAAGCAGCGCGCTGCTGCTCGACTTCAAGCCCGACGTCTGCTTCGTCACCGGCGGCTACGTGTGCGCACCAGTGGTGGCGGCGTGCAGTATGAAGAAGGTGCCCGTCATCATCTACCTGCCCGACATGACGCCCGGCTGGACAATCAAGTGGATGAGCAAGCTGGCGCAGCGCGTCGCCGTCAGCTTCCCGGAGGTCGCCCCCCACTTTGGCGGCCTCTACCCCGCGGGCAAGGCGGTTGTCACCGGCTACCCCGTGCGTGATGAGCTTGTGCGTTGGGCGAGCGACAGACCCGGGGCTCGGCGCGCGCTGGCGCAGGCGCTCGAGCGGCCTTCGCTTGAGGAGCGGGGTGTGCCGCTGGTGCTGGTATGGGGCGGCAGCCAGGGCGCGCGGGTTATCAACGAAGCCACCTGGGCCGCACTGGCGCAGTTGCTGCCGCAGGCGCATATTCTGCATGTCGTGGGGACGCGCGACTGGCCCATCTATCAGGCACAAGTTGCTGAACTGGCCGCGGCGACGGGCGAGCACTTCGCAACGCGCTACCATCCTGTGGCGTATCTGCACAATGAAATGCTTCTGGCGCTGGCCGCCGCCGATGTGAGTGTGGCGCGCGCCGGCGCAAGCATCCTGGGTGAGTTCCCCGTGGCGCACCTGCCCTCTGTGCTGGCGCCGCTGGTGGGCGTGAACCAGACGGCCAACGCCGAGCAATTGGCGAACCAGGGCGGTGCGGTGATTGTGGCCGAGGAGACACTGCACGCGCAACTGCCCGCGACGCTGCAGACGCTGCTGCAAGACCCGGCCCGTCGTTTTGCCATGGAAGACGCACTGCGCAAACTCGCCCGCCCCAACGCCGCGCTGGCAATTGCGCGCGAGATTGTGGCGCTGGCGCAGGGGACTGCACAAGGAAACGGTGGCGCTGCATCATGACCCAGGATACGCAAGTTCTTCTCGCCATCCTCCTCTACCTCGCCTTCTTTGCGTGGATTGGGTGGCGGCGCGGCCTGCGCAGCGAGTTGACGGTTTTCATCGTCGCGCTGCTGGCCTGGGTTGTCCTGCAGGAGCGCGGCACAATCTTCGTGCGGTTGACCAACATCATGGTCAAGTTTGCGGGGGTGCTGGGTTCATCGCTGGCCACGGGTGAAGTCAACGAAGGCAATCTCACCAGCGGGAACGACTTCGTGGCCCCTGGCGGTGAAGAGACTTTTCTCTTCCTGCTCTGGATCATCGCGCTCTTTCTCACCTATTTCATTACCAGCCGCCCCGGCTTTGCAAAGACCAGCAAGAAGACGGCATGGGCGGCGATTGTGGGCTCCCTCAACGGCTTCCTTTTCCTGGCCGTCATGCTGCCCAAGTTCAACCAACTCTATGTCATGGGCGGCGGCGAATTCAGCCAGGCGCCGCTGCGCACCTTTGTCTCGCTTATCACGCAGTTCATTGGCTACCTGATCGACGGCCTGCGCAGCTTCTGGCAGTGGGTGTCGCCGCTGAGCCCAGTAACGCTGCTGGTAATCATCACAATTGTGTTGGCGCTGGCTGCGTTTACGCTGCGCGGCGGCATGAAGGCAAAATCCTGACCGGGAGTGGCGTCCTCGCGCGACAACCCGACACGCTTGCGCAGGAAGGCAAGCAACGCCATGGCAGGGCGCGAGGGACCAAGACGCCACTCATCAGCGCGGAAGAATATCGAACATGGGTCCAGTCCAGTACGTCTATCTCGCCATCGCCGTCGTCATAGCCCTCATCGGTCTGGCGCGCGGTTACGACAAGGAGCTTGGCAATACGATCATTTTCATGATCACGATTGCACTGCTCGGCTTCATCGAAGGGCGCTACGAGACGCAACTCAGCGATTTGGCCGGGCGCATCCTTGGCGTCAACAGTACGAACACATTTCTGTTTCTGCTCTACTCGCTCACATTCATTGCAGTGGTCTTCTCAACCTACAGCGGCATCACCTTCAACTATGGCGGAACGCCGTTGAAGGGTTTTGGGGGGCAACTGCTGAGTTTGGTCGTCGGCCTCTTCAACGGTTACCTGATTGCGGGCACCCTGTGGCACTATGCGAACAAGTTCGGTTATCCGCTCACGGGCATCACGCAGTTGGACCCGAGCCAAACGCAGGCGCTGGGCCTCCTGCCGCAGACGATTTTCCCGGACACCCTCTTCTGGGTGGTGCCTGCGGCCATACTATTGATCATGCGCGTGCGGGGGTAGTGACAAGTGAAGATTGAAGATTGAAGATAGGCGCGGCGCCGATCATCAATCTTCAATCTTCAATCTTTAACCTGCTTGCCTTTGTTTCATTTCTGGAATCACGAGTCCATCCATGGCACGCAAACGCACAGCAATCAGCGAAACATGGGAACAGCGACTGGCCGTGGCCGATCGGTCGTTGCGCGTCCACCTGATTGGCATGGGCGGCACGGGGCTGAACGCCATCGCGCAGGTGCTGCTGGAACTGGGCATCAAGGTCAGCGGCAGCGACCGCGCCCGCAATCCCGCCATCACCCACCTTGAGGCACACGGCGCCCGCTTCCTTGAGGGGCAGGTCGCCGAGAACCTGACCGTGCTGCCCGCCGACGAGCGCCCCGACATCGTGCTCATCAGCAGCGCTGTGGACGAGAGCAACCCCGAGTGGCAGGCCGCCGAGGCGCTGGGGCTTCCCGTGGTCAAGCGCGACCGCTTCCTGCCCGCGCTGCTGGCGCGCCGCACGCTGATCGCCGTGGCGGGTGCACACGGCAAGAGCACCACCACGGCCATGATCGTCAAGGTGCTGCGCGAGGCGGGCATCGACTGCGGCTACATCATCGGCACCACGCTGCCGGGCTACGGCAGCGGCAGCGCAGGCACGTCGCCCTACTTCGTGCTCGAGGCCGATGAGTATGACCGCATGTTCCTGGGGCTGCACCCCACCGCGGCGGTCATCACCAACGTTGAGTGGGATCACCCCGACTGCTACCCTTCGCCTGCCAGCTATCGGCGCGCATTCATGCAGTTTGTGGACCTGGTGGCGCGCGAGGGCATTGTCATCTCCTGTGCCGACGACCCGGGGGCGGAGCAGGTGCGCGCCTACAGCCTCTCGCGCGGCCCCAACTGGATTGCCTACGGCACCGACCCCGGGGCCGACCTGCGCGCCAGCAACCTGCGCCCCATCCCCGGCAGCGGCACGGCCCTGGACATGATCTGGTGGAACGCGCCTGCAGGCAGCATCAAGCTGCAGGTGCCGGGCGAGCACAACGTGCGCAACGCACTGGCGGCGCTGGCCGTTGCGGCCTGGTGCGGCATCCCCTTTGACATTGCCGTGCCGGGACTTGAGGCGTACAGCGGCACGGCGCGCCGCTTCGAGCGCAAGGGCGAAGCGGGCGGCGTGCTCGTCTACGACGACTATGCCCATCACCCCACCGAAGTTGAGGCCACGCTCTCGGCTGCGCGCCATCGTCATCCGCAGCAGCGCATTTGGGCGCTCTTCCAGCCGCACACCTTCAGCCGCACACGCCACATGCTCTACCGCATGGGCGACAGCTTCGAACTGGCCGACCAGGTGATTGTCACCGACATCTACGCCTCGCGCGAGCAGTTTGACGACAGCGTCAGCGCCGCGGAACTGGTGGCGGCCAGTGGTCACCCCCACATCCAGCATATCGGCAGCCTCGACGCCGCGGCTGCTTACTTGATTGCGCACCTGCAGCCGGGTGATGTTCTGCTTACGTTGGGCGCGGGCGACGGCTACACTGTGGGTGAGGCAGTGCTGAAGCACTTTGCAGGCGAATCCGCGCACACGGAGGCAACCGCATGAGCGTACCCTCTTCCGCGCTGCTCTTCCGTGAGAAGCAATATGACTCTGCGCCCCTGGCCGCGCTGGGGCTGGAGCTGCGCCGCGACGTCAGCCTGGCGAGCCTCACCACCATGAAGGTGGGCGGCCCCGCCGAGTACTACGTGGACGTGAACACCACCGAACAAATGATCCAGCTCGTGCGCTGGGCGCATGAAGCCGGGCTGCCCTACTTTGTGCTGGGGGGCGGCAGCAACATCCTCATCAGCGACGCCGGCATGCGCGGACTGGTCATCCACAACCGCTGCCGCACTGTGCGCATCGACGCCGCCCCCTGCTGTGTCTTCCCGCTGGATGAGCGCCCCTATCTCTTCGCCGAGAGCGGCGCACCCACGGCAGGCGTGGCGCGCACAAGCGTCAACGGCGGGCTCATTGGCTTTGAGTGGGCCATCAGCGTGCCGGGCACCATTGGCGGCGCGGTGCTGGGCAACGCAGGCGCACACGGCGGCGCGGTGGCCGACAATTTCGAGTATGGTTACCTGATTGACGCAAGCGGCGAGGTGCGCCAGTTCGACAACCAGGAAATGGCGTATGCGTACCGCGACAGCAGTCTCAAGCGGCTGAAGCCGCTGCAGGCCGCCTTCAAGCCGGTGGTGCTCAGCGCCAACTTCCGCCTTGTGCAGGCTGAGGGCGCAGAGGCGGTCGCAGCGCTCAAGCTGCGCGCCGACGATTTCCTGCAGCACAGGCGGCGCACACAGCCCACCGAGCCGAGCCTGGGCAGCACCTTTGTCAACCCGCCGGGCGACTTTGCGGGGCGGCTGATTGAGGCGGCTGGGTTCAAGGGCGCGCGCGAGGGAGCAATTGAAGTGAGCACCCTGCATGCCAACTTTCTCATCAACACGGGCGGCGTGGGCCAGGCGAACGCAAGCGACGTGCTGACCCTCATGCGACGCGTGCAGGCTGGCGTCGTCACACAAACGGGCGTGCAGCTTGTGCCCGAAGTGCAATTTGCCGGCGAATGGGGCGACTCGCTTGCCGGCCTGGAAGAAGTGCGTGATGACAATGTTACATAACGGGCATTCCCACATTCGCGTCGGCGTCCTCTTTGGCGGGCGCAGCGGCGAACATGAAGTCTCGCTGGCCAGCGCGCGCAACGTCATCGATGCGCTGGACAAGGCGGGCTATGCTGTCGCGCCCATCGGCATCACGGCGCAGGGCAAGTGGCTCACTTCCGGTGATCCAATGCGTCTGCTCTCGGCGCAGGCAGCCGGCGCACTGACGGACGCGGGCACAGTACCTGTGGCAGATGAAGCGCAGCCGCAGAATGGCGACACGGCGTGGGCGCTGTTGCCCAGCGCCACCCGTAGCGCACCGCTGCCGCCTGTAGACATCATCTTTCCCGTATTGCACGGCCCCTTTGGCGAGGATGGCACCGTGCAGGGGCTGCTCGAGATGGCAAACATACCCTATGTGGGCTGCGGCGTGCTGGCCAGCGCGGTCTCCATGGACAAGGAATTGGCCAAGCGCCTCTTTGCCAGCGAAGGGCTGGCTCAGGCCGACTACCGGCTCGTGCTGCGCAACGATTGGGCACGCGACCGCGAGCTTGTGCTCGACAACATCGAACGCAGCCTGGAGTACCCCCTCTTCGTCAAGCCTGCCAACATGGGCAGCAGCGTGGGCATCTCGAAGGCTGCCGATCGCGCAGCGCTCGCCAATGCGCTCGACCTGGCGGCCCGCTACGACCGCAAGATCGTGGTAGAGGTTGCCGTGCCCAATGCGCGCGAGATCGAAGTGAGCGTGCTGGGCAATGACGAGGTCTTTGCCAGCGTGCCCGGAGAGATTGTGCCGGGGGCGGAATTCTACGACTACGCCGCCAAGTATCTGGATGACACGAGCGAACTGCGCATCCCTGCGCCGCTGGATGATGTGACCACCGAGCAGGTGCGCGCGATGGCCGTGCGCGCATTCAAGGCCGTGGACGGCACGGGGCTGGCGCGTGTCGACTTTCTGATAAACGGCGCAAGCGGCGAGATCTTCCTCAACGAGATCAACACCATGCCCGGCTTCACGCGCATCAGCATGTTTCCCAAGTTGTGGGAGGCATCAGGCACTTCCTACGCCGAACTGGTGGACAAGCTCGTCAAGCTGGGGCTGGAGCGCTACGCCGACCGCCAGCAGAACAACACAACGCGCACATAACGTGACGCAGGGTGGTCCGCAACGACCGTGCAACAAGACCAAAGCAGCACATTGAGCCACATCGGGCAGCATCGCAGCTTTCATTGACACATTTGGGTGCATTGAGCCAACAATGAGCACACCGCAGCCGC
Source organism: uncultured Caldilineaceae bacterium (assembly GCA_964427845.1). GTDB lineage: Bacteria > Chloroflexota > Anaerolineae > Caldilineales > Caldilineaceae > UBA5069. Next base: position 21,067 of record CAYRVP010000029.1, read on the forward strand.
AAATACAGCGGAAGTCAGAGCCGGCCACCCTACGCACGCAGACGCCGCGTGCGGCTGCGGCCGCGCCCGGCGCGCGCCGGCGCGCCAAGCGTCGCCAGGCCATGGGCGACCGGCTGCTCCGCTTTGAGGCCGCGCTCCCCGGCCTGCGCATGGAGCCCCTGCGCGGCCCCGCAGTGCCTATGAGTGCAATCGGCTTTACAGGCTTTGTGTGGAGCAAGCTCATCAGCCTGGCCCTGCTTGTCGGCGTGCTTACTGCCCTCATCTGGATCAATGGCGACGAACGCTGGTACGTCTACCCCGAGCGCATCCAGGTGTCAGGCGCGCGCCTTGTCGGCGCGCCGCTGCTGAGCAAAGCGGCGGGCGTGAACGGCTGGAACATCTTCTGGCTACGCCAGGGCGAAGTGCGCGGCCGCATTCTGGAAAACCCGTGGGTGGAGACTGCGTCCGTCTCCTTTGGGCTGCCCGCGCAGGTACGCGTCAAGGTGACGGAAGCCCCGCCGATTGGCGTCTGGTCCACCAAGCAAGGCGAATACTGGATATCGCCCACGGGTGCGGCCTTGCCCATGAGTGAAGCCGCCCCACCTGACATGATGCGCCTGATTGATCCGCAAATGGCGGCCGCGCGCCCAGGCAGCGCACCCGCAACAGCGGTGGACACGAACGTCGTCGCGAGCGCTCTGGCGCTCATGGAGAATGTGCCGGGCGTCACCGAAGTCCGCTACAGCCCGGACGTGGGGCTGCACTTCGGCCTGCCGGGCACCACGCTCTACGTTCACTGGGGCGACGGCGAGACTGTGGAGCGCAAGCTTGAAATGCTCAACCTGGGACGGCAATTAGCTGCTACAGGTGAACTTAAGGGCCAGATTCTGGACGTACGCTTTCCCGATGTGGTCACGACGCGCTAGCAGTTGCCGCCGCTGCGCCTGACGAAAGCTCACTTGAGGTGTTTGTGCAAGAAATAATCGCCGCAATTGATGTAGGCACAACGAAGATCTGTGCGCTCATGGCCGCTGTAGAGCATGACGGCCTGGGCAATCTGGGCTTGCGCGTGCTGGGCGAAGGGCATGTGGCCAGCCGCGGCATCCGTCGTGGCGTAGTGGTGAATGTAGCCGAGGCCAGCGCTGCAATTGGTGAAGCCGTGGAGAAATGCGAGGCCGAAGCAGGTCGCCATATCCTCAAGGCCAACGTGGGCATCGCGGGCAGCCACATTGCCACCCTGAACAGTTCGGGTGTGAGCCCGGTGGACCGGCGCAACGGCATCACCACTGCCGACATGCAGCGCGCGCTCGAAGGCGCGCGCGCCGTGGCGCTGCCGCAGAACCAGGAAGTAATCCATACGATTGCCCGCTACTGGACCGTAGACGGCCAGAGCGAAATCCACCATCCGCAGGGGATGACGGCCTATCGCCTCGAGGTGGACGCGCACATCGTCACCGGCAGCAGCACAGCCATCAGCAATCTGGTGCAGTGCGTCACGAAGCACGACATTGACATTGACGGCCTCGTGCTCGAACCGCTGGCCAGCAACGCCGCAGTGCTCACGCCGCAGGAGCGGCAAATGGGCGTGGCCGTGGTGGACATGGGCGGCGGCACCACCGATATTGCCGTTTTCCGCGATGACGGCCTCTGCAGCACGCAGGTGTTGGACCTGGGCGGAAACCACCTGACCAACGATATAGCCATGGCGCTGAGCACCCCGTTTGAGACGGCTGAATCGATCAAGGTGCGCTACGGCCACGTGGTGCCCGAACGGGTGGCCGCCGACGAAGCCATTTGGGCAACAGTCTTTGGCGAGAAGGCCGAACGCTCGTTCAGCCGCCGCTTCATGTGCACTGTGCTCGAGGCGCGCGCCGGCGAGATGTTCGAGATCATCCGCGATAAGCTAGAGACCAGCGGCGACTTCAACCGCCTGCCCGCAGGCATTGTCCTCACGGGCGGCTCAAGCCAGTTGCAGGGCATGGTGGAACTGGGTCGCAGCATCCTGCAAATGCCTGTGCGCGTGGGTGCGCCGCAACAGTCGCTGCCCATTGTGGGCCTCAGCCGCATGCTGCAGTCGCCCAGTTACGCAACCACCGTAGGGCTGCTGCTGTGGGGCCTGCGCGCAGATGGCGACCAGGTGCAGCGCCGCTTCCAGGCAGGCGAAGCGCCCAGTGGGTCGGGCAGCACTTCGCAGTTCTGGATCAAGGCACGCAGCGTTTTCCGGTATCTGTTGCCGGGATAGGAGAGGAGACGACAAATACCAATGAGGGAGCAGGCCAGCCAGCGCGTCAGCAACCGGCGCTGTGCGGGCCCGAAGCGCACGACCGTCGCAACCAGCGGGTGTGCGCCTGCGAGAGCCATTTTTCAATTAGCATAGATTGACATTGAGGCAGCACCGAGACCTTCAAGCGCCCCGCAACCAGGGCCAGTTCAGCACCGTTCGTTCTTGTCCAAGGAGCCGAAAACCATGACACGGAAGAGCACAACGCCGCAATTCGTTGAGAATTTTGCTCAAATTAAGGTCATCGGAGTGGGGGGTGGCGGCCAGAACGCCGTCAACCGGATGATCGAAGAAGAGATTCAGGGGGTGGAGTTCATCTCCGTCAACACCGACGCCCAGGCGCTCATGCTGGCCAACTCTCCCCAGCGGTTGCGCATTGGTGACAAGTTGACAAAGGGTCTCGGCTCGGGCGGCAACCCCGAGGTGGGGCAGCGCGCCGCAGAAGAGAGCCGCGATGAGTTGATGGAGCTGATCAAGGGCGCCGACATGATCTTCATTGCGGCAGGCATGGGCGGCGGCACGGGGTCGGGCGCAGCGCCGGTGATAGCCGCCATCGCCCGCGAAATGGGTGCGCTGACGATTGGCGTCGTCACCAAACCTTTCACCTTTGAGGGCAGCCAGCGTCGCCGCACTGCCGAGGGCGCCATCGAGCAGATGGTGAAGAACGTGGACACGCTCATCACCATCCCCAACGACCGCCTGCTGGCGATTGTGGACAAGAAGGCAGGGCTCAACCAGGCCTTCCGCACGGCCGACGATGTGCTGCGCCAGGGCATTCAAGGCATCAGCGAGTTGATTACCACGCCCGGCCTTGTCAATCTGGACTTTGCCGACGTGCGCTCAATCATGGCCGACGGTGGCCCGGCGTTGATGGCCATCGGCCGCAGCAGTGGTGAGGGACGCGCCCGCGAGGCCGCCGAACGCGCCATCCACAGTGCGCTGCTCGACGTCTCGATTGACGGCGCGCGCTCGATCATCTTCAACATCCGCGGCGGCGAAGAGATGAGCCTCTTCGAGGTGAACGAGGCCGCCGAAGTGGTGCGCGCCAACACCCACCCCGAAGCCAACATCATCTTTGGTGCAGTGATTGACCCTTCCATGAAGGACGACCTGCAGCTCACCGTCATTGCCACAGGCTTTGAGCGCACCAAGCAGCAGGACCCGCTGGACTTTGGCAAGAGCCTCTTTGAGTCGCGCCCCGCGCAGGAGAAGAACGCCGAGCAGGCCGCCAAACCCGCCAGCGACTACCTTGTGCGCACCTTTGACCGCGACGACCTGGACATTCCCGCCTTCCTGCGCCGCTCGCGCCAGAACGGGAAGTAGCCCCATGCCGGCCCGCTAAGCCGGACAAGCCGCGATGCGGCTTGTCCGGTTGCGCGCGCCTGAAAACAGAGGATTGATCACTGAAGATTGATGATTGGTGGCGTCTTGAGAAGATGGCGCCGTTGCGGCGGAGGGACTCCTTGCCCTCCTTTGATTTGCGCTGAGGAAGCGATGCGCGCCGCCTCAACCCCCTCCCCCCTCCCCACTCCCTACCCCCTACTCCCTACCCCCCAAAAATGTTAACCTTAAAGTTTGGCAACTATTGGAAACCCGGTTGGCAGCGCGCAGCGTTTACTCTGGTAATACACATTTAGAACGCCTGTACGTCATTTGCGCGCGCGCCAACGCTCTGTTATACTGACAGCCCGTCACCCCAGATATAGTATGACGGGCCTAGCCATCCTCCCATATGTAGGGGTTTCCTGTGCTGTGTCCGCACTGTGGCGCAAGCCAGCATCGGGTGATTGACACCCGCGATACCACCGACGCCATCCGCCGGCGCAGGCAGTGTGAAGCATGCGGGCTGCGCTTCACCACCTATGAGCACATTGCCGCCAACCTGCTCGTTTCCAAGAGTGACGGCCGCCGCGAACCATTCGACCGCCAGAAACTTCTGCAGGGCATCCAGATCGCTTCCACCAAACGGCCAATCAGCCGGGAGACGATTGAAGGAGTTGTCAACCACATCCAGGAGCAGGCGCTCAATAGCGGCAAGGTCGAAATTCCCAGCGCCGTCATCGGCCAACTGGTGCTCGATCACTTGGCGCAGATCGACCAGGTTGCCTACATCCGCTTCGCCAGCGTCTATCTCGACATTCACGATCTGAACGAATTGCGCATCGAGATGGATCGGCTAATGGGCCGCACGTAACAGGGCCAATCGCCCGCTCGCCGGGCCATTGCAGTAGAGCAACGCACTCGCGCCGCAGACTTGCGTGTTAGTTCATTCGTATCGGATTGCAGCCACCGCCGCAGGATGACTCCAGCGTTGGAGTTGGAAGTGCGGTGCTCGTTGCAGCGATGGCACGCGCCCTGGAGCCAGGGCAATTGATCCCAATCCTGTCCAATTTGAAGGCGTCGGGCTGATTCGACCACGCCGAACCAAACTATTTGCAGTCGACCATCAGGAGCAAAACCATGTCGCTTCAAACGTTCGCCAGCGCCACCAACCAGGAGCTAAGCAAAGCCGAGCAGACCCCGCTCCAGCCCAACGCGCACGGCGCGTACACGGTCATCGAAATTGTCAAGGGCGAGCGCAATGCCATCACCCCGCCCGACTATGTGGATGACGCAACCGTCGCGCTCACCGAGAACAGCGTCAAGGTGCTCGAGAAACGCTACCTGCGCCGCGACACCGTCGGCAGGCTGCTCGAAACGCCCGCCGGCATGTTCTACCGCATCGCCTGGGTGATGGCGCAAGTGGACGCCCAGCATGGCGGTGACACCGCAGCCTCGACGCGCACCTTCTACGATCTACTTACCGAACGCCGCTTCTACCCCAACAGCCCCACTTTCACCGGCGCGGGCACGCCACTGGGGCAGCTTGCGGCATGCTTTGTGCTCCCCATTGCCGACGACATGGGCAGGGAGAGCGACGGCATTTTTAGTACGCTGCGCGTCGCCGCGCTCATCCAGCAGACGGGGGGCGGCAACGGCTTCTCCTTCTCGCGCCTGCGCCCGCGCAACGATGTGGTGCACACGTCGGCCGGGCGCGCCACGGGGCCGCTCGGCTTCCTGAGCGTCTATGACCATGCCTTTGGCGAAATTGCCCAGGGGGGCAGCCGGCGCGGCGCCAATATGGGCGTTCTGCGCATCGATCATCCGGATATTGAAGGCTTCATCGAGTGCAAGTCGGTGGAAGGCTCAATCTCCAATTTCAACATCTCGGTGGCGATCACCGACGAGTTCATGCAGGCGGTCAAGGACGACGCCGACTTTGGCCTGCGCAACCCGCGCGACGGCGCCGTTGTGCGGACGGTGCCCGCACGCGAGCTCTTCGCCAAGATCGTCAAGTTCGCGCACCACAACGGTGAACCGGGCGCGCTCTTTATTGACGCCGCCAACCGCACGAATCCGGTTCCGCACCTGTACGACCTCGAGGCGACAAATCCATGTGGTGAACAGTGGCTCGGTCCCTATGAAAATTGCTGCCTAGGATCAATAAATCTTGCTGTTCATGTCACACATGACGCAAACGGCGCCCCTCAGGTGGATTGGGAGTTGCTGCGCCGCTCCATCGAGGAGAGCACGCGCTTTCTCGACAATGTGGTGACGGCCAACGCCTACGTGCCCGCCGTGCCCGAGGTGGCCGAAGCCGCCTTCCGCGCACGCCGCATTGGCCTCGGCATCATGGGGCTGGGCGACCTGATGTACGAGCTGGGCATCCGTTATGGCGACGCCGAGGGCGAGGAGTTCGCGGCGCAGATTATGGAGTACGTGCGCTACCATTGCATGCGTACGAGCATCGAGCTTGCCGAGGCGCGCGGCCCCTTCCTCGCCTTTGACGGCAGCATCTACGATGCCAGGCAGCCCGGCGGCATGCAGTGGCAGCCGCCCACGCCTCTCGATCCCTTCACACGCGATTGGCAGCGCCCCGCCCTCGACTGGGACGCCATTGTGCAGGGCATCAGCGAACACGGCATCCGCAACGCCGCGCAGACCACCGTCGCGCCCACCGGCACCATTGCCACCGTCTGCGGCGTCGAGGGCTACGGCTGCGAGCCGGTCTTTGCGCTTGGCTACACGCGCCACTTCAAGGACGGCGACCGCAATGTGGAGTTGCTCTACACCAGCCCGCTCTTCCAGCAGGCGCTGGACGCCACTGATCTCGCCGATGGGCGCAAGCAGGAAATCCGCCAGCATGTGGCCACCTACGGCACCTGTCAGGACATTCCCGACCTGCCCGAGGCCATGCGCCACGCGTTTGTGGTGAGTAGCGACATCAGCGCCGACGGCCATGTGCGCATGCAGGCGGCCATCCAGGCCTTTGTGGACAACAGCATCAGCAAGACCTGCAACTTCCCCGAGGGCGCGACGGAAGAGGATGTGGCCAAGGCCTACCTGCTGGCGTGGGAGTTGGGCTGCAAGGGGCTGACGGTCTACGTCACCGGCAGCCGCCAGGAGGTGGTGCTCGAGACGAAGGCGACGCGCGCCAAAAAGGACGGGGACAGCGCCGAAGCGCCCGCCGAGAGCACTGCGGTAATCCAGAGCAATGGCTATGCAGCCACGCATGGTGAGAACGGGGTGGACAAAATAGACAGTGTGCAGGACGTCCGCCCGGCCATGATCAAACGGCCGCGCCCTCACCGCCTCACTGGCATCACCTATCGCAAGGATACGCCGCTGGGCAGCGCCTACATCACCGTGAATAGTGACGAAAACGAGCAGCCCTTCGAAGTCTTCCTCAACGTGGGCAAAGCGGGCAGCGATGTTTCGGCAGTTAGCGAGGCCATTGGGCGGCTCATCAGCCTGGTGCTGCGCATGCCGGGCCACCTGCCCGCGACCGAGCGGCTGCGCTGGGTGATGGACGAGATGGCGGGCATTGGCGGCGGCCGCCCCATGGGCTTTGGCGCCAACCGCGTGCGCAGCCTGCCCGACGGCATTGCGCAGGTGCTGGCCGACTACCTCTCGGAGCACCCGGTCGTGGAAAGCGACGACCCGCCCGCCGAGCAGTTGGCGCTACCGATTGCACAGCGCGTCATCGGCGACATCTGCCCCGAGTGCGGCGAGGCCAGCTTCCTCAACGTTGAGGGCTGCCGCAAGTGCCTCGTGTGCGGGTACAGCGAGTGCTGATGCACAGCAGGAGATCATCTTATGCAAAGCAATGCGGCGGATGCAGCGACCTATATAGCGGAGGCGCCTCCGGAGCGCCAGGCGGCGCTGACCAGGCTGCGGGCGCTGTGCCTGGAGACGTTGCTCGGCTACGAGGAGCGCATGGCGTACGGCATGCCGGGCTATGCGCGCAGCGGTGTCGATGAGGTCGGTTTTGCCAGCCAGAAGCAGTACATCTCGATCTACATCCTGAACAGGGATGTGCTTGACGCCCACCGCGCGCTGCTGCAAGGCATCGACATGGGCAAAGGCTGCATCCGCTACCGGAGGCCTGAGCAGATTGACTTCGAAGTGGTAAAGAAGCTGCTGGTGGGGACGCGCGAGGCGAGGGGCGCCGTGTGCTGAGTATGGCAGCGCCGCTTGTTTTGAGGGGCAGCCCACTCTATGATTTCAATCGGACGTGTTTTGAGTATGGTAGAGCGATGGAGTAAAGTAGAAGTAACCTCCCCAGTGCCTTCGGGCGCTGGGTGCGAGACCGCCTCCGGGCGGTCTCTGCTTTTTCACCCTTCCTCCGCCAGCCACATTACCTGATACGGCTCCATCACCGCATCCGGTACGCGGTTGGCCAACATCCCTAGAATTTCACCAGAAAAGCCGTAAAATACATCAGGGCAATGCCTGCACTCAGCCCACCCAGGCTCAGCCAGTTGACAGCTGGCTCTCCGGCACGGTGGCTGTCGCGCACGATCATCTTGCCCACTTCCCAAATTACCTGAAGAATCGCGCCGACGCCAATTGCCAGGAAGATCGTCGCCAGTACAGGGCTGAAGGCAAAACCGCCAATCCAGACGCCCGGCAGCGCCGTCCCCCCGGCCAGCAGCGCCAGCAAAAGGAAGTGCACAGTGCGCGGCCTCGCTCTGACCAGGGGCGAGACAATGCCGACCCCTTCGGTGATGTTATGCAGCGTGAAGCCAAGCACCAGGAACGAGCCTAGCGCCGCCTCGCCCAAGGTGAAGGCCGCTCCAATCGCCAACCCCTCGCCCAGGTTGTGCAGGCCAATCCCCAGCGCGATCAGATAGGCGACCTGGAGCGGGCTGCGGTCGCCGCCCCGGCGCGCACTCCCCACCGCCAGCAGTACGCCTAATGTCGCCAACGCCACAAAGGCAACCAGCGGCACACCCTGCCAGAAGGCCGGCAATGCGGCTGCAAACTCCATCGCATCAAGCCAGGTGGCGACCGCCAGATAGAGCAGCAGGCCCACCGTCAACGCCAGAACAAACGACATGCCGCGCGTGCCCATGCGGCGCAGCAACGGATACCAAAGCATGCCCAGCAGCACAGGCACGACCCCAACGTAGATCCCAACCAGGCCAAAACGCCAGAATAGCGTCGCCGATGGCTGCGGCGAAAGCACGGCCGCATCTATCGGCGCATCAAAGGTGCCGCCAAGCGACGTGACAAGACGCACGACGTGCGCCTCGTCCTGCACCCAGGGATAGGGAATTGTAAAGACGGCGCGTCCGAAGCGCGGCAACGTGCTGGATGGATCAGCGCTGTACTGCCACCACGCGTCGTCGACCATAAGCTGCGCAATGGTAATGGGTTGCGGCCCATCGTTGACAACCTCGACGCGGATCAGCCCCGCCTCGGGCAGCGTTATGCGCGCAACGGTCAAATGCTCGATCGGCGGACCCGCCAGTGAGCGCAAGCCTGCGCCCGTTACGACGATCCACGCCAGCACCGCGCCCAGCAGGAGCAGTGGAATCAGCCCCAGCAACCAGGAGATACCGGCGTTGCGTGCGGCGGGCGAGGCCGCCGCTACGGGTTCCGCTTGTGTCTCTGCGCTCATCGCACGACCTCCTTGGTGCCAAAGACCACGGTATTCGCCAGCCGGCCCCGTTCGTCCCAGTCCGCATCGACATCCGCTTCGGCAAGCGCCGTGGGCATGTCCGCGGCCGCGACAGCCTTGAAGAAGCCCATCCAGCCCAGTTCGGCGAACTCGCTCTGGTGGGCGTGGAACATGTAGAGCCCCGGCCAACGGTAACTGAATTCCAGAAATCCCCGCTGCGCCTGGCATTGCATGATCGTGTCCACCGTGCGGTGTGTTGGCTCCAGCGTCGTGCCGTGGTCGTAATAGTTGAAGAACTCGGCGTGCAGGTGAATCGAGTTGATGGGATCAAACTCGGTGATGTTGATGAGGTACAGCCGCACCATCTCATCCACCACGATCGGGATCGGGCGGCGGGCGAACTCGTGGCCTACGGTATTGACGGCGTAGACCTCATTCTCGTTGTCGAAGTTCGTGTCGAATGCGTTCATGATCATCATGAACTCGCGCGCCGGGGGCCGACCCTCCCTGGGGTCCACGACAAACGCCCCATACAAACCCTTGTGGATGTGGCGCTTGAGGGGGGCGGCGTGACAGTGATAGAGATGGCAACCAAAGGGAATTGCATCAAACTCATAGATGGTGTCGTGCCCCGGCTGGATCTCGCCCGCACCGATGCCGGTGACACCGTCCATTTCGGCGGGGTGGACGCCGTGGAAGTGCAGCGTGTGGGGATGGCTGCTGCCGTTGTAGAAGCGGATGCGGATGCGGTCGCCCTCGGTGGCGCGCAGGCTGGGGCCGGGCACGCGGGCGTTGTAAGTCCAGGCGGGGAAGAAGATGCCCGGTGCAATCTCGATTTCCTTGTCGCCCGCAAATATCTCGTATTCGCGCAACCGCTGCCCGTTTGGCAGTGTGCTCACGACGCCATAGTCCCAGTCCACCAGCATGCGCATGGGGTCAAAGCCGTTGCGGGCGTGGTCAACGCTGCCCACGAGCATCGATCCCCCGTGTGCGTGATCCATAGCCTGCGCCGGAGGCTCTTGCTGGATAGCACCTGCATGAGCGGTGTGCTCCGCAGAGGCGATGCTCTGCGCCTGTGTGGCTGCGCTGGGGACGAGACTGAGCGCTGTAAGGCTCGCACCTGTGCCTACGCCCCAATGCAGGAGTTCGCGACGGCTCATCAATTTGCGGAAGTATTCGTGTATCATGGATCCTCGCGATTCCGAGATGCGCGATGCCGTCGACGGACGGTAGTTCGCTTCGACTGAGTCAATACTTTTACATGGGCAATCTTTTATTTAGTGGGCACTAACATACATCCGAATGAGCATGCTGTCAAGAGCCATCGCGCATCAAAAAGGGGCCCCCCGTTTCGACGGGAGGCCCCTTTCGCGTGAGAGAATGGGTTGACTCAGGAATCCGGGTGCGTGCCTGCCCCTCAGGGCCGGCTCTGGGTTCACCCCTCCCCCGCCAGCCACAACACCTGATATGGCTCCATCACCACATCCGCATCGCCCAGCACAAGCGGCGAACCACTCATGAGGTCGGTGAAGCGGTAGCCCAGGCCGTAGACGCGCAGGTCGTTGGCCTGCACCGCCTGCGACCCCTCACTGAAGTTCACCAAAACCATGACCCGCCCGCCCCCATCCACACCGGTCGCGTGTGCGCGCACAAAGCCGAAGACGTGGTCGTTGCCCAGCGGCAGCACCTGCATGGCGTTGCCCGCGAAAGCCGCCGTCTGCACGCGCATCTGGATCAAATGGTGGAGTCGGGCGTAGATGCGTCCCTCCAGCGTGGCGGGGTCGGCGCCGCGCGCCAGCCTGGCTGCGTCAATGCGCGGGCGATGCACCCAGCGACTGTCGCCTGACTTTACCGGGTCATTGCGGAAACTGTAGTCATTCAGCCACCCCACTTCGTCGCCCAAATAGAGCAGCGGGATGCCGCCGATGCTGAGAATCACCGCATGCAGGAGCACAATGCGGCGGATGGCCAGCTCGATTTCGCCGGCGTCGTCCAATTGCAGCGCGCGCTCGAGGCCCGCAAGCGACGCCAGCGACCCCGAGATGCGCGCATCGCCCGTGCGCGGGTTCTCCTGAAAGGGCAGGCCGCGCGCAAAGCTGCCGGGGAAGCGCCCCGTGTAGAATTCATTGAGGAAGCGGCGGTGGTCGTAGCCGTTGATGCCCAGTTGCGCGGCATCGGTGTCATCAAAGGTCCAGCCGATGTCATCATGGCAGCGCACGTAGTTGACCCAGGCGCAGGCGGGGTCAATCGCAAAGCGGTGGCTCATGGAGCGACGCAGCAGCCGCACCTCACGCGTGGCCAGCGAATTCCAGAGCAGCGCCATGAGCAGCGGGTTGTAGGAGAGTTGGCACTCCCTGGGGCTGATGTAGCGCGCCACCTCATCGGGGTGCACAATCGCCTCGGACTTGAAAAGCAGCGACGGCGCCGCGATGCGCACCACGGCGTTGAATGCCTGCACCAGCAGATGCGCCTCCGGCAGGCTTTCGCTCACTGTGCCCATCTGTTTCCAGACGAAGGCGAGCGCGTCCAGCCGCAGCACCTCGGCCCCCGCATTGGCCAGGAAGAGCATCTCCGCCGCCATATTGCGGAAGACGGCCGGGTTCTGATAGTTCAGGTCCCACTGAAAGACGTTGAAGGTCGTCCACACCCACTTCTTGATATCGGCGCGCCACGTGAAATTGCCGGCGTGCTTGTCGGGGAATATCTCGCGCAGCGAGCGGTCGTAGGCGTCGGGCACGGTGCGGTCGTCAAAGAGAAAGTAGTAGTCGGCATAGTCGGGGTCGCTCGCCTGCGCGGCGCGCGCCCAGCGGTGCTCGTCCGAGGTGTGATTGAAGACGAAATCAAGCACAAGGCTGATGCCTGCGGCGCGCAGGTCATCGGCCAGGGCGCGCAGGTCGTCCATGCTGCCCAGCGCGGGGTTTACCGTGCGGTAGTCGCTTACCGCATAGCCGCCGTCGCTATCCCCATCAGGCGCCTTGAAGAGCGGCATCAGGTGCAGATAGGTTAGGCCAAGCGCCTGGAACGCAGGGACTTGTGCGCGCAGCGCCTTGAGGTCACGCGCAAAAAGGTCCACATAAAGCACGCCGCCCAGCATCCGTTGCGACTGGAACCAGGTGGCGTCGGCCTCGCGCGTGGCGTCGAGTGCCTTGAGTTCAGCCGGACGATCGCGCCACATGGACGCGGCCATGCCAAGAATCTGCTCGAGGTGATGGTAGAAGTCGTAGCGCCCGCCGTACAGGCGCACAAGCAGTTGGAACAGGTCGGGGAAGTGGGCTTCCAGCCGCGCCCGAAAGGTTGCCCAATCCGCCGCGGGCATGGCGCCGGCCCAATCGGCCTCGAGGCGCGGCAACAGGCGCGCCCACGTGCGCGCACGCTCCAGCGGCAAACGGCTTTCATCGAACATTCTTTCACCTCACAACGACTGGTACGCAGCAAGACGGAAAGTGCGGAAGAGACTGGAAACAAGAACTGGCGCGTTGAAGAGAAGATGAGTGCTGCGTGCACTTCGAGACATGTCCTCCTGGAGTTGGTCATGCCACTTCCACTGATTCCGTCGCATCCACACTGAAAATACCGCGCATGCCTGTAGCGGAAGGCCTCCCGGCCTTCACTTGGTGCGCACCACAACGAAGGCCAGGAGGCCTTCCGCTACACACACCGAACCATTTTCATCCTGCGTTGTCGCGACAATGCATGACCGTCTGCGTACTGGAATAGCGTTTATGGCCTGCGGGCAATGAAGATGAGGTGGTCGCTGAGGCCGTCGTAAGGGGTGCCGTCGAACTCTCCCCACACATCCTCCACCACAAAGCCCGCCGCGCGCAGCATCAGTTCGCCCTCGTTGCGCCACAAAAAGCGCAGCGTGAAGGGGCAGTTGGTGCGGCGCGTCTCGCCGTTGGGAAGCGTCTCCTCATAGATGAAGAGCGTCTCCTGCAACTGTTCGGCAATATCCACGCTGCGCACGCTCCACTTGGTCACCTCGGCGCCCGAAATATCGTCGCGCCAGCGGTCGGCCAGTTCCATCAGGCCATTCACCTCGAGCAGGCGCGCGATGTCGGGGTTGAAGAGGTCGACCATGAGCAAACCGCCAGGGCGCAGCAAGCGGCACGCGGCATGCAGCGCGGCTGCCTGGTCGCCGGGGTCGGTCAGGTGCATGAGCGTATTGCTGGTGCAGATGGCGAGTGCGAAGGCGCCTTCGGGCAGGCCGGGGTGGCGCAGGTCGGCTTCCACCAGGGTGACGCGCTGCGCCAGACCCGCCGCGGCGAGCTTGGCACGCGCCACATCCAGCAGCGCCGGGCTGATGTCCACGCCGGTCGTCGCCACGCCGGCGTCGGCCAGCGGCAGCAACACGCGCCCCGTGCCGCAGCCGAGCTCCACAACCGGCCCGCCTGCATCCTCTGCCAATTCGAGAATCAGCCCGAGGTCATCGTCATAGGCACGGTAGTCGTCATCGTAGAAACGCGCGAAGCGGTCAAAATGAGTGGCCGCAGCGCGCGACTCTCCATTGGCTGAAGCGGATTCGGCTGCGGCTGCGGCTGCGGCTGCGTCGTCTGGCTGCATGGTGGTTGTGAGTGGATTGCTGGCGTGGGTGGATTCGGTCTACAGCATCGATCATACGCTCACCGCTCCAAAGGCGGAAATTGGATTTGTCAGCAATCGGCACATGGGGTAGAATGGGTTGAGTTGAGGAGAGCCGACCTGCAGACAGGTCGGCCATTGATTTGTGGGCGGCTTTGCCGCCTTCGCGCTGCGTAATCGCCACTTGGCGGCCGGGGAGGAAGTTGATTCATGGCAGACGCCGCCGGTAGGGCGGTGTCTTTGCATGCGCGTCAACGCGCCGGCCCGCCGCCCGCAGCATCCATCCGCACTCTTGTTCCCCGGACACTTCTCGCTCAAGAACGCACGCACCTGTTTTGGTATCCGTTGACGCAAGCCTGTGCGACGGAAAGCGCCCGGCGTCAAGCCGGCAAATGAAGGAGACTCCCGCAGTGGGAGACAGAGAACCATGGCCAACAGAGAGCCTGTTTACCTGACTGCCGAAGGGCTGGACAAGGTCAAGAAAGAGCTTGAATACCTGATCACCATCAAGCGGCGCGAAGTGGCGCAGATGATTGCCGAGGCCAAGGCCGAGGGTGACATCAGTGAAAACGCCGGCTATGACGAAGCCAAAACGGCGCAGGGCTTCCTCGAGGGGAAGATCCGCGAACTGGAGACCACCGTCTCCATGGCCAAGGTGATTGAAGAGAACGACATGCCCAAGCACAAGGTCGGCCTGGGCCACACCATCGTTCTGCGCGAGGTCGGCACGGACTTTGAGGAAACCTTCACGCTGGTCGGCTCGCGCGAGGCTGACCCGACCAACGGTCGCATCAGCAACGAGAGCCCGATGGGCAAGGCCATCATGGGCAAGGCTGTGGGCGACACCACCAAAGTCACCACGCCCGGCGGCGAAATCGAGTTCGAAATCCTGGGCATCAACTGACGCGGCCGCCGCGGCGTATGGGCGCAACGCCATGCGCTGAGTGGCGCACGAAAGCTTGACAATCAGGAACCGAGGTCTTTGTGGGTACAGTGGATGAGCCAGGCAGCGAGCACGCGCTCTTTGCGCCGGAGAGACTGAATGACCAGGAGCAGGCGCGCATTAACAACCTGCGCGGCCTGGTTGAGGCCGGCATCGAGCCATATCCCGCGCGCGTCACACGCACGCACACCATTGCCCAGGCGCGCACCCTGCATGAGCAGGGCAACGCCGGCGACACGGTCGTTTCCGTGACAGGGCGCATCAAGGGCATGCGCGCCATGGGCAAGATGAGTTTCGTCGACCTCGAGGACGGCACCGGTCGCATTCAGGTGCTGCTGCGGCGCGACGACCTGCCCGTCGGCTGGTATGACGACATCTGGAAGAAGCTGATTGACCTGGGCGACTTTATCGGCGCGACCGGGCCACTGGTGCTGACGCGCACGGGCGAGTTGAGCGTGCACGCACAGCAGGTGCAGTTCCTGGGCAAGGCGCTACGCCCCATGCCCGACAAGTGGAAGGGCGTGCGCGACCCCGAGAAGCGTTACCGTCGCCGCTATGTGGACCTGCTGGCCAACCCCGCCGTGCGCGACATCTTCCGCACACGCGCCGCCATCATGCGCGCGCTGCGTGAATACTTCGACGACGAGGGCTTTTTGGAGGTGGAGACACCCATCCTCCAGCCCATTTATGGCGGCGCGGCGGCGCGCCCCTTCGTCACCCACCACAACCAGCTCCACCAGGATCTCTACCTGCGCATCAGCTTTGAGCTCTACCTCAAGCGGCTGCTCGTTGGCGGCTTCGACAAGGTCTACGAGATGGGGCGCGACTTCCGCAACGAGGGCGTCTCCTTCAAGCACAACCCCGAGTTCACGCAGCTTGAGTTTTATGAAGCCTACGCCGACTACCAGGACGTCATGCAGCGCACCGAGGAGATGGTGGCGCACGTGGCGCAGCGCGTGCTCGGCGG
>CAYRVP010000030.1:0-36746 GCA_964427845.1 uncultured Caldilineaceae bacterium
TCCCCACTCCCCACGTGGTACAATCAGCAACCATGAGCACAGAACCATTGCCCGCTGCAGAAAGCCTGCCCGAACTGCCGCTGCTTGCCGAAGGCAGCCGCATGCTGGGGTTGCCCCTTTCGGCGCACCAGCTTGAGCAATTTGCCATCTACTACCGCGCGCTGGTTGCCTGGAATCAGCGCTTCAACCTGACGGCCATCACGGCGCTGGAGGAGGTGCAGACCAAGCACTTCCTCGACAGCCTGGCGGGCTGGCCGCCCACAGCGGGCGAGTTAGGCGATGGTGCGAAGCGGCCCCTTCACCTGGTGGACGTGGGCTCTGGCGCAGGCTTTCCCGGCGTGCCGCTCAAAATCCTGCTGCCAAATCTCACGCTCACGCTGGTGGATGGCACGGGCAAGAAGGTTCTCTTTCTCAACAAGCTTGTGGAGCAACTGGGGCTGCAGCAGGTGGTCGTCGTCCAGGGGCGCGCCGAGGAACTGGGACAGAAACCGGCCTTCCGCGAGCGCTTCGATCTTGTGACAGCGCGCGCGGTCGCGCCCCTCAATACGTTGGTGGAGTACCTGCTGCCGCTGGTGCGCCCCAACGGCCTGGCCGTGATATACAAGGGGGCCAATGTTGCGCAGGAGTTTATCGACGCCCGCAAGGCCATTGATTTGCTGGGCGGCGAGACGGTGCGCATGGCCCCCCTCAAGGTGCCCTTCCTCGAGGAGCAGCGCTTCCTGCTGCTGGTGCGCAAGGTGCAGCACACACTGCGTCAATACCCGCGTGGCCAAGGGCTGGCACGCACAAAGCCGCTGGCCTGAGGCCAGCGGCTTTATCTTTTTCTTCGACGTGCGCGCGGGCAACCACTCCTACCTCTCCTCAATGCAGCCCTTGAGCAGATAGTACGTCATATGCTGGAAGTGGATGACGGGGTCGATGTACTCTACACGCACCGAGGCGGGCACGCTGAGCGTGATGGGTGCATAGCAGAGAATGCTGTTGATGCCGCTTTCAATCAGCAGATCGGAAACGGCCTGGGCCGCCGCCGCCGGTACGGCCAGCACTGCCACCTGGCAGTGTGTGCTGCGCACAACTCCAGGAATCTCCGCCAGCGGTTGCACGATGATGTTACCCATCTGCTGGTCAATCTTCTCGGGTGCGCTGTCAAACAGCGCGACAATGCGGAAGCCGCGGTGCTCGAAGCCGTTGTAGCTGGCAAGCGCCGTGCCCAGGTTGCCCGCGCCAACCATCACCACAGGCCACACACAATCCACCTTCAGAATCTTTTCCAACTGCTTGTTAAGGAAGGGAATGTTGTAGCCCGTGCCCTGCTTGCCGAACTCGCCGAAGTGGCTCAGGTCTTTGCGTATTTGCGCCGAGGAGATGCCCAGCAGATCGCCCAACTCCTGGCTGGATGTCACCTCGCTGCCCCGTTCCATAAGCAGTTTTAGCGTGCGCAGGTAGATGGGCAGACGGCCGATGACGATGTCGGGGATGTCGCCCCGCACGCCGCTATGCGCTTCAGTCTTCTGCGACGGCTCAGCCATGTGCGTGAGACCTGGAGGAGTGTGGATTCGTGGAGACTACCGTGCGCCTTGCCGGGACAGACAACCTGGACAGGTCGAGGCACATCTGTTCCTGCGCGGATTGTATCACAGGCGCGATTGTACCTGCAATCACAAGCGCGGCAACCAACCGACGTTGTGCGCACCGCACTGTTGTGTCGGGAGGTTCTGTTTTGGGTTCAGGGTGTGGCGCGTGTGCGCTGGGGAAGGCAATACCCCTGGCCGCGCACGGTTACAACATAGCGGGGATGCTCGGGTTCCGGTTCGACCTTGTTGCGCAAGCGGCGAATGTGCACCCAGAGCGATTCGACAGTGCCGCGGTTCACCGGATCCCAGGCTTTGGCAAGCAGGAAGCCGGCTGACAGCACACGGCCACGGTTGTTGTACAGTATGCTCATGAGACGCACTTCGGTGGGCGTCAGCGTAATCTGGTTGTCATCAAGAACAGCATAGTTCTGCGCAAAGTTGATGCGCAGGCGCTCGTCGATCATCTGTTCGGGGTCGGCCTGGGATTCGACCGCCGAACGCGCCATCACGCGCTGGATGCGTGCAAGCAGTTCGGAAAAGGCGAAAGGCTTGGTTACGTAGTCCTCCGCGTAGAGGTTGATGCCTTCCACCTTGCGGTCTGTGTCACTGAGCGCCGAGAGAAAGATGATCGGCATGGGCGCCTCATTGCGCAGCTCGCCGGCCACGGCAAAGCCGTCCATGTCGGGCAGCATGATGTCGAGCAGCACCAGGCTGGGGATGCCTTCGTTGCGCACCTTCGCCACGGCCTCGGCGCCGGAGCCCGCCGCCATGACGGTATAGCCCTCGCGCTGCAGGCGCAGATTGAGCATGGTGCGCGTGTCGGCGTCGTCGTCAACCACCAGTATGCGATGCAACGCGTGTTCGTCGCTTGACGGCGCCTTCGACATAGGGCGTCCTTTGGAGTGAGTTGGCAATGACGAGGGGAAGCAGGAGGCGCCGCTGTCGCACGCAGCAACCTGTTGGATTTGATTACTACCTTACGAAACAACATGCACTTTTGTCAACTCCGCCAAACTGCGATGAATATCTGGTGAGAAATCGTTGAGCCGCATTTGCTACCAGAGAGACCCACCTTGTCAATAGTTTGTGCAAAATGCCTTTCTTTGCGACACTGTTCACAATGGTGCGCATGTGCCCCGCCGGCGGCTGGTGGACGTATGAGTCAGGGTTCATGACAGTCTGATTGAGCCGTCGTGTTTGAGAGAGTCCAGGAGCAGGGAGCAGGCCATGGCCTTTGACGTGCAACCATCGTCCCCATCACCCGAAAGCGAAACGCAGCGCCCGCCACGGGGACAGCGCCCGCGCCGATTCGGCGTATTGACCTTGCTTGTCATTGCAGGGATGCTGGCCGCCTTTGTTGTAGGCGTGGCGGCCGGAGGCTTTGTGCGCCCCGTGCGCGCCGCCGAGGCGCCCGAAGGCTTCAACGTCTTCTGGGAAGTGTGGAACCATGTTGCCGATGATTTTGTGGATCGAGACAAGGTCGACTACACGCTGATGACCTACGGCGCCATCCGCGGCATGCTGGCCACGCTGGGCGACGAGAATCACACCACCTTCTTCACGCCCGAAGAGGCGAAGCAGCAGGAAAGCTCGCTCGAAGGCTCCTTCGAGGGCATCGGCGCGTATGTTGGCTCCGAGGAGGGGGTCTTCCGCATCATTGCACCCATCCACGGCTCACCGGCCGAAACGGCCGGACTGCTGGCGGGAGACGTTGTGCGGAAGGTCGACGGCGAAGATATTGGCGGGATGGAAGAGTGGCAGGTCATCAGCAAGATTCGCGGCCCCGCCGGCACCTCGGTGACGCTGACTGTGCTCCATCCCGAAGCCACAGAGCCAGTGGACGTGGTGATCCAGCGCGGCACGATCAATATCGACAGCGTGCTCTGGGCGCCCATCCCTGGCTCCGACCTGGCGTACCTTCAAATCGGCCAGTTTGCCGAGAACACCGACAAAGAGTTGGTGAAGGCCCTCGAGGAAATCAACGCGCACAGCCCTGCCTTCAAGGGCCTTGTACTTGACTTGCGCAACAACCCGGGCGGCTATCTGCATCAGGCAATCAACGTGGCCAGCCAGTTCCTGCCGCAGGGTTCGGTGGTGCTCTACGAGCGCAATGCCAAGGGGAACCTTGACAAGCATGTGGCCAAGGCGGGCGGCCTCGCGCTCGATATCCCGATGATCACGATGATCAACGAAGGCACGGCCAGCGCCGGCGAAATTCTGGCCGGTGCGCTGCAACAGAATGGGCGATCGCGCCTGGTGGGCCAGAATACGCTGGGCACTGGCACCGTGCTGCGCCCCTATGACTTGAGCGACGGCTCGGTGCTGCGCCTGGGCGTGACCAACTGGTTGACGCCCAACGAGGAACTGCTCAAGGACAAGGGCGTGACGCCCGATACCGAGGTCAAGCTTGACCCCGAAACGCCCATGCTTGACAGCTTTGATCTGGAGAAAATGACAGCTGACGACATGAAGGCGATCACCGATACGCAATTCAAGTCGGCGCTGCTGCAACTCAAGCTGCAGTTGATGCAGCCAAAGAGCGCGAAGCAGCCGTAACGACGGGGAGTAGGACAAAAAGTAATTGGTCATTGGTAAACTGGTAATTGGCCCGCTGGGGAGTCGACTCCCCAGCGGGCCAATTACCAGTTTACCAATGACCAATTACTTTTTGTCCTACTCCCCGTTTTCGCGCGCGCCATAGAGGCCGTGGCGGCGAATGTATAGCTCGACGCCCGGCGGCACCTGGTTGCCGAAGGGGCGGCCCATGCGCACCCGCTCCTGAATGAGGTGGCTGGCAATCTCCAGTTCAGGCATGTCCAGAATGATCACGCTGCGGCCCACACCGGGCAGCGCCGTCTCCAGCGCCTCCCAGTCCAGCGTCACATCATGGCGGGTAAGGGCCACCAGGGTGCAGTTGTCCACAAGCCATTGCGCGTCATGCCAGCCGGGCAGGTCACCGAGGCTGTCCATACCCATGAGAAAGAAGAGGTCGGCCACGTGGCCCGTTTGCAGTTGCAGCAAGCGCACCATGTCGGCGGTGTAGTGGGGGCCGGGGCGGTCGGCGTCCATGCGGCTCACGTGCAGGTAGCCCGTATCCACCGTGGCGATCTTCGCCATCTGCAGGCGATGCTCAATGGGTGTAAGGCGGCGGTCGCGCTTGTGTGGCGGATCGGCGGCGGGAACGAGGTAGATGACGTCGAGGTCCAGCTGAAAGTGGGCTTCGTCGGCAAGGATGAGATGGCCGATGTGAATGGGGTCAAAGGTGCCGCCGAAGACGCCAATGCGTTTGCGCCGCTTGGGGCCGGGAATGGGTGCGCCGACGGCCAACTCCTGCGCAGCGGCGTCGACGCGTACTGCTCTCTCGGTCATGCAGCGTTGCTCCCCAACAAGTGGTTGTGCGTGCAGGAATGCAGCTCCGCTAGTCGTCCAGGGCGTTGTCGTAACCCCACACCAGTTCGGCGTCGCCGATGCGCACCACATCGCCATCCTGCACGCCCTGCTCGCGCAGCACGTCGGCAATGCCCAGTGCCTTGAGGATGCGCTGGAAGCGCGCGGCGGCCTCGTAGTAATCCCAGTTGGTCATGGCGGCGGCGCGCTCAATGGCAACGCCTTCGACAAAATATTTGTTGTCGGCGACCTTGTAGACGGAGAAGGCCTTCTCGTCGGGCGGCGGGGTTATCTCGCGCAGCTCGTCCTGGGGTGCAGAGTATTTAGGCAGCGCGTCCAGTTCCTGCTTCACCTTGTAGAGCATGGGCTCGATGTCCTGGTTGGCCGCCGCGCTGATGAAGAATGCAGGCAGCCCCCGTGCAGCCATGGCCGCCTCGATTGCAGGCCACGCCGCCTGCGCTTCGGGCAGGTCGCTCTTGTTGAGCGCCACAATCTGCGGCTTCTCGGCCAGTGCGGGGTTGAAGAGCACCAATTCCTGATTGATGGCCTCGAAGTCGCCCAACGGGTCGGGGCTGTCGCCGCGCAGCAGGTGAATGAGCACGCGCGTACGCTCCACGTGGCGCAGGAACTCCAGCCCAAGGCCAACACCCTCGTGCGCGCCCTCGAGCAGGCCGGGGATGTCGGCCACGACGAAGGGCTTCTCGCCCAGATCGACAACGCCCAGCGTGGGCGCAAGTGTGGTAAAGGGGTACGCGCCAATCTTGGGCGTGGCGGCGCTGATGACGCTGAGCAGCGTGGACTTGCCCGCGTTGGGCACGCCCACAATGCCCACATCGGCCACCAGCTTGAGTTCGAGTGTCAGCCACTGCTCCTCGCCGGGCTCGCCCTTTTCGGCAAAGTGGGGGGCCTTGTTGCGCCCCGTCTGGAAGGCGGCATTGCCGCGCCCGCCGCGGCCACCGCGCGCGACAACGATGCTCTGGCCGGGCTCCGCCAGGTCGGCAAGGAGTTCTCCGCTGTCGGCGTTGCGCACGAGGGTGCCCACGGGCACTTCGATCTGCAAATCGCTGCCTGTCGCGCCGGTTTTGTCAGCGCCGCCACCGTGTCCACCCCGTTCTGCGCGATAATGGACCTGCTGGTGCAAGTTGTAGAGGGTGTTGAGCCGCTCACTTGCCACAATCGTCACGTGGCCGCCGCGGCCGCCGTTGCCCCCATTGGGACCGCCCCACGGCTCGAACTTCTCGCGCCGGAAGGAGAGCACGCCGTTGCCGCCGCTGCCCGCTTTTGCAAAGATTCGTGCTGTGTCGAGGAAATTGGATGCCATACACACCATTTTATACGCAAAGCCCCGCTTCGGCAGCATTGTCTATGGCGCGCATGAGTGCGTTGGCGAGCGCTACGCAAATACAGGCCGATTTCACGGCTCGACCGCGCTTGCAGGGAGAATCTTCGATGCAAGAGGCTACACAATTGAGCAAGCGCGGGTATAATGGGCGGGCGCACGGGCCGGCACGGTTGTCGCTCGGGCGCATGTGCAATGAATGAAGAGCAAATAACGACAAATTGGCGCGCCCGCATGCAGGGGCGTTGGGGGGTTACGGCGCTGGCGCTGATTGTCGCGCTGGTTCTGCTTGGCGTGGCCCTGTGGCTTTGGGGCGGCGATATCTACAGCTTCCTCAGCGACGAGCAGGCGCTGGAGGCTGCTGTCGTCAAGGCAGGTGTATGGGGTCCCCTGGCGCTCATCCTCTTCAACGTCGTGCAGATTGTGATTGCGCCCATTCCCGGCTACATGGTGCAACTGGCGGCGGGCTATCTGTATGGGCCGCTGTGGGGAGGCATCTACGGCGCAATTGGCGTTTTGCTGGGGGCGATGACGGCGATGTGGCTGGCGCGCACGCTGGGGCGGCCCGTTGCCGTCATGCTCGTGGGCGAAAACCGCCTCGCGCGCTGGGAAAGAGTGACCCACAGCGACAGCGTGTGGGTGTGGCTGCTGTTGCTGCTGGGGCCCGTCGGTGACATTCCCTACACGCTGGCCGGCCTCTCGCGCGTGCGCTATTTGACGATACTCCTGCTTACGCTCTGCGTGCGCGTGCCGTCGGTGTTCCTGTCGACGGCGATTGGCGGCGGCTCGGTGCCGCTGCTCTGGTTCTTTGTGGTGGTGGGTGTGGCCGGGGTGATTCTGATCGTGGGGCTGCGCTACAAGACGCCCCTGGCGGCGTGGTATGAGCGCACGCTGCACAGCCACGACGGCGCACTGGCCCACTCACTGCCGGAGCCGCAGCCGGCGCTGGAATTGAGCAAGGATGACCCCGGCGGCCATGATTGAGAAATGTATCTGCGTGCACTGGATGGAGAAGGAACAAGATGAGTGACACGAACAGATCTGCTGCAGGTCCACCAGCCGCTGCGCCGCTGGCTGCGCAGATAGACACCGACCTGACACAGGCGATGCGCGACCGCGACGAAACAAAAAAACTCACCCTGCGTTCCGTCAAGACGGCACTGACCGAATTGGCCAAGGCGGGTGAGAACCACGCGCTGAGCCAGGATCAGGTGCTGGCCGTGGTGCAGAAGGAGGCCAAGCGGCGACGCGAGGCCGCGCTGGAATACGAGAAGGGGGGCGCGTTGGACCGCGCCCAAGCAGAAATGGCCGAATTGGCCGTGCTCGAGGCCTATCTGCCCACGGCACTCTCCGAGGCCGACGTTGAGGCCATGGCGCGCATCGTCATCGCCGAGATCGGTGCAACCTCACCCAGGGAACTCGGCAAGGTGATGGGGCCGTTGGTAGCGCAGATTGCCGGCCGCGCCGACGGCAAGCTTGTAAGCGCCACTGTGCGCCGCCTGCTGGGCGGCTGAGGCCACCTTTCCCGGAACTGCCATTTACCTTTGTCCACACAACATTGCCTGTGACAGCGACCCCTAGGCAGCTTAACCGCACACGTGCACGCTTGCGCGCCACCCCCACGCTCCAACGCGGGTTGATGGTGGCAACGCTCACCGCGCTCGCTGCGCTGCTCACGGTTGCGCTAGGCTGGAACCTGCCGCTCGCCAGCCGTATCGACCTGAAACCCGGTCAGGTGGCGCCCTTTGATGTGGTGGCGCCCCGGCAGCTAACCTACACAAGCGCGCTCATTACCGAACAGGCGCGAGCGCGTGCCGCCAACGCCGTGCCCGACCAATACGACACCGCTGCGGGCGCCGTACGGCGTGAACAGGTGGGCATCGCACGCACGCTTGTGGGCGAAATCGGCGCGATACGTGCCGATACGACTGCCACGCACGCCCAGCAGGTGGAGGCGCTGCTCAACCTGGAGGAACTCCTCCTCTCCAGCGAGGCCGCCGAACGGCTGCTGGCGCTGAGTAACGAAGAGTGGGCGCAGGTGGACGTCGCGATGCCCCAGGCCGTTGACAGGCTGTTGCGCGACGAAATCCGCGCAGAGGATTTGGCCACGGCGCAGCGGCGCGTCCCCAGCACACTCGAGGCGGATCTGACCGAGTCCGCCGCCGTCGCCGCCGCCGAACTTGTGCGCCCCCTCATTCTCCCCAATAGCTTCCTCAACGTCGAGCGCACGCAAACCATGCGCGAGAGCGCCAGCGCCGACGTCTCTCCGCAAACCGCCAGTGTCGAGCAGGGCGAAATTATCCTGCGCGCGGGTGACATCGCCTCACCCGAAGACGTGGAGGCGCTCGAGCAAATCGGCTTGCTCGCCCAACAGTGGGATATGTGGAGCCTGCTGCGCGCCTTCATCTTCTCGATCCTGCTCGTCACCGTAATGACGGGCGCCATGTACCGGCTACGCCGCCAAGCCGCCTCCTCGGTGCGCGAATTCACGATCCTGATTGTGCTGGCAACCGTGTGGCTGGTGGCGGCTAAATTCATGATCGTGCCCCACGACTGGTTGCCCTATCTCTACCCGCTGGCAGCGCTCAGCATGTTGGTGGCCTGCCTTGTGGATGTGCGCAGCGCTGTCCTGATGACTGTTGCCTTCGCGCTTGCCATTCTCTTCCTGAGCGATGCCAATGCTGCGCTTGTGGCCTATGGCGCACTGGGCGGCATTGCCGGCGCCTTGGTGATCGGCCGAGCCGAACGGCTGACAGCCTTCCTGTGGGCCGCGCTGGCCGTAATGGTCGTCAATGTGCTCGCCGTGCTCGCCTTCCGCCTCCCCTTTGACGCCATGAGCAACCAGCAGATTGTGCAACTGGGCTTTGTGCTGCTGCTCAACGGCGGCTTGGCGGCCAGCATTGCACTGCTGGGCTACTTTGGGCTGGGCAACCTCTTCGGCCTGACGACTTCGCTTCAGCTCAATGAACTGAGCCGGCCCACCCACCCGCTGCTGCGCCAATTGCTGCTCAAGGCGCCGGGCACCTATCATCACACAATCGTTGTGAGCAACCTGGCCGAGCGCGCTGCCGCTGCCATCGGCGCCGATGCGCTGCTGGCACGTGTGGGCGCCTATTACCATGACATCGGCAAGACGGTGCGCCCCTACTTCTTCACCGAGAACATCGGCGAGGATTCATCACCCCATGACAAACTGGACCCGCTCACCAGCGCACAGATTATCATCAGCCACGTGAGCGACGGGCTGGACCTAGCACAGAAGTACCGGCTGCCCCGCCGCCTGCATGATTTCATTCGCGAGCACCACGGCACCTCGCTGGTGCAGTACTTCTACGTACGCGCCGTGCGCACCGCAGCCGCAGGCGAGTCGGTGGATCAGGCACAATTCCGTTACCCCGGTCCCCGGCCGCAGAGTCGCGAGACCGCCATCCTTGCACTCGCCGACACCTGCGAGGCCGCCGTGCGCGCGATGCGCCCCTCAACGCGTGAGGATTTGGCTACGCTCGTCAACCGCCTGCTCGACGAGCGCGTTGCCGAGGGTGAGCTCACCGAATCAAACCTTACCTTCATGGATCTCGCGGCCATTCGGGGCGTCTTTGTGCAGGTGTTGCAGGGCGTGCACCACCCACGCATCAGCTACCCGGAGCCTGCGCGGCCGACTGACAAACCCGCGGCGGCTGCGCCGCCGTTTCCGCCCACAGCCGACGAAGCGCTTGCCATTGCCGAGGAGCCCAACGGCAACGGACGCACCTATGCGGGCGTTGAAGAAATCCCCGAGAGCGAAGCCATGATCTCGGTGGACAAGGCCGGCTAGGCCAGGCGGACGGAGGAACAGTGGCCTGCACTATTAATGTTGAGGTGGACGAAGCCTTTGCCACTGCCGTGGATGCCGGCGCGCTTGAAGCCGTGGCCGCTGCGGCGCTGCGCGCAGAGGGGCTGGACGCGGCCTCCTTGAATCTCATCATCACGAGCGATGAAGAGGTGCGCGCCGTCAATCTGGCCTACCGCGGCGTGGACGCCCCCACCGACGTGCTGAGCTTTGCGGCGCAAGAAGAGCAGGACGAGAGTGTCACCGCATCCATCGTCGATGCACCGCCCGAACTGCAGGCGCTGCTCGACGAATCGCTGGGGGATATCATGATTGCCTATCCCTACGCCGCAAGGCAGGCGGCCCATTTCGGCAACAGCACGGCCAACGAACTGCTGCTGCTCACGGTGCACGGCGTGCTGCATCTGCTGGGCTACGACCACGCCACGCCCGCCGATGAGGCGGCTATGTGGATGCGCCAGGAAGAAATCCTGACCGCATTTGGCGTGACTGGGCTGTCCATGCGTCGCTACGATGAGTGAGCCAACCATGACAACCACTGCTTCGCCGTCCGCGCCAAAGCCAACCCCCGTCGACCCCGTCGACCCCGTAGTGCCCGCCCCTGCCGCCCCGGCGCGCGATGGTTTCATCGCAGGCCGCCTCTTTGCCTACCGCGCCGCACTCAACGGCGCGGCCTATGTGCTGCGCACGCAGCCCAGTGGGTGGATTGAACTCGCCGCGCTCGTGGTTGTCTATGGCGCAGCCTGGTTCTTTCACGTCAGCGCCATTGAGTGGGCGCTGCTGACCATGGTCATCTTCGGCATCCTGGCACTTGAGGCGCTGAACACGGCCATCGAAGCCGTGGTCGACCTTGTTTCGCCCGCCTACCATGATCTGGCGCGCATTGCCAAGGATGCGGCTGCAGGCGCATTGATCTTTGCTGTGATCGCCAGTCTGATTGTGGCCGGGGTGATCTTTGTCCCACGCATCATGGCGCTGCTATAGCAGCATACAGATTGCATAAAGGACGCCTGGCCCTCAAAGACAAGAAGACAAGAACGGCAAGCAACTCTCCACGTCGCCTCTCGCCACCCCCGCCTGACTCTGCAACCCGCAACCCTTCAACCGACAGCCTTCTTTCGGGACAATCTGCCGCAGGAAGGGTACAAATGTCAGTAGCGCCCCATTTTGGTTGTGATATAATTCACAAATGGTTCTGGCTGGGCTGTGGGGAGGGGTCAAATGCACCCGCCCTCCACGCTGCGAGCGCATATGGTACACTGATTGGCGGCGTGAAACTCGTTCATTCACGAGCAGGAAGCCCCAGTTGCGGTCCACTGCGTACACGCAACACATTCAGAACACAAGCAGTCAGGAGATTCAAATGGCAGGGTCCGTCACGAACACAGCAACCTCAACGCAACTGCCTGCAACCCATGTGCCCGGCGGCGAAGGCGCGCCGATCTGGTTCCAAACGACTGCCGCCGACGCATTGCACTTGCTCGGAACCACTGACGGCGGGTTGACGGCCGCGGAGGCCACAGCGCGCCTGGCGCAGTACGGCCCCAACGAATTGGTGGAGCGAAGTGGGCGCAGCCCGTGGTCCATCCTGCTGGAACAGTTCACCAACATCCTCACGCTGCTGCTGATCGCTGCGGCGCTCGTTTCGGCCTTCCTGGGTGACTGGATCGAGGCGGTCGTCATTCTGATCATCGTTATCCTCAACGGCGTGCTCGGCTTTACGCAGGAGTACCGCGCCGAACAGTCCATGGCCGCGCTCAAGAAGATGTCGGTGCCCACGGTGCGCGTGCGCCGTGGCGGGCGCACACTGGATGTGGATGCAAGCAGCCTCGTCCCCGGCGACGTGGTCATCCTCGAGACCGGCAATGTGGTGCCTGCCGACGGGCGCGTCCTGCGCAGCCTCAACATGCGCGCCATGGAAGCCGCCCTCACCGGCGAATCGGAGGCCGTGGAAAAGGACCCGACCCTCGTCTTCGACACCAGCCTGCCCCTGGGCGACCGGCGCAACATGGTCTATGCCGGCACCATTATCAACTACGGGCGTGGTGAGATGCTCGTCACCGGCACGGGCATGCAGACCGAACTGGGCAACATTGCCACCATGCTCCAGGATGTGATCGAAGAGGCCACACCCTTGCAGCAGCGGCTGGACAAGTTGGGCAAATGGCTGGCGATTGGCGCAATTGCGCTTGTCGTCATCATATTTGTTGGGGGCATTGTGCTTGGGCAGGGATTCGAGAAGATGCTGCTGACGGCTGTGAGTCTGGCCGTGGCCGCCATTCCCGAAGCGCTGACCGCCGTTGTGACAATTGCCCTCTCGCTGGGGGCACAGCGCATGCTGCAGCGCAAGGCGCTCATCCGCCAGTTGCACGCCGTGGAGACGCTCGGTTCGGTGACGGTGATTTGCTCGGACAAGACCGGCACCCTCACGCAGAACCGCATGAGCGTGACCGCGCTGGACGTTGCCAATCACTCACTGGAATTACGGCAAGCCGAAGACGCCGGAGGTATGCGTCTCGTGCGCGTCAGCGGCCCCGAGGCGGGTGCTGCACCAGGGGACGATCTGATGCCGACGCTGGACCTGTTGCTCGTCGCCGGGTCGCTCTGCAACGACGCCGTACTCGAACGCTCAGACCATCAGAAGGCCAGCGCGAGCGATGTCGCACTCAGGGGCAGCCACTGGTACGCCGTGGGCGACCCAACGGAAGGGGCCATCATCCTGGCGGCTGCAGAGTATGGCGTCCTCAAATACGAACTCGAAGCAGCCTTCCCACGTATCGACGAATTGCCGTTTGACTCGACGCGCAAGCGCATGACCACGATTCACACGATGCCAACTGACGAGAGCGTCATCCCTGAAGGCCTCCGTGCCGTGTGGGATCGGCGTGTGAACACCGGCGATGCGTCGCACGTGGCCTTCACCAAGGGCGCGGTGGACTCGTTGCTCGAGTGCAGCACCTCTGTCTGGATTGAGGGCGTACAGGCCCCGATGGACGATGTGCACCGCCGTCAAATCATGGAAGCCAACAATCGCCTTGCGGCGCAGGGCAAGCGCGTCCTCGGCGTGGCCGTGCGCACGTTGAATCACGCGCCCAACAAGCAGGAAGTCCAGCAGATCGAGTCCGACCTGATTCTGGTTGGCCTCTATGGCATGATTGACCCACCCCGCCCTGAAGTGCGCGAGGCGGTGCTCACGTGCCGCAGTGCAGGCATTCGCCCTGTCATGATTACGGGCGACCACCCTCTCACGGCGCGCCACATTGCGCAGCAGGTGGGCATAACCGACGCGCGTCCCGGCGAAGAGGCTCCCTACCTCACAGGCCAGGACATTGACGCGCTTTCGCCCGAGGCACTGCGCGAGCGCGCGCGCGACGTGCAGGTTTTTGCGCGCGTCTCGCCCGAGCACAAGTTGAGCCTCATCGAGATTTACCAGGAGCAGGGCAACATTGTGGCCATGACGGGTGACGGCGTCAACGATGCGCCTGCGCTCAAGAAGGCCGACATTGGCGTGGCCATGGGCATTACGGGCACGGATGTCTCCAAGGAAGCGGCCAACATGGTACTGCTGGATGACAACTTCGCCACCATTGTGGCCGCCGTCGAGGAAGGGCGCGTTGTCTACGACAACATCCGCAAGTTCATCCAGTACCTGCTCACCTGCAACGCCAGCGAAATTGCCGTCATGCTGCTCTGGCCTGCGGCGGCTTTGCTCTTCGGCGTCTCGCTTGGCTCCGAGGCAACAATCGCGCTGCTGCCGCTACAAATTCTGTGGATGAATCTGGTGACCGACGGCCTGCCCGCGCTGGCGCTGGGCGTGGAGAAGGCCGAGCGCAATGTCATGCGCCGCCCGCCTTATTCCTCCGAGGTGAGCATCTTCGGACGGGGCATGCTGCCCTTTATTGCGGTCTTCGGTGTGGTTATGAGCATCATTGCGATTGCCGTCGGAATGTGGGACTTTCAGCGCGACCCCACCGGCCCCTGGCAGACGCTGCTCTTTACCACCCTCATCTTCAACCAGGTGATGCTGGCGCTGGGGCTGCGCTCGATTGAGCAGTCGCTCTTCTCCATCGGCCTTTTCAGCAACCCCTCCATGGTGGCGGCCTTCGTGAGCACAGTGTTGCTGCAACTGATGGTTATCTATGTGCCCTTCTTCCAGGGCATCTTCAAGACGCAGGCGCTGGGCTTTGTGGAAGTGCTGATAGCGCTGGGTATGGGTGTGCTGGTGCTGCTGTGCGTGGAATTGTGGAAGTGGTTCCTGCGCCGTCGCATGGCCGCCAATCACTAAACCGATGCCGCGGTGAAAGCCGCATTTTCAACGCAAGGGCGCAAGGTGCGCGAAGACGCAAGGAAAAGCAAAACCAGGAACACCATCATGCTCTTTGATTGTCGTCCAGAGGCGCCGGACGGAAAATCACGGCCATTTCCTGCTTTTGTTTTTCCTTGCGTCCTCGCGCACCTTGCGCCCTTGCGTAGAAAAATGTGAAGCCCATAACGGTTTCAGTTTAGATCAGACGCCCGGTTCCACAAACAGGCTTTCTCTTGGGGAGATCACGATGTCGAACACCAAATCCGTAACGCAGCGTCCCGCCTGGCAGGCGCTTGTGGAACACCAGCGCACGCAGGCCGATGTCCACATGCGCACGCAATTTGCGCACGAGCCTGATCGGTTCACGCATTTCTCCCTCACTTTAGGCGACATTCTCTTCGACTATTCCAAGAACCGCATCAGCGATGAAACGATGACGCTGCTGCGCAACCTTGCTGCCGAAGCAGGCCTGACGCAGGCCATCGAGGCCATGTTCAGCGGCGCCCGGATCAACAGCACCGAAGGGCGCGCCGTGCTGCATGTGGCGTTGCGCAACCGCTCCAATCGCCCCATTCTGGTGGATGGCCAGGATGTGATGCCCGCCGTGAACCGCGTGCTGGCGCAGATGCGCGCCTTCAGCGAGCGCGTGCGCAGCGGCGCATGGACCGGCTACACGGGCAAACGCATTACCGACGTTGTCAACATCGGCATAGGCGGCTCGGATCTCGGGCCGAAGATGGTTGTGCGTGCGCTCACGCCCTATGTTCACCCCGACATGCGCTTCCACTTCGTCTCCAACGTGGACGGCACCGACATTGCCGAGACGCTGCGCAAGGTCAACGCCGAGAGCGTTCTCTTTCTGGTTGCCTCCAAGACCTTCACCACGCAGGAGACAATGGCCAACGCGCAGACGGCGCGTGCCTGGTTTCTGGGCCACGCCGGTGATGAGGCGGCAATAGCCAAACACTTCGTCGCCCTCTCCACCAACGAGGAGAAGGTGACGGCCTTCGGCATTGATCCGGCCAACATGTTCGAATTTTGGGACTGGGTGGGCGGACGCTACTCGCTTTGGTCAGCGATTGGCCTGTCGATTGTCATTGCCGTGGGTTATGAGCGCTTTGCCGAACTGCTGGACGGCGCGCACGTCGTAGACGAGCACTTCCGCACGGCCCCCTATGCGCAGAACATTCCCGTAACGATGGCGCTGCTGGGCATTTGGTACAACAACTTCTTCGGCGCCGAGACTGAGGCGATTTTGCCCTACGACGAGACGATGACCTTCTTCCCCAGCTACTTCCAGCAGGGCGACATGGAGAGCAACGGCAAGAGCGTCACCAAGCAGGGGGCGTTCATAACCGACTACAGCACAGGGCCCGTCATTTGGGGGCAGCCTGGCACCAACGGCCAGCACGCATTCTATCAATTGATCCATCAGGGCACCAAGTTGATTCCCTGTGATTTTCTGGCTCCGGCGCAGTCGCACAACCCCGTGGGCGAGCATCACACGCTGCTCCTTTCCAACTTCCTGGCGCAGACGGAGGCGTGTTGCCAGCGGCGGAGTGGAGGGGAGGCGCGCCCCGCACTTGAACCGCAAGGCACGAGCCCCGCAACGCGCGATTGGCTGGCAACCGCCAAGCGCTTGCCCGGCACCCGCCCCACCAATTCCTTTGTCTTCCCGCTGCTGACGCCGCACACGCTGGGCAGCCTGATTGCGCTGTATGAGCACAAAATCTTTGCACAAGGGGTGATCTGGAACATCAACTCATTCGATCAGATGGGTGTTGAGTTGGGCAAACAGTTGGCTTCCGCCATTCTGCCCGAACTGCGCACGGACGAGCCTGTAGCAACACACGATGCGTCGACCAATGGCCTCATGAACTACATCAAGGCGCAGCGCTAAATAGAACCGGACATTATATGGCGGGCGTCGAGACACATGGATGACACACTCAATGGCGAGTGCGCTGATTTTACCGTCGAAGTTGAATCAAAGCACTCGTGAATGAGTAGCGAATCCACAGGGAAACAACAATGATCGAGGATTATGTAGCCCCCGAAACCATCAAGAACGTGCAGTTACGTGAATGGACTAACGAGATGGTCGCGCTCTGCAAGCCCCAGGCTGTGCACTGGTGCGACGGTTCAGACGCTGAGTACCAACTGCTGTGCGACCAGATGGTCGCGAGCGGCACCTTCATTCGCCTCAACGCCGAGAAGCGCCCAAACAGCTTTCTTGCCCGCTCGCATCCCAGCGACGTGGCACGCGTGGAAGACCGCACTTACATCTGCTCGCTGAGCAAGAACGACGCCGGCCCCACCAACAACTGGATGGCCCCGCGCAAGATGAAGGCGTTGCTGCGCCCTCGCTTTGACGGCTGCATGGCGGGGCGTACGCTCTACGTCATCCCCTTCAGCATGGGGCCGATTGGTTCGCCCATTGCGCACATTGGCGTGCAAATCACCGACTCTCCCTACGTGGTCGTCAACATGCGCATCATGACGCGCATGGGCAGCCAGGTGCTCGAAGTGCTGGGCGAGGGCGACTTCGTGCACTGTCTGCACTCGGTGGGCATGCCGCTGGCCCCCGGCCAACATGACGTGACCTGGCCCTGCAGCCCCGATCCGGCCGACAAGTACATTGTCCACTTCCCCGAGGAGCGCGCGATCTGGAGCTACGGCTCAGGCTACGGCGGCAACGCGCTGCTGGGCAAGAAGTGCTTTGCGCTGCGCATTGCCTCGGTGCTCGCCCACGAGCAGGGCTGGCTCGCCGAGCACATGCTGATTCTGGGCGTCAAGAGCCCGGACGGACACAAGACCTACGTCGCCGCGGCCTTTCCCAGCGCCTGCGGCAAAACCAACTTCGCCATGATGATTCCGCCCAGACCCTTCCTCGAGGAAGGCTGGGATGTGAGCACTATCGGCGACGATATTGCCTGGAGCAAGCCGGGGCCCGACGGGCGGATCTATGCTATCAATCCCGAAGCGGGCTTCTTTGGTGTTGCGCCGGGCACAAATGCCAAGACCAACCCCAACGCCATGGCTTCGGTCGAGGCCAACACGGTCTTCACCAACGTGGCCCTTACCGATGATGGCGATGTGTGGTGGGAGGGGATGACCGCGACCGCCCCCGCACACCTGATTGACTGGACGGGCCAGGAGTGGACGCCCGATTGCGGGCGCAAGGCTGCCCACGCCAACGCACGCTTTACGGCGCCGCTGAGCCAGTGCCCTTCTGTGGACCCTGCATATGATGATCCCCAGGGCGTGCCGATTGCGGCCTTCATCTTTGGCGGGCGACGCAGCACAGTTGTGCCGCTGGTCTACCAATCCTTCAACTGGGCCTTCGGCGTCTACAACGCAGCCACCATGGGATCGGAGATGACCGCGGCGGCGTTTGGCAAGATGGGCGAAGTGCGGCGCGACCCCTTTGCCATGCTTCCCTTCTGCGGTTATCACATGGGGGACTACTTCAATCACTGGCTAAACTTTGGCCGCCACCTGCACAATCCGCCGCGCATCTTCAACGTCAACTGGTTCCGGCGTGATGAGGATGGCAACTTCCTTTGGCCGGGCTTCGGCGAGAACATGCGCGTGCTCAAGTGGATCGTGGAGCGTGCGCGCGGCAGGGCCTCGAGCATCGAGAACCCGCTGGGCTGGGTGCCGCGCTACGAGGACATTGACTGGCGCGGCCTGGAAGATTTTGCCAGCCATGACTTTGATCGACTGATGAACGTTGACCGCGACCAGTGGCTCAAGGAGCTGGCTGCACACGACGACCTCTTCTTCAAGCTCTACAACAGGTTGCCTAAAGAGACGACCTCCATCCGCGAGCTGCTGCTCTCCAACCTCGGGCGTACGCCCGAGGACTGACACGCCTGGCACGTACCGGGCGCCAGGTGATGGCCATTTCTCATCAATTGACCGTATTGTGTTTGCCAAATTGCTGGACTTAAGGAGATTTCACCATGCAGGAATTTAGCCCGCGCGACCACAGCCCCGTCGGCCTCGACGCCCAGGGGCTCGACAACAACATCAAGACCGTATACTGGAATTTGCCTACGCCTGCGCTCTACGAGGAAGCCCTCAAGCGTAACGAAGGTGTGCTGGGCCACCTGGGGCCGCTGGTGGTGCGCACCGGCCAGTTCACGGGCCGCTCACCGAATGACAAATTTGTGGTCGACGAGCCGACGAGCCGCGAGCATATCTGGTGGGGCAAGGTCAACCGCCCGATAGAGCCGGATCGCTTCGACGAACTGCACCGGCGCATGGCCTCCTACCTGCAAGGCAAGGATGTCTTCGTGCAGGACCTGTGGAGCGGGGCCGACCCGCAGTACCGCATGCCCGTGCGCATCATCACGCAGTATGCGTGGCACAGCCTCTTCTGCAAGAACCTCTTCATCCAGCCCAAGCAGGAAGAATTGGCCACCATGCGCCCCGAGTTTGTCGTCATTGACTGCCCGGGCTTCCACGCTTACCCCGAAGTTGATCACACGCACTCGGATGTCTTCATCCTTGTGAACTTTGCCAAGCGCATGGTGCTGATTGGTGGCACCGAGTACGCAGGCGAAATCAAGAAGTCAATCTTCACGGCCATGAACTACTACCTGCCCTTCAAGGATGTCGAGCCCATGCACTGCTCGGCCAACATTGGCAGCAAGGGTGACACGGCCATCTTCTTCGGCCTGAGCGGCACGGGCAAGACGACCCTTTCGGCGGACCCCAACCGCACGCTCATCGGCGACGATGAGCATGGCTGGAGCGACTCGGGCATCTTCAACTTCGAGGGCGGCTGCTACGCCAAGGTGATTCGCCTCTCACCTGAGGGTGAGCCGGAAATCTACCAGACGACGCGCCGTTTCGGCACCGTGCTCGAAAATGTGGGCCTTGATATCCACACGCGCCGCCTGAATCTGGACGACGACAGCCTGACCGAAAACACCCGCTCTGCCTACCCCATCAGCCACATTCCCAATGCCTCGCGCGACGGGCGCGGCGGCCACCCCAAGAACATCGTCTTTCTCACGGCCGATGCCTACGGCGTGCTGCCTCCCATTTCGCGGCTGACCTCCGAGCAAGCCATGTACCACTTCATTTCGGGCTACACGGCCAAGGTGGCAGGCACCGAACGCGGCGTCAAGGAGCCGAGCCCCATCTTCAGCGCCTGCTTCGGCGCACCTTTCATGGCGCAGCACCCCAGCGTCTACGCACAGTTGCTGGGCAAGAAGATCGCACAGCATGACGTAACCGTGTGGCTGGTGAACACGGGCTGGACGGGCGGCCCCTACGGCGTGGGCAACCGCATGAAGTTGGGCTATACACGCGCCATGATCAACGCCGCCCTGAGTGGTGAACTGGACAACGCCGAGTATGTGAAAGAGCCGGTCTTCGGCGTGCAGGTGCCCTCGCACGTGCCCAACGTGCCCGATGAGGTGCTGAACCCGCGCAACACATGGCAGGACAAGGCCGCGTTTGACCAGCAGATTCGCGCGCTGGCGGGTATGTTCGTCAAGAACTTCGAGCAGTTCGCCGAACAGACGCCCGCCGAGATCCGCGCCGCCGCGCCCAACCCGAACGCCTAGGCCGGACGACGGGGAAATTGAGTTGAATTCTGCAGCGGGGAGCTTTCGGCTCCCCGCTGCGCGCGCAATGGCGCCTCGCAAATCTCATTTTCGCCTCGCATGGCGACAATGTATAATGGTCAAGCAGCATACGTTGTCCCTACGTTTGCCCCGGCGCGGAGTGCAGGTCACTCTCTGCCGGGAATTGTTTTCCTAGTCGCATCAGTCGACCGCGTTGGCCGCGTCGGCTCGCACGACGATCGCGTTGAGTCCCACTCTGCCGAACCTACACACCCGGCAAAGCTGGACGGGAGCCACCATTGAGCGCAACTGAACCCCGCATCGCCCCAAATGCAGACAGCTTCCCCACGAATCCGGTAGCTTCAGTGCAAGCTTCACTCGAAAACATCTCGGCCACCATCAAGGAAAGCGTACTTGAGGCACTGACGCCGCTCGCCCTGCGCAAGAGCCTGCTCGAGGACATTTTGCGCACGCGCGGCTTCGCACCCAACGGCAAGCTGCGCGCGCTGCTCGAGCCGATTGTGGCCGCGCCCATGGACCGATTCATCAACATCTGCTACGAATTTGACCAGCGCGCCGAGCAATTTGGCTTCATGCAGGCCGCGCGCTGGATGCTGCCCCATTTCGCAGGCGGCGTCGAGGTCATTGGCGCCGAACACATTCCCAGTGATGGGCCGCTCCTGCTCGTCTCGAACCACCCGGGCTCATTTGACGAGATCGCGATTGCCGCCAACCTGGACCGCTCCGACCTGCGCATCCTTGCCAACCGCCACACGCTGCTGACGTCACTGCCTGCCGTGGCGCGCACGGCCATCTTTTCAAGCGAGCATGACGCACACGACCGCATGAACGCACTGCGCGCAAGTATCAAGACGCTGCGCCAGGGGCGCACACTGCTCCTCTTCCCCACCGGCCGCACCGATCCCGACCCCCGCTGCACGGCCGGGGCTGGCGAGGCCATTGCGCGCTGGTCCTCCAGCATTGAATTGCTTGTCAACAAAGCTCCCGAGACACAGGTGATTGTGACTATGGTCAGTGGCGTGGTCTCGCCCCTGGCGCTGCGCTCGCCCGTGGCGTGGATAAGGCGTCAGCCGATTGAGCAGCAGAAGATGGCAACTGTGCTCCAGTTCGCGCTGCAGTTGATCTTTCCGCGTCTCTTCAACCTCGTGCCGCGCGTCACCTTCAGCCCGCCGCGATCCATGGCGGAGTTGACTGCCAACGGCGCGCAGAGCGTGCAGCAAGCCATTGTAGAGCAGGCGCAAAAGCTGCTCGAGATGCATACCGTGCGCGAGCACCTGGTTGCGCCCACGCTGCTGCGCACCTGACCACCAAAACCTAATCGAACGCAGATAGCCGGGGGCTCTCAGCCCCCGGTTTCTTTTGAGTTCGCGGTGCGGCCTCTGGGGCGGGGCTGCACCTCGCGCGTGTGGTATCATGATTCGGAATTCATTGCTGACCAGGCGCACGCGCGCAACAGCAGCAACCCCTGCCCTGCCGCCCGGCAGGCTCCGCGCAGAAACGGAATCAATCCATGTCTCAGCAGAACGATCGCACCGCCACCCTCCTCGAACAGGATAAGCGCCAACTCCATCCCGTCTTCCACCCCAGCAAGCACCAGAACCCGCTCGTGGTTGAGGGCGGCGACCGTGTCTATCTGCACACGACCGACGGCCGTCGCATTCTCGACGGCATGGCCGGGCTGTGGAATGTCAACATCGGCTATGGCAACCAGGAGTTGCCCGAAGTCGCCGCCGAGCAGATGCGCAAGCTCGCCTACACCTCCAACTTCGTGGGTATGACCAACGTGCCCTCGTCCGAGTTGGCGGCGCGTCTGGCGGGCTTCGCGCACCCCACGCTCAACACCACCTTCTTCACCTCGGGTGGCTCCGAGGCGAACGACAGCGCCTTCAAGACGGCACGCTACTACTGGTTCCGCCTGGGCAGGACCGAAAAGTTCAAGATCATTGCGCGCAAGTACGCCTACCACGGCATCACCGTGGCGGCCACGGCGGCCACCGGCATTGCCGGCTATCAGACGATGTTCGGCCCCATGACGCCCGGCTTCAGCCACATTCCTGCGCCCAACCTGTATCGCTATGAGGGCGACATGCAGCCCGGCGAGAGCGTGGGGCAGGCGGCGGCGCGCGCGCTCGAAGAGGCCATTGTGCGCGAGGGGCCCGAGACGGTTGCCGCCTTCATTGCCGAGCCGATTCAGGGCGTAGGGGGTGTGATTGTGCCGCCCGACGACTACTTCCCGCTCGTGCGCGCGATTTGCGACAAGTACGATGTGCTGATCATTGCTGATGAGGTAATTACGGGCTTTGGCCGCACGGGCGTCTGGTTCGGCTCGCAACTCTTTGGCCTGCGCCCCGACATTCTGGATTTCGCCAAGGGGATCACCTCGGGCTACCTGCAACTGGGCGGCATGCAGATCTCCGACGCAATTCGCGAGGTCATTTGGAGTGCGCCCGGCAACGAGTCATGGATGACCGGCTACACCTATTCGGGCCACCCGGTGGCTTGCGCCGTGGGGCTGCGCAATCTGGAGATTATGGAGCGCGAGCGGCTGCCGGAGAACGCCCAAGCCATGGGTGAGCGGCTGCGCGCCGGGCTGGCGAGCCTGCTCGAATTCCCCTTTGTGGGTGATGTGCGCGGCCGCGGTCTGCTCAACGGCATGGAAATCGTCAAGGATAAGGCATCGCGCATACCCGATGCGGTCATGGCGGGGCGCCTGGCGGATATGGCCCTTGCCCGCGGCCTGCGCACGCGCAATGTGGCCAATGTTCTGGCTTTTGCGCCCCCGCTCATCATCAACGAAGAGGAAGTGGACGAGATCGTGCGTATCCTGGGCGGCGTCTTTGATTCTGCCGAGATCGCAGCGCCCTAACCCGTTTCACAATCTGGGGGCGGACGCGGCGCTCGTCCGCCCCCAGGCAGCCTGCCATGGCGCCCCCGCCTCACTCGATTTTCTGGTGACGCCTGCATGATGGCTGGCTTTACGACCCCTTTGCTGTCGAGCAAACTGCGGCGTCCGCGCGCGGGTCCGCAGGATGTGCCGCGCCAGGCGCTGATGACGCGCCTGGACGAAGCGCTGCACGTGCCCCTCACACTGCTTTCCGCCCCCGCCGGCTTTGGCAAGACGCTGGTTGTGGCCGAATGGGCCGAAGCCCGCACCCATTGTCCCGGCAACGCAGACAAACCCGTTGTTCATACCGCATGGCTCTCGCTTGACCCGAGTGACAACGATCCGGTGCGCTTCTGGACTTATGTGGTGGCCGCGCTTGATGGGCTGCAGCTCGCGGCATTTGGACCTGCGCTGGAAGAACTGCTGGCGCAGCTTCGTTCGGCCGACGCACCGCCGCTGGAAAACGCGATCGAGGCGCTGCTCGCCCTCTGCAACGACGCACCCGCGCACGTGGTGCTGGTTTTGGACGACTATCACCACATCGGCGCCCAGCGCATTCACGACATCCTCAACTTCTTTGTCGCGCACCTGCCGCCGCAGCTGCATCTGCTCATCTGCACGCGCGCCGACCCGCCGCTGCCGCTCAATCGCTGGCGCGTCAACGGCAAGCTGCTTGAATTGCGCGCGGCCGACCTATGCTTTGGCGTGGAAGAGGCGGGGGCCATGCTCAGCCGCCGCACCAAGCTAGTACTTCCCCCCGAGGACGTGGCCACGCTTGTGGCCAATACCGACGGCTGGCCGGCAGGGCTGCAGCTTCTGGGCGCGTCACTGCAGGGGCGCAGCCGGCGCGACACAAACGCCTTCCTGCGCAGCTTTGCCGGCGGCAATCGCTTTGTCCTCGCTTACTTGATGGACGAAGTGCTTCAGAATCAGCCGCAGCCCGTGCGCGATTTCCTCCTGCGCACCTCGATTCTGCAACGTTTCAACGCATCCCTGTGCGACGACCTGCTGGGCGACCTGGATGGCGGCCATTCGGCCAGCGTCACCGATGCGCCGCTCAGCGCGCGCGCCATCCTCAACTACCTCGAATCGTACGGCCTCTTCATTATCCCGCTGGATGACGAACAGCGCTGGTATCGCTACTATCACCTCTTTGCCGAGGCGTTGCACGACGAACTCGACCGCACCGCTCCCACGCTGGGGGTGGAATTGCACGGCCGCGCCGCTCGCTGGTATGCCGCACATGGCTTCGTGATGGAAGCAATCGAGCATGCATTGTGCGCGCACGATTGGGCACGCGCTGCCGACTTGTTGGCGACCGCGGGCCACGAACTGCTTGTGCAGGGCGACGCGGTTACGCTCTTTCGCTGGATGGACGCGCTACCCCACGCCGAGATCATGCGCCGCCCTCGCCTGGCAATACTCAACGGCTGGCTGCTCATCCTGCGCGGGCCACTCGAGGGTGTGCAGGAAATTGTCGAAAACTTGCTGGGCGCACTGGAATCGCGCGCCGCCGATGCCGAGCCGGATCGTTATCCCGTCCCCGGGGAACTGGCCGCTCTGCGCACCCTGCTGGCCTCCTATCGCTGGGATGTCAATCTGACGCTGGCGCTGGGTGCAGAAGCAGAGAGCACCCTCTCTCCAGATGACCTGTTTTCGCAGGCGGCGCTGCACCATGCACTGGGCCACGCGCTGCAGTTGGGCGGCCACGCCAGCGAGGCGATTGCGCAGTATACACGTGCCCAGGGCTATGCCAGTGCGCTGGGAAGCATCTACATGGCTCTCTTTCCCATGTTCCGCCTGGGACACACCTATCTGGAGCT
Source organism: uncultured Caldilineaceae bacterium (assembly GCA_964427845.1). Taxonomy (GTDB): domain Bacteria; phylum Chloroflexota; class Anaerolineae; order Caldilineales; family Caldilineaceae; genus UBA5069. The sequence continues at coordinate 24,743 of CAYRVP010000030.1, forward strand.
GGGCGCACTCGGCGAGGCCGAAGCGCTCTACCGGCGCGGGCTGCAACTGGCTATCGATCATGGCGGCGGCCAGTGGCCCAGCATTGCCGATGGCTGCATGGGCATGGCGGCCATCCTGCGCGAGCGCAATGACCTGCTCGGCGCCGAACACTACATCAACCGCGCGATTGTGCTCGCACCCACGCGCAGCGTCTCTGTCTTTGCATCGGCCTCGGCCATCAACGCACACGTGCGCCAGACACTGGGGCGGCGTGACGACGGTGCGTCTCCTTTGGACGATGCCATGCAGGCAGCGCGCAACTACAACTGCCCCCTGCTTGTCGAATGGCTGCGTGCCTGTCAGGCGCGCCTCGACCTGGCAGCGGGCGACCTCAGCGCCGTACGCCAGTGGGCGCAAACGCAGACCGAGTCGGGTGCGTGGGACGAGATGGGCTATTCGCCCGAATTTGAGGAGATCACGCTGGCGCGCTTCTACCTGGCCGATCGCCGCCCGCGTGCGGCGCTGGCACTGCTGAACGCATGGCAGGCGCGCGCCGAGGAGCGCGGTCGCGTGCGCAGCCTTGTCGAGATCGGCGTGCTGCAGGCCAAGGCGCTGTGGGTGCTCAACCAGCGCGCTGAAGCACTGGAGACGCTCTGTCGCGCCCTGGCCCTGGCCGAACCCGAGAAACTGCAGCGCACCTTTCTGGATGAGGGGGAACGGCTCCTGCCTCTGCTCGAAACGCTGGCTCACAGAGACGAGTGTGCAGCGCGGCTGCTTGCCATTCTGCGTGATGGCCAGTCGGCCACCGCAGGCGCGGTGCTCAGCGAGCCGCTCGACCGCCTGACGCCGCGCGAACTGGAGATTCTGCGTGCGATTGCACGCGGCGCATCCAACCAGCAGGTGGCGGAGACCTTCGTGCTCACCGTGGGCACAGTCAAGGGGCACGTCAATCACATCCTTGGCAAACTGGCCGCGTCCAACCGCACCGAAGCGGTGGCGCGCGCGCGGGAGGTCGGCCTCATTTAGCCCCGACGCGAGGGCCGAACAGCAAACCCCGACGCGAAGGCGCAAAGACGCAAGGATTCGCAAAGAAAAGCAACAATAAGAAAGCAGTTCCTGTAGTTGCTATTCTTTGCGAATCTTTGCGTCTTTGCGCCGTCGCGTCGGGGTTTGCTGTTCGGGGTTTGCTGTTCGCAGCCGTCTTCCATAACCAAAGACAGTCGCGCCGCACTGCGTTGGTGGCTATGCTGAGGGCCGGCAGGACGGCCTGCCTCGGCATGTGGCGCTCACCCCATAAAGCGGGCATCGCTGCATTCCGCCCCTTGCTGGAAGAAGAGTGGCGATGCTCCTTCATTTGCGCAGCCGCGTGGTCGAGACGCTTGCATCTGCCGACGAGGCCATGCTTTCCACCTTTGGCCCGGCCGACTTGCAGGCCGCGCCCGTTGCATGTGCAGCAGACGGGTTGAGGCTCTATGTGCTGCTGCCGCTGACATCCGACCTGCTCTTCAATATCGAGAGCCACGCCTCGGTAGTGGTAAGCACTCCCATATGGCAACTCCACGGCAGCGCACGCGTGCTGGATGCGGCGCAATGGCCACGCAGCGCGCGTTTGCCCGCCTCGGCAGAGGACGGCTGGCGGGCGCTGGTCGAGATCTGCCCGACGCGCTTGCAGATCCTCAGCGGCCCCAATGGCCCGGAAACGATTGACATTGACGGCGCGTCAGCCGGGGCATCAAGCTGACGGAGCAGAGCGTTGCCTGCTCTTCTCGGGTGCACGCCAGGTAGGCTTCGGCCTCGCCGCCGCCGCCGCCGCCACCTTTGGCAGTGGCCGCATGATTGGCGTGAGCATTGGTGGATAATCCAGGGCAAGCAATGGGGGCGGCATGCGCAAATCGGTGATTATCATTGGCGGCGGCATTGCCGGACTCTCGGCGGGCTGTTACGCGCAGATGAATGGTTACGACGCAACGGTCTTTGAACTGCATACAATTCCCGGCGGTCTTTGCACATCATGGCGGCGCAAGGGCTACACAATGGACGGCTGCCTTCAGTATCTGACCGGCTCAGGCCCTACCGCCAATGCGCACCAGATGTGGCTGGAACTCGGGGCCATCCAGGGCAAGGAGATTTACGACCGCAGCGAATTCATCCGCGTGCAGAGCGATGACGGCCGCGAACTTGTCTTTTATGCCGACATCGAGCGTTTTCGCACACATCTCCATGATCTGGACCCGCAGGACAGTCGCCTGATCGACGGCCTCTGTGACGGCGCGCAGGCGCTGGCCAGAATCGATCTTCCCCTTGACATGCCGCTCACACCCCAGGAAAATCTCAAGTTCGGCATGTCGATGCTGCCGTTTCTGCGCCCCGTGCTCAAGTGGAATGGCATTTCCATGTTCGAGTACGCCGCGCGCTTCAAGGACCCCTTCCTGCGCGAGGCGCTGCCACAGTTCTTCCAGTTTGCCCACTCGACTTTTCCCATGACCATCATGTTGATGACACTGGGGCTCTTTCATAAACGCAATGCGGGATTCCCGCTGGGCGGCTCGCTCAAGTTCTCGCTGGGAATTGCCAAACGCTTTGAGGAGCTAGGTGGCGCGCTGCACTGCCGCGCACGCGTGGCCGACATTCTTGTGGAGAGCGGGGCGGCGGGCGATCGCGCGGTTGGCGTGAAGTTGGCGGACGACACCGAACAGCGCGCCGACTATGTGATCTCGGCGTGCGATGGCTACGACATCCTCTTCACCATGCTGGAAGGGCGCTACTGCACCGACAAGGTTCGCAAATACTACCAGACGCTGCCCATTGCTGGGCCGATTGTGCAGCTTTCGCTGGGCGTGGCACGTGACATGAGCGACATTCCGCACATGGTCAACTTTCCCATGCGCAAGCCGCAGCCTCTGGCAGGCAAACATACAACGCGCCTGGTGGCGAAGCATTATGCGTATGATCCGTGCATGGCCCCCACCGGCAAATCCGCCATCACTCTCTGGCTCGACGCCGACTACGACTACTGGAAGCGCATTTACGGCCAGAATGAAGCCTACGAGGACGCGCAGGATGCCGTGGCGGAGATTGTGATTGACGAACTCGACGCGCGCCTGCCCGGCTTCAAGTCGCAGGTTGAGGTGGTGGACGTGGCGACGCCGCCCACCTATGAGCGCTTCACCGAGAACTGGCGGGGCGCCATTGCGGGCTGGAGCATTACCAGCCGCAAGATGAGCATGATGATGGGCAAGGGGATGGACAAGCAACTGCCCGGCCTGCGCAACTTCTACATGATTGGGCAGTGGGTGGAGCCGGCGGGCAACGTGGAGCTTTCGGCTGCATCGGGGCGCGATGTGGTCAAGCTGCTTTGCATGGCGGACAAGCAGCCGTTTGTGACGAGCCAGCCCGCCGTAACGCCGGAGACAGAATCCGCGCCACGCGTGGCTGCATAACAGCTCATTTGCAGAAGTTGCACAAAGAGAGGTAGATGACAGGGGAAAGAAGTCCACCCATTGTCATCTGCCTTTCCTTGTGCCATCTGTGTCTACCTGCTCTTATGCGGCGGGCGAGACATCAAGCAGCGCGGCCAGGTCAGCGAGCGCCTGCGTCTCGGCGTCACTCACGCGCACGCCGCCGATGCCGAGGATGCCGCCTTCCTTGGTGGCGTTGGCGGTGTTCGTGGCGATCTCGTAGAGCCAATGTTTGATCGGTTCCACTTCCTCGGGCGTCCCTTGCGCCGCCATAAGCTCCGTCGCCCGCTGGATGATGCCCAGGAGTTCGCTCTTGATGGCAGCCGGGTCGCGTGATTCGATCTGAGGCTGCGCGTTGCGCGCCGTCTCCAGATCCTTAAATTCGGCAAGGATGCTGTCGAGCAATTCGTTGCCCGTGGGCTGCTGCGCGCCCTCGACGAGCGTCCTGGTTGCCCCGAAGATTTCGCCCATGGAGCCAAAGATGCTGGGCGAAGCCATGGTGATGAGCAGCGATGCGGCGAGCGGCGCGCGCGTGATGTCGGTCCATTCTTCAGGGGTGAAGGCTGCTTTTGTTGTCATGTCGATCTCTCCTGTGAGTGGGTTGGAGGCTGAAAGACGCGCCGTGCGTTCTTTTCCGTTCTGCGATGCGCAAGCAAGTGATGCTGCCGCGAAGCGTGCAGTCTAAACCGTAAGCAGGAGCAACGCAAAAACAAGCGCCACGCCGGCGCTTGCGGCAAGGAAGAGCGCGGCGCCACGTCGCCCGCTGCGGCGCGGCGCCGTGAGCGCCACCAGCAGCAACGCGGCCAGCAGGCTCCACAACAGCAGCGCGAGCAGCGCACTCTCGGTTACGGAGAGCCACTGCAGGCGCACCTGTGCAAGCAATCCTGCATCACGCGGCGCAACGGCTGCGGGTGCGGGCGATGCCTCCGCATCTGTGGACGCGGGGCCGTCAAGCGTTGCAGTGACGCGCGCCAGCCGCTGGGCGTCGGCCAGGGCGCTGCGCATTACCTCGTCACGCGGGTAGGCGCGCTGCGCCGCCTGCAGGGCCTCGACGGCCTCGACGGCTGCCCCGGCCTGCAAATAGGCAACACCCTGGTTGTAGAGCAGCGCCCGCCCTCCGTAGCCTTGCGCCAGCAACTGCGCATAGGCTTGCGCGGCCACATCGTACTGGCCCGCGGCGTAGAGGGCGTTGGCGGCCTCCATGGAGATGGCCGCGCCGGCCGCGTCTGCGGCGCGCGGCCGCTGCTGCAGCAACAATGTACCCACAGCAAGCAGCGGGGCGGCAATCAGCAGGAGCACAACCAGCGCAAGCGACAGGCGTGTATTGGCGCGCGCGGCGGCGCCATTCGCCGCAGGCTGGGGTGCGGGGATAGATGTCATCGTGCCCCTCCTGCCGATGCGGCAGGCATGGGTGTTGTCGCACTGCGCGCCGCCGGCTGGGCGCGCAGCAGCGGATCGAGGTCGCGTATCAGCGCTTCAACGGTGCTCTGCATTGGGCCGCTCTCTGCGGGGTCGAGCGCATCGCCAGGGCTGAAGCGCGCCTTCTCGGCCAGGGCATAGCAGGCGTCTACGCGCACAACCAGTGGCTCTGTTACCCCCCATTCCGTCAACAAAGTGGCACGCCCCGAACGCGTCAGACCGCCCACGGGGCGCCCCAGCGCACGCGTCAGGTACTCATCCAGCACCTTTTGTGCGACCGCGGGGCTGGATCCGGCGTGCAGCGCGCGCAGGGCGTCGCTGCCGGCATGCGTTCGCCGCCGCGCGGCGCGGCGCACCGTGGCGTCGCGGGCGCTGCGCAGTCCCACCCAGCCCACCGCAAGCGCCACCAGCGGCAGCAGCCAAAGCGCCCAGAACCAGGGGGATGATGCAGCCTCCGTGGCCATTGGCAACGCTAGGGGTGCTGCCATCAGCGTGTAGGCAGGCGTGGGGATGGGCTCGCCAGCGGGTTCGGCAGGGGCGGCTTGCACATTGGCGGCGGTATCCACCATCGCCTTGGCGCTGGGTGCAAGCGGAGCCACGGGCGCGCCTGTACCATCGAGCAGCGTGAGCGTAATTGGGTCGCTCAGTGCGCTGGCGTAGGTGGCCGTGGCCGGATTGTAGAACGCGTACTCGATGGGCGGCAGCGTGAGCGAGGTCGCATCGTCGCCGGGGAGGAGCAGCAGGTCGATTGTACGGGTGCCGCGCACCTTGCCATCCACCACCTCAATCTGCACAGCGTTGGCGCGCTCCTGTACGCGCCAACCGGGCACATCAGGCAGGGGTGGGGCGGGGGCCATGCGCACATTGCCCTCGCCCACAAGGCGCAGTTGCAGCGTTATCGGCTCGCTTGAAGTGGCGGTGGTGCGGTCGACATTGGCTGTGAGGCGGTAATCGCCAATCGCCCCGGCAAAGGAGGCCGGCGCGCCGTCAGGGAGCGCGCGCGCGGCGATGGCCACCGGCAGCGTCTCGAGAACACGATCCGGTTCGCCGGGAAAGCCATAGAGTATCAGGCGCGCAGGCTCAACGGTGATAATGCCCGCAGCGGTGGGAAAGATGTGCGTGCGCAGTTCGCTGACATTGTAGGTGCGCCCGTTGAGTTGCGTCTGTGTCGAACTCTGCTCGATCTCACCCTCAGCCCAGAAGTTCGAGAACTCGGGCGCTTCGTAGTCGGGCTGCCCCACCAGCATGCCGGGTAGTTGCAACCCATCCACCGCCTGGTAGTAACGGAAGATGTAGGTGATCTGCTCGCCCTGGCTGGGGTTGACCTTGTCCACCGTGGCCTCGACAAAGGTGTCGCTGTCGCCTGATGGAGCGGGAATCTGCGCATGGGCGGTGGAGGCTGCCGCCGGCGTTAACAGGGTGAGCAAGGCCACGCAGACTGCGGCGACGTGCTTGAGTGCCATGGCGGCCCTACCAATCCTTTTCCACAGAGGGGTCCGGCGGCTGCAATAGCTGCTGGAGTCGCTCCTGAAGTGTCTGCGTGTCGCCGGTGGCTGCTTCCAGAATCTGACGCGCCTGCGCGTCGGTCATTGCGCCGGGGGGCAGCGTGGCCGGGTCAGGCGTGGGCGAGCCGGGCAGGCCGGTGGGCGTGCCTTGCGGCGCGGGCGATGGCTGACCCTCGGGCGTGGCGGTGGCCTCGGTCGTCGGCGTACCTTCCGGCGTTAACGCGCCTTCTGTCGTTGCAGTCGCCTCGGGCGTGGGCGTAGCCGCGGCCGTGGGCGATTCCTCGGGCGACGGGCTGGCCTCCGGTGTGGGCGAACCTTCGCTGCTCTCCGGCGTGGGTGTGGGCGATGGCTCCTCGGCTGGCTCGGACGTGGGTGACGCTTCCGGAGTCGGTGACGGCTCGGCGGTGGGTTCGCTCTGCTGCTGCCTGAGCAGGGCAAGCTCCAGGTTCACCTTGGCGTCCATGTCGTCGGGCAAGCGGCGCAGCGTTTCCTTGTAGGCTTCCACCGCACCGGCATAGTCGGCCATGGCAAAGCGGCTGTTGCCGAGGTTGTACCAGGCTTCAGCCGCAAGCGTTGCATCCTCAGCAGCAACTTGCGCCGCCTCGGCCAGCGTGGTCTGCGCCATCTCTTGCGCCGCCTGGCGGAATTGCGTGTTGCCCAAATTATAGAGCGCCTGCGCGCGTGCCGGCTGGACAGCCACTGCCTTCTCGTAGGCAATTTGCGCCGTGTCGAATTGCTGTTTGTCGAAGGCCACGTTGCCGCGCCCATTCCAGCGCGCGGCCGAAACACTGCCGCATGCCGCGACCGTCAGTGCGGTAATCGCCAGCAGAGCAATGCGCGCCAGGGAGTCTCGCTTCTTCATCTCAGCCGCCCCTCTGTGCGGCGGTGGCTGCGGCAGCCGACGCCGCCAGCGGCGTGCGGCGCGAAGTCAGCGTGTCGGGGATGAGCGTCGCAGCCAGCAGTGCGGCCAGCGCCAGCGCCAGGAAGAACTGGAAGCGCTCAATACGGCGCACGTCGGTGCTCTCGCCCATGTCGCCGCGCTGCATTTGCGCGAGCGCATCGGTAAGCATGACAAGTTCCTGGCCGCCCGCTTCGGCGCGTGCGTAGGCGCCCCCGCCAATACGTGCAATCTCCTGCAACGTGGCTTCGTCCAGTTTGGAGATGACGGGCAGCCCCTGCGCATCGAGCTTCGTGCCCACCACACGACCAAAGACATCCACCTGGGGCACGGGCGCGCCATCGGGCGAGCCAAAGCCAATCGTGTAGATGCGCACCTCCTGGTCGGCTACCTCCTGTGCGACGCGCAGCGTGTCGGCGTCGTGCGCCTCACCGTCGGTGATGAGCAGCAACACCTTCTGGCTGCCCGATTCGGCGTCGAAGGCGCTGAGCGAGGTGCGCAGCGCGTCGCCTACGTTGGTGCCGGGCTTGGAGATGACGCCGGGCTTGGCCACCTCCAGGAACTTGCGCGCCGTGGCGTAGTCGCTTGTGAGCGGGAACTGCACAAAGCTCGCGCCTGAGAAGAGCACCAGCGCGACCTCGTCGCCCTGCAACTGCGCCATAAGGTCGGCGACTTCCAGCCGGGCGCGCTCGAGGCGGGAGGGCTTGGTATCGTCGGCCAGCATGCTCGTGGAGACATCCAGCGCCACCACAAGCTGCAAGCCCTGGCGCTCAATAATCTCCACCTTCGCGCCCCACTGCGGGCGGGCGAGGGCCACCATCAGCAGCGCTGCCGCCACCAGCCAGAGAACGCGTTGCCAGCGTCGTCCGCTTGCGTTCACGCCCGCCGTCATGCGACCGATGAGCGCGGGGTTGCCCAGGCGAGCCAACGCCGCGCGCCGCCGCCGCTCGCCCCACCAGAGGATCAGCGTCAGGCAGCCTACGGCAATCGGCATGAGATAGAGGTAGAGCGGTTGGGCGAAGAGCATAAGGATATGGTACTTGGTAAGAAGCCTATCGATAATTGAAGACTGATGATCAACGATTGCAGCGTGACAATCTTCAATCATCAATCTTCAATTATCGTTGTTACGGCAACGCTCGCAGCCATGTGCTGCGCAGGAAGAGATCGAGCAGGAGCAGGAACAGGCCGGGAGCCATTGCCCAGGCGGCCAGTTCGCGCGTCTTTGTAAAAGTCTCCACCTCGAACTGTGACTTTTCCAGCGTGTTGATTTCGTCGTAGATCTGGCGCAACACGTCGCTGTTCTCGGCGCGGTAGTAGCGGCCGCCTGTGGATTCGGCAATGCTGGTGAGCATTCCCTCGTCCAGCGTGCTTTCCTGCATCGTCACCGCGGCGCGGCCAAAGAGATCCGTCATGGGCACGGGCACAGGGCCGGGCCGCCCCATGCCAATCGTGTAGACCTTGATGCCCAGCGCCTGCGCGGCAGCGGCGGCCGTCATGGGGTCCACCTGCCCGGCGTTGTTGACGCCGTCGGTGACGAGAATTACCACGCGACTCTTGGCGGCCGAATCCTTGAGCATGTTGGCGGCGTTGGCCAGCCCCATGCCGATGGCGGTGCCATCATCGATTTGCAGTTCGGGAGCCAGCTTCATGTCGCCCAGCAGTCGCTGGAGCACGCGGTGGTCCACCGTGGGCGGGCTCTGGTTGTAGGCATCGCGCGCAAAGACCACGAGCCCCATGCGGTCGTGCGTACGGCCGTCGATGAAGCTGCTGATGACGGACTTGGCCGCTTCCAGACGATTGGCAGGCTCAAAGTCCAGCGAGGCCATGCTGCCCGAGATATCGAGCGCCAGTGCGATGTCCACGCCTTCACCGCGCACAATCTCGCGCGCCTGCACCCACTGCGGCCGCGCCAGCGCCACAATCAGCACGCCCAGCGTGATCACGCGCAGGATGGGCAGCAGAGGGCGCGCAAGGATGCGCAGCGAGCGGCCGCCGCCGGCCACGGCGCGCACGTCGGAATAGCGCATGGCGGCCATGCTCCCGCGCACGACCCGCGCCCGCCACCAGAGCAGCAGCAGGAGTGCGGGGATGAGCGCCAGCAGCCACGGCGCAGCAAAGCGAAAACTGAATCCAGCCATGGTTAAGCCCGCCTTGCCTGCGCGGGCGCACCCGCGTGCGCCTGCATCTGGGTGCGCCGCGCCACGTCGGCTGCGTGCGCCTTGGAGACCGCCACGGAAAGCGCACGCGCCTCGGCCAGCAGCGCGTCGGCGCTGGCGGGCGTGGGTGTTACCTGGGCGAATTTGACCAGGTCGCTTTCGCTGAAGAGCGTCAGCAAGCGGCGCGGAATTTCGGGTCCAAGCGGCAGGCCACGCAGCGCGCTGCGCAGTTCGCTTGTGGTGCACTCGTGCGCGCCCACGCCAAACTCGCGCTCCAGGTGGCGGCGGACGGAATGGCTCACGGCCAGATACATCTCCTTGTATTGCCCCTGCTGTGGGAAGCGCGATTGGTCAATCGCGATCAGTTCGTCGAGCACACGCTCGAGCGCCGTGCGGTTGCGCAGCACGCGACGGCGTAGTGCAAAGCGGCGGATGGGCCAGACCAGCAGCAGAAGAAGCAGCACGCTCGCTGTAATCCATCCTGCCATTGCCCAGAAGCCGCTTAGTGTCGCCTGCGGTTTGATGTCGCGCGGCTCCACATCGGCAGCGCCAAGCACGGAGTCCACCGTAATCGGCACGGGCGCGGCCACGGCGCTAACGGTGGCGCCGCTGCGGTCGCTCACCACGGCGCGCACGGGCGGCGTAGCAATGGTTCCCGGAGCAAATACAGCCGCCTCAATCGTCTGGCTTGTCGTGAGCGTGCCGTCGCCGTTGTCACGGGTAACGGGCGCGCTCTGCGTACGCACCTCCACCGTGGACGACCATGCGGCGTCGAGCGCAGGCAGAATCGCCACCGTGTCAACCGGATGGATCACCTCGAGCGTGAAGTGCGCCGGCTGCCCAACGGTGAGGGGTGCGCCGTCAAAGACGAGACGCGCCATGACCGGCAGATCCTGTGCGTGCGCCAGCGCAGCCACCAACAGCGTGGTGAGCATGGGCAGCAGGGCAACCACGACTACTTTCGTTAAGCGACCTCGAAGTGACAAGTGTGTTTCCTCTGTCATTCCTGCTTTTCTTCTTTGCGCTTTCTCTGCGGCTTTGCGACTTTGCGTCGTATTTATCTGCGTTGCCGGCGCTCGCGTGTCTGGAAGAAGCGTGTGAGCGGCTGCACATAGTCGTCGCGCGTGTCCAGCACAATGCGGTCCACCCCTGCGCGACGCAGCACGCTCTGTTTGGCGGCCTCGTGTGCAGTCACACCTTGATTGAAGCTGTTGCGCCACTGGCGGTCGGCCGTATCCACCCACATTGTGCGCCCGGTTTCGGCGTCCTCGAGGGCAATCAGCCCCACGTCCGCAATCGCCAACTCGAGTGGGTCGTTCAGGTCCACGGCAATCGTATCGTGGCGGCGCGCCGTCATGGAGAGCGCCTTGCGGTAGGACTCGGGGTTCGCCTGAAAGTCCGAGATGAGGAAGACGATGCTGCGCTTCTCGTAAATGCGGTTGAGCGTGTCGAGCGCGTTGGCAATCTCGGTGCCGCGCCCCTGTGGTTTGAAGGCCAGCAGTTCGCGCACAATGCGCAGAATGTGGCGACGGCCACGGCGCGGCGGAATGTGCAGCTCAATCTGGTCGGTGAAGACAATCAGCCCCACGCGGTCGTTGTTGCTTGTGGCGGCAAAGGCGAGCACGGCAGCCAGTTCAGCAGCCAGTTCGCGCTTCAAGCGTGCCGCCGAGCCGAAATCGCCCGAGGCCGACGCATCCACCACGAGCATGACCGTCAACTCGCGTGCCTCTACATAGCGCTTGATGAAGGGCTGGTTCATGCGCGCGGTCACATTCCAGTCTATCGTGCGCACGTCGTCGCCGGGCTGGTAGGGGCGCACCTCGTCGAACTCCATGCCCGCGCCCTTGAAGACCGAGTGGTAGTCGCCCGCGAACTGGTCGGAGACCAAATGGCGTGTGCGCAGCTCAATCTGGCGGATGCGCGCCATGAGCTCGGCGGTAATGCCGGCGGGCGCGTCGGCCTCTGCGGGCGCGGTGCGACCGGCGGGCGCCAGGGCAATGGTCGGCGTCCGCAGCTTTTGCAGCCATGCGCTCATCATCAGGGCACCGTTGTGAAGTCGAGGATGCGGCGCACAATGTCGTCGCTCGAGACATCTTCGGCCTCGGCCTCGTAGGTAATCAACACGCGGTGGCGCAGGACGTCGTGGCAGATCTCCTTGACGTCCTCGGGCGTGACGAAGCCGCGCCCCTCGAGGAAAGCGTTGGCGCGTGCGGCGTGGATCATGGCAATGCCCGCACGCGGTGATGCGCCAAAGGCAATCAGCGGCTTGAGGTCGGCCATGCCGTGGGCGGCAGGCTCGCGCGTGGCCAGCACAAGGTCCAGCACGTAGTCCTTGATCTTGCTGTCGACATAGATGCTGCGCACGACGTCGCGCGCGTGCAGAATCTGCGCGGGCGTGACGACGGGCGAGACCGTGGGCATGTCGGCCCCGGTCATGCGGTCAAGCATGATGCGTTCTTCGACGCGCGTGGGGTAATCGACCAGCACCTTCATCATGAAGCGGTCCACCTGCGCCTCGGGGAGCGTGTAGGTGCCCTCCTGCTCGATTGGATTCTGCGTGGCGAGCACGAGGAAGAGCGACTCCA